>CAKKRM010000080.1 GCA_919902735.1 Anaerolineales bacterium | reverse complement strand
ACCTGCACATCCATCAATTCCGCCAGCCCCTCGTCAATCAACTTCAGGCCTTCGTTCAGTTGTTCTTTCGTAATGATCAACGGCGGCACAATGAACAGGATATTCTTGAAATTGAAAACATACACGCCGTTGGAAACCAGGAAGTTCCTGAGCGCGGTCAAATCCAACGGTTCTTTTGTTTCGCGATTCTTCACCAATTCCATGGCGGTGAACAGGCCAATGTAGCGCACATCACCAATTGAGGTGTGTTTTTTCTTTAATTCCTCAAGCTGCTCACCGAGATGTTTTCCGACCATCTTCGCGTTCTCGAAAATTTTCTCTTCTTCATAGACTTCAATCGTAGCCAACGCGGTGGCGCAAGCCAGGGCGTGACCGTTATACGTCAAGCCAGCGGACAGCATGTGGCTATCGAAATATTTCGCAATATGCTCGCGGACAATTACCGCGCCAAGCGGCACGTAGCCAGAAGTAATTCCCTTCGCGGTTGTGATGATGTCAGGCGTTACGTTCCAGTTATCCACGGCGAACCATTCGCCTGTGCGTCCCCAGCCTGACATGACTTCGTCCGAGATGAGCAGAATGCCGTACTTGTCACAAATCTCGCGCATACGCGGCCAGTACTCATCAGGCGGAATGATGAGTCCGTTCGTGCCTGTCACACCTTCGAGAATAATCGCCGCAATCTGGTCTGGACCTTCGTGCTGGATCACCTCTTCCACATGGCTGATGCACTCGCGATGACAGGTGTCCTTCTTCCAGCCGAATGGACAGCGGTAGCAATATGGGTCAAGGAAGTGGACAACACCTGACATGGCGGGTTCGGCAGGAAGGCGGCGGTAATCGCCAGTCAACGCAATTGCGCCGTGTGTAGCGCCGTGATAAGAACGGTAGCGCGCCAGAATTTTATGGCGGCCGGTGAACTGGCGCGCGATCTTGATTGCATTTTCGTTCGCTTCCGCACCACCCAGGGTAAAGAAGGTTTTCTTCAAATCACCAGATGTAATCTCGGCTAACTTCTTTCCGAGCAATCCGCGCGGCTCGGTTGCCATGCCCGGCGACACAAAAGCCAGCACGGCAGCCTGGTCCTGAATGGCTTTTACAACTTTAGGATGTTGATGCCCAACATTCTCATTCACCAACTGAGAGGCGAAATCAAGGTAACGCTTTCCGTCAGCGTCCCAAAAATAAACGCCTTCGGCTTTGGTGACAGGAATCGGGTTCACCTGTCCCTGATTCGACCAGGAGAAAAAGGTGTATTCTTTGTTGAGGTCAATAATTTCTTTTGAGGTGAGTTTAGTCATGGGTATTTTCCTTGTTGAAGGTTTAAAGTTGGAGGTACCTGTAACTTGCAACCTGTAACCTGCAACCTGCAACTTTAAACGCTTACGACTTCTTCACTTCCTTCACGATCTCCGCGTACACATTCAATGTCTCATCAATGTCAGCATCGGAATGTTCGTAGCAAAGGAACCATGGTTCGCGTGCATCGTGATCGGGCATGACGCCTTTTTCAACGGCTTTCTCGACAAGGGCGATATATAAATTATGGTCGCTGTTCGCCCAATCCCGTTGACAGGTAACGGACTCGATATTCAACGAGAAGCAAAACATGGCAGGATAGCCCGTAAACACGGCGGGGATATCGTTCTCTTCAAAGATTTCCTTCAAGCCATCCATGAGGCGTTGTCCGCGTTTTTCGATTGTCTTCAAAATGGGTTTGGACTTCAATAAACTCAATGTGGCGTACGCACCTGCAATGCCAGGCTTGTTATTGGTGTACGTCCCACCTTGCGCGACTCCATGCCCAATGATGGACATAATCTCTCGCTTGCCGCCGAAGGCTGCGACAGGGTAGCCATTGCCCAACGCTTTTGCATACGTGACCAGGTCCGGGTTGAGGCGGTAGTATTCCTGCGCGCCGCCGTTCGCAATGCGGAAGCCCGTCTTCACTTCATCCAAAATAAAGACGCATCCATATTCTTCCGTTTTTTGACGGATGAGCTGCAAAAAGCCATCCTGTGGATTAATCGCCGCGCAATTACCCTGACACGGCTCGGTAATAACTGCGGCAATTTGCTCCCCGTAAGATTTCATCACGCGCTCGAAGCCTTCAAAGTCGTTGAATGGAAGCGTGATGATGAACTCGCGCATCGACTTCGGAATGCCAGAGGAACCCGGCACAGCAATGGGGCTGCGGCGGTTGCCATATGCCTCAACAGGGGCATAGGTTGACCACAAGGCATGGTCGTGCATCCCATGATAATTGCCTTCAAATTTCAAAATAATATCGCGGCCTGTGTAGGCGCGTGCCACGCGGATGGCGTGCATGGTGGCTTCGGTTCCCGAACAAGCCATGCGAACCATGTCAATTGCAGGGGACATTTCAACGATCATCTCAGCCACGGCAACTTCCAACTCCCCCGTCATGGCAAAGAGCACGCCTTTTTGAATTTCTTCGATTACTTTCTGATCCACTTCATTGAAGGCGTGACCTAAAATAATAGGCCCGAAGGCCATGCGATAATCGACATATTTTTTACCGTCCACATCCCATAAATAACCGCCCTTGGCTTTCTCCACATAGGGAGTGATTCCGTCCCCCCAGAAACGAAAATTGGAATTTACCCCCAGCGGCAAAACTTTTTGAGCGCGCTGCTGTAACGATTGCGTTTTCGAACCAAACATACACTCTCCTTTGATGGATTATTTGGGTGTTGCTACTGATTCGTTCTCTGATAATTCATTTGCAATTCGTTCGGGCACTCTCCACTGGTAAACATCTTTCAGAACGACTGGCACAATGGAGGTTGTGGTCTTGCGAACCCCAGGGACTTTGCGAACCACTTCCGTGACGAAATAATAGATCTCGGAAGTATCCCTGGCAACCACCTGAATACTGATGTCATTCTGTCCGATGCCGCAGGCTACGTACGTCACATTTTCGAAAAGCGCCATTTTCCTGGCTACATCCAACACAGCGTCCGCTTCGACTTCAAGCCAGATATCGGCTTTGATTTTGAATCCCAATGCCTCGGGGTTGACCACCGCGCTGATCTGAATGACGCCCTCTTCGATCATTCGATCCACACGATAACGGACGGCGCGCTCGGAAATATCCGCCATACGGCGGGACATCTCCGAGGCGGACATGCGGCCATCCTCAAGGAGCAAATTGACAATTTTTATGTCTGTTTTGTCGAATTCATACATGTTATTTCTTCTTCTTTTCCGAAAGTGACACGCAGAATATACCTTATGGTGTTTTAATCGTCAAGGGCAGGTTAAATACCAACTGCCGCGATGAGCGGTGGCGGGTAAACTACGCGTTAATCACTCACCTTACGCAGTCCGCTCTGCAGGGTGGGATACTTGCCCAAAACATCTAACGCAAAGACGCGAAGGCCCAAAGGGAAATAAAACTTCGCGTCTTTGCGGCTTGGCGTTAAAATTTTCGGCAAAGAGTTCTTCCGTGCGTAAGGTCAGTTAATCAGTACGTTATTTTATATAAGCTAAATCGTTGATCCCTGAAAATAAAGGTGATGTTTTCTGGATACTGTTCCATGATTGCATTGACCCAGCCTACTTCGCCTTTGAGAAACAGATATTCAACGTTATTTTCCTTGAGGCGGGCAAAGCGGACATCCAACGGGATTTCGTCCCCCACCAGGGAATGCCATTGCTGGGTTTGGGGGCCGCCTGTTTCAACACGAAACACAAGGGGAACGTATTTCAACGTCAGGCTTGGGATGATTGAATGTGTAACCGCATCCGGCCCGCCGACGATGATCGGTGTTCCTATCAGCGGCTGTTCATTCATCAACCTGGCAGCGCTGACATAGTTATTATAAAAACCGACCACATCCTGGTTGCTTTTTTCCACGTTGCCCAAGGTCCACTCGCGAACATACAATACAGCAACTATCAGCATGGCATACGCTGAAAAATAAGCAAGCTGGGGCAGCCATCTATTTATTTTTTCCAACGGCTTGATTTTTTGAACGATATCGAGGCCAGCCCAAAGCAGGAAAGCAAACGCCATTCCAAACGGAGTTAACCATGTCAAACGCCATAGTTGAAAAGGCGTGGTGAACATGCCGACCATCCAGCCAGTGTAGGGAAGCATGGACACCCCCAAAACAAGAAATGACGCCAGTACATATCGGGCGCTATTGTGCTTCCAGAAGAAAAACAGGCTGGCAATCGCGGCCAGCGCACCGATCTCATAGGGCAGCCCAACGGTGAGGTAGCGGGAGATGCCGTAATAGTTCGTGCCTTCAATATAGTCAATGCGGCGAATCCCCAAACGCGCCAGTTCGTCGTTTTCGATCACATCGTTCATGGAGAAGCTGAGGGTTTGGGAATATTCGCCGCCGAAAAAGCGGAACGAGTAAGGGACAAGGACTACTGCCGCTAAAATCCCAATCAACGCCAAATAGCTCCAGCGCAATTCCTTTCTAAAAAGCGAAGGCAGTCCGTAGACGCCGACGATCATGCACGTCATTCCAAATTGAACCGGGTGTGTGAACATCATCCCCATGGCCGCGAGCCCGGTTATGAAGAGTTTGCGGCTTGTCGGGTTTTCGAAATATTCAACTGCAAGAATCAACAACACCAGGGAAACAACGAACGCGGCAACGACTTTATCGTCCGTTAATTGCTGGAAGAAAAGCGCGCCGGGTTGATTGTTGCGAGTCAGGCGCATGAGACTAAATCCCTGGGCAAGGACCGCCGCTCCGGCCACGACGCGCGACAGGCCAAGAGTCTGGGCGAGGGTGAAAACTGCCAGAAAAGAGAACCCAGCCAGGAGCGGGGGAAGAAGCGTTCCAGTTATGAATAAGCCGTTCACGCCGCTGAGGCCTGAAATCATCGCTTCCACAAGCGGCCAGTAGGCAAGCCAAAAGCGGGGAATCTCCAGGCGGCTCAAGGAATCTGGAAAGTCAAAATTCAAAGCGGGTGCATGTTGGAAGTAATACAGCAGGGCGTTGTAGGTAAACGCATCGTCGTGGATGAGCGGCGGGCTGGCCAGGGCGGAAAAATAAACCGCGCCGCCAGCAGAGATCAAAAGCAAAAGCAACTCCCACCATGTTGTTTTTTTAAACCGCCAAATGATTCGCGCAGGCCGAAGCCACAAGGCGGCGACCATGACTGCGCCCCACAACGCAAAGGCCCAGCGGATGAATAAAAAATTTAGCTGAAAAAAACGCGCGATCACGCCAAGCAGGCCTGTAACAAAAACAACGATCACAAACCCGCCAAGCAGGGTGCGCGCAGAGATTTGTTCCTCCCCTGTCCAGTTCAAAAAGGCGGCCATGCCTGGAAGCAGATACACGAGCATACCCATCGCAAAACGGAGAACATCGAGACCTTCCAGCCAGCGCTGCCACGGAAAAATGGAAAGAAACAACCAAAAGAGCAGGGAAAATACAAATAGGAATTTGCGATTTTTTATCATTATTTTTCCAAGAACAGGGATAGCCAATTATACTTGTTTCGATTATTATCGCCCCGCGAATTGAAAAGATTTTTATGGAGCAATTGAATGCCTGAAAGAAAAAAGAAGGCGCCGTACATTTCCGTTATCATCCCAGCCTACAATGAAGGCGCGGGAATCGGTGAAATAATTCCAAAAATTCGAGCGGTGGTTGCCAGGCTGGATCAAGGCCACGAGATCATTGTGATTGACGATGGCTCAAAGGATAATACCGCGGAATACGCCAGAAAAGCGGGAGCGCGCGTCATCCAACACCCGTACAATATCGGGAACGGCGCGGCGATAAAGACTGGCATCCGTCATGCGCGCGGAAAAATCCTCGTCACCATGGACGGGGACGGGCAGCACAACCCGCAGGATATTCCCGCGTTGGTGAATCGCATCGGGCCATACGACATGATCGTGGGAAGCCGCACCAGCACATCGGACACCGAGGCGCACCGCGACCTTGCCAACATGGTTTTCAACTCGCTGGCTTCGTATGTATCCGGGCGAAAGATCGAAGATCTAACGTCGGGCTTCCGCGCCGTGAAGGCGCATGTTGCGCGGCAGTTCATGTATCTTTTTCCAAATAAATTTTCGTATCCATCCACCATCACCCTGTCGGTTGTCCGCGCAGGATTCCGCCTCGGGTATGAACCCATCCGTTTTGCGCGCCGCGCAAAAAATTCAAAAAGCAAGATCAAACCCCTGCAGGATGGGTTTCGTTTTCTCATGATCATCCTGAAAATTGCCGTGTTCTTCGCGCCACTCAAAATTTTTGCGCCCCTGAGCCTGTTCATTTTTTTACTTGGCGTGGGATACGGCCTGTTCCGAATTTTCATTTTCCAGGCCCCCTACGGACAGACCTCCGCCTTGCTCATGTCCACTGCGGTGCTGACGTTTTTAGTCGGCCTGGTCTCTGAACAGATCGCCCAACTGCGCTTTGACCGCAGCGAATCCAACTCTCCCATCGAAGAAGACGAATGAAGAACACCCAGCCGATCTTGATCGTTTCCACAGGACGGACAGGTACCATCTTCCTCTCCCGCCTCTTTGCGGACCTGTATCCCTTCGACCCTGCTCAGGGCAGGCCTGCTTCGGCTTCCTATCATGAGCGCGGCCCTTCGAGAGTGATCCAGATTCTCACCAACCTGCATTTCTCACATCTCTTCCCCAAAAGCGGACTCAAAGCCGCCTGGAAAATATTGAAGGGAAAAGAGATCGAAACCTGTGAAGCAGAATTTCACATCGATGCGAATAATTTTCTCTACGGGCTGGCCTCCCTTGCGCCTGAGTTGTACCCGAACCTGAGGGTTCTTCATATCGTGCGTGACCCGCGCGCGTATGTCACATCGCAATTGAATTTCTCGCGCCAAAAAAGAACCAGTTTTATCAGCAATTATCTTGTCCCTTTCTGGCAGCCAAATCCATTTCTTGTTGGGGAACTTCCGTTCCATCGGGCCTTTGGTTTTACCCGCTTCGAAAAATATTGCTGGGTATGGGACTTTAAAAACCGAGTCATGTCTGGGTTGGAAAATTCGGCCACTCCTTATTTGCGCGTCCGCTTCGAGGATTTATTCAGCGCCAACCACCACGAGGAAGTGTTTGCAAGGATTACGGATTTCTTCGGCCTGCCCCGCGCCGCGGACATTCGCGGGCGATTCGCTGAACCCGCCAACACATCCAAGCCGACTTTCTTCCCCGAATGGCAGGATTGGCCCCCCCACCAGGCCGCGCAACTGCAATCCCTGTGCGGCAGGCAGATGGACAAATACGGATATGGCGGCGAGGCCAAATGGCTGGATAAAATCGAACAGGCTCGATGAACAAAAAAAATATATTAATGTACATTCTCAGCGCGGCCCTGACGGCGGTCTTTCTTGGCTACGTTCTTCTCAATTTGGATTGGAAGATTCTTCAACGCGCATTTTCCGATATCCATTGGGGCTGGCTGGGATTGGCGTTTCTGGCCTACCTTGCAAACATCGGCCTGCGCGCGCTCCGTTTCACAAACCTGATCTATTCGCGGCAGGTGAAATGGGTTGACCTGATTCCCGTCTCTGCCTTGCACAACATCCTCATGTATCTCATGCCTGCAAAGACAGGCGATGTCACTTATATTTTCATCGCCAAAAACAGGCTGGACGTTTCCCTCACCGAAGGCACATCCACCCTGCTTGCGGCGCGGTTTTATGATTTTTCTGTTGTGGCTGCCATGCTTGCAATCCTGCTCCCGTTTTCAAGAAATGAAATCCCTGCATGGATTTTCAAATCCGCGTTGATCTTTTGTTTTTTGATATTTTTAGGAACATTGGGCATTCTGGCTTTTCTAAAATTCAGCAAACCCACTCTGGAGTCCAGCAGCTTGCTGCTGAACCAAGGCCAGCAAGCTGGCCGACTCCAGAAAATTCGCGGTGCATGGAATAAATTCATTGCTGGCCTGCGCGAGATACAGGCTCATGGCGCGCATGGAAAGACAGCCGTCATTACAGTGGGAATTTGGTTTTGTGTATATTCAAATTTCTATTTTGCCGCCCAAAGCATGGGATTGCCGATCTCTTTTTATCACATCGCCATCATTTCCATTGTCATGATCCCACTGACCCTTCTGCCCCTGCAGGGGTTCGCCAACATCGGCACTCACGAGGTCGGCTGGGTATCCGTGCTGGTGGCTTTCAATTATCCGTACGAAACCGCGCTGGCAATCGCAACGGGATCGCACTTTATTTTATTGATTTCCGTGCTGGTCTCCGGCGGAGCGGCGTTCTTCGGCGCTCAACTTTTTACCCTTCGTAAGAAACCCTAAGAGACTGTTTAATAACTCACTCTCCGCAATGTCATTCTGAGCGCCAGCGAAGAATCTCTGAGAGTATCGTAGAGACCCTTCGCTAGCGCTCAGGGAATCACGGTAGGGTGCGTAAGGAGAGTTGGTAAAATCGAGTTATTAAACAGCTTCTAAAGGTCTTTTTAATAATTGGGATTCTGCGAACACCAAACAGACCTTTAGGGTTTGCATGTATGAATGTAAATCAATTTATGAGACGAGCCATAGAATTTTCAAGAGAGAACAAAATGACCACGATCCAATTTTCAGAAATAAAAGCAGGCGCAAAGATCGTCACAGCGCAGGACGTTCAAATTGAAATGCCGTCCAAACCCCTTCGCTATTATCGGCATGGCTGGCAGTCCTGGTCGCTGGCGGCGTGGACGGACCCCGTTCCGCTGCCGATACAAAAACCCGCCTTCTTTCACGCCTATCAAACGGATGTCGTCTATGCGCGGGAACCCAAACCGCATGGGTCATGGCTGGGCGCGGTTGAATTTGCGGATGGGAATATCCTGCTGCTTGGCGCGCTTGCCACAGATACGCATGTGTTCCTTTTGCAGGATCAACTCACAGGTAAGAGCGAAGCGGGCGCGGTGGAGTGGTTCGCCGCGTACGGGAGCGAGAGTCAAGTCTTCGATGAATACACCCATCAGCTTGGCATCCGCTTTGGGGTGGCAGACAAAAATTATGCGCCGCGGGTGTGGTGCTCGTGGTACAGCCTGTATACGACCATCAACGAAACGATTCTCCACCAGACCTTCGACCAGCTCGGCGACCTGCCGTTTGATGTGTTGCAGGTGGACGATGGCTGGCAGCAAGATATCGGCGACTGGCAGGCAAACGAAAAATTTCCATCGGGCATGGCCGCGCTGGCAGAGAAGATCAAATCCACGGGCAGGCGCGCGGGATTGTGGCTTGCGCCTTTGCTCGTGTCAAATTCCTCGCGGCTCTACCGCGACCATAGCGATTGGCTTTTACGAGACGAGAAAGGCGGATTTGTTTCGACAGGATACAACTACTGGGGGCACGATTTATATGCGCTCGACGCCACGCATCCTGACGCAATCTCGTGGCTGGTTGCGCTGCTGAAGCAGGTGCGCCGCTGGGGCTTTGACTATTACAAATTGGACTTCCTTTATGCAGGGGCGATGAAAGGCGGACGCTACAAAGACATGCCGCGTGAAGCCGCCTACCGCGAAGCGCTGCGGGTGATGCGCGAAGCCATGGGTGAAGGCGCATTCTTTCTCACTTGTGGAACGCCGATCCTGCCTGCGTTGGGCATGTGCGACGCCATCCGCATCGGACCTGATGTTTCGCACGAATGGGAAAACTATCGCAACGAATGTCTTCTCCAAAACTTCTCCACCCCGGGCACAAAAAACGCCATCCGAACCGTGGTGAACCGCCTGTGGTTAAAACCCCTGATTCACATCGACCCAGACGTGGAATATTTTGTAGCGAGGGAAAACACGCTGGAGGAGAAACACAAAAAACAATTGCAAGACCTGGCGCTGATCTGCAACTTCAAAGCCACATCCGACCTCCCCCAATGGATGACCCCGCAGGAGCGTGAAAATATCCGCGCCTTCCTGACGGCAACCCCCGCCCTCTCGAAATTAAGCCGCTATGCTTACAAACTCGACGAACGCATTGTCGATTTCTCCTCCGCAGTGGAGTTGACGAAGAAACCAACCGGGCTGGCCGCGCTCTTTGGTGAGATTTTAGGCTGGCTGGGGAATTTAAAATTCTTTGTACGAATCATCATGTTAATGGATAATGCCTCGTGGAGAAAAAGGGCTTCGAGAATATCCAAATGAAGTATTTTCCACTTAGGGTCTGTAAATAATTAACTTCCCGCAATGTCTTTGCGAGCCGCTGCTTTTGGTCTTTGGCGGCAAAGCAATCTCCGTATCAGCGAGGGGATTGCTCACCGCACTGGCGCGCGGCGCAAGTGTCGGGCGAAGAGCAAGTGCGCCCTCGCAAAGACATGGTTTGGCGACGGGTGAGGGAAATTATATTTTTACGAACTCTTAACCTCGGCTGGCTGGGGGACAGACATTTCATATTACAAATTTTCAAGATGCTGGATGATCGGAAGTTGAGGAAGAGAAGGAATAGCCTGTAAATAAAGACGACCTTTTTGGGTCGTTTTTATCACCCAAACAATTCATCCGTCTTTGCCGCCATGATGAAATCATTCTTATGCAGTCCCTTGATCTTGTGCGACCACCACTGAACCGTCACTCTCCCCCATTCGGTGATGATCAGCGGATGATGGTCTTCCTTTTCGGAGATCATCGCAATTTTATTGGTAAACGCCACGGCTTCGATGAAGTTCTTCAATTTGAAGACGCGCTCAATGCGCTTGACCCCGTCCACTTCTTTGATCTGCCATTCGGGGATTTGTGGATGCAATTCGGCGATTTCGGCATCGGTCAAGGTCGGTTCACCGCCGCGGCATGCAATACATTGTCCAGATGCAAGGTTGGTCATTTGGTTTTTACTCCAATTATCTCTTCGGCGTCTCTTAAATAATCATCGATTGTTTGTGGCATAGGTAAATTGCGGATGTTTTTGGGGTTGTCACGGTCTAATTGCCAGTTGAGTGGATTGCAGCCAATATATTTGGCGATCAGGTCCAATTCCTTATCATTCCGAATCACGTGCTCGTAATAATTTCTTTGCCATATCACGGAGCCGCGGGAATTTTCCTGTTGATTGACAGCATATGTCACAGCAGATTTATAGGCCCGGACAATGGCCCCCAAAGAACCTGCCTTCACCGTAGGGGCGGAGCGCTGCTCCGCCCTTTGTTTTGCAGAATTATTGCTCAGGGCGTTGCGGCGCAACGCCCCTACCTGTTCAACTAGCCAAATAATTCCGTGGGCGTGATTGGGCATGATAACAAATTCGTCACCATATAACTCCACATACGAACGCAATTCAGAAGTTTTGAACCATTCTGTGCGCGCAATTTCGCCCAAGGAATTCAACTTCATCTCCCCGTTTACAATCTCGCCAAAAATATGCCCGCGTTGATGAGAGCAGATCGTGATGAAATATGCGCCCGCCTGGGTGTAATCATATCCTTTCAAGCGAACAGAACGGCGATGATGAATTTGTGGGTTATATTTCATAGATCAACTCCGTATCCAAGAGGCACAGCGGCGCTGTGCCCCTACAACAGGTTCTTTAAATCTTCAAGCTTGTCCAACTTAATACGGATGGCCTTGCGTCCCGCTGCTTTCAAAGCTTCATAATCACCCAATGCCTGTGCGCGGATGAGGGTACCGAAGGTCAGCCCCTGGGTGGGGATTTCAAAATCATTCTCAGCATCATACACGACCTGAATGAAGAATCCCTTGTTCGGACCGCCCTTATGGAACTGTCCCGTGGAATGCTGGAAGCGTGGGCCAAAGCCAGCAGAGACGGGGCATTTTGTCTTATCACGAATGGCGACTCGCAAGGCTTGCAAAATTTCAACCGTTTCTTTATTGCGCGGCACATAGGCGTTGATGGTGACGAAATCCCCTGCGCCTGTTTTGGATAAGAAGGTTTTCAGTTCGCGTGTTGCGTGTTGCGTGTCAAGCAAATCCACATCCGCAAGTTTGCCTGTCTGCTGAAAATCTTTGATCTTGGCAATCGTGCGCCGTTTGCTGTCTTGCACATCGGGCTGATCAAAAGCATTGATTCCAAGCACGGAACACGCAACAGCAATTGCAATTTCCCAGCGGAAGAATTCCGCGCCCACATCGTAAGGATTGGTAACGGGCAATTCGATAACAGGAAAGCCTGCAATTTTCAACGCGGCAACGCCTGCATCCAACTCGCCGTTGTTTCGCAAATACACGAACAGGCGGTCATCCCCATAAATTTCTGGCGCGCCCAAAGGTTCGAGGGCTACGGGAAGAATGCCTTTCTGGTTCTTGCCGCTGGACTCGGCGATGACCTGCTCGACCCAGCCCGCCAAAGCGGAGACAGGCGCATCAGCCAAAATCGTCAGCTTGTCTCTGCCTGCGAGAGCAGACTCTCCCAGTAGAGCGCCCAGCGCAAAACCAGGGCTGTACACATTTCCTGTGCTCTTGGCGGCGTTCCCGCCGCCGAGGACGGCAGCGGGAGCAGATGCATTTCTAATTTTTTCCGCGGAAGCCAGCAACTTTTCAATGTCCATGCCAAGTAAAGCGGCGGGGACGAGACCGAAATCGGTCAATGCCGAGAAGCGGCCACCCACATTGGGATCGGGGTTGAATACTTCTCTAAAACCGCGTTCTTTCGCGAGAGTCTCCAGCGAGGTGCCTGCATCGGTGATGGCGATGAAGCGCGAGCCATTGCCGTTGCTTAATTTCCAAACATAATCGAAGGCGGCCATCAACTCAGCGGTGCCGCCTGATTTGCTGGCAACAATGTAGAGCGATTTCTCTGGCGGATAATTCTCGAAAGCGAGTTTCACTTGCTGAGGGTCGGTTGAATCGAGAATGGCGAGGCTCAATTTCGCTTCAATGTTTGCACCAGCCAAAAGGGAACTGAGCACTTCAGCCGTCAAAGACGAGCCACCCATGCCGATGACGAGGACACGGTCAATACCTTCATCGTGGATTTGCCTGGCGAAGGAGGCATATCCATCGAGGCGTTTGCGGGCATCGTTGATCGAGTCCAGCCAGCCGAGGCGGATTTTGACTTCGGCCTGCCCAGCGGGATCATCTGTCCACAGGGTGGGGTCGTGCTGCCAGATGCGGGCGGGGACAGAATCCTTTTCCAGCGTGGCTAAACGTTTGGCGACAGAATCAGCTAACAGGGCGATGGAAGCGAGGGCGCTTTTTCTTCTATCCTCAATCGCATCCAACAAAGTCTTGAACGCATCCGCAAAGGATTTGACGCCTTCATCTTCCAACTCTTTCGTGACGGTGCTCATCGAAATGCCAAGCGCCTTGAGTTCAGCGAAATGATTCTGCGCTTCTTCGAGGCCTTGCGTGATGGTCATCTGCGCGTTGCCGTGATCGCGGAAGGCATCGAGCGTGGCAGGCGGAACAGTGTTGACGGTGTCGGGGCCGATGAGGGTATCGACATACAGCGTGTCGGGGTATTTCGGATTCTTCGTGCCAGTGGAAGCCCACAGCGGACGCTGGGCGCGGGCGCGGAAGCGGGCCTTGAGGGTTGCAAAACGCGGCGAAGTGAAAATAGATTCAAAAGCATCGTAGGCGAACTTTGCATTTGCAATGGCGACCTTGCCAAGCAGATGCGAATCCGCGGGAAGACGCGGATCAATCTTTGTATCAACGCGCGAAACGAAAAACGAAGCCACAGAAGCAATTTGTTGAATTGGTAAATTCTCTGCAACACGATCTTCAAGCCCCGCAAGGTACGCATCCATGACGGCGGCATAACGATCAAGCGCAAAGATGAGCGTAACATTGACGTTGATGCCCGCGGCAATCGTTTGACGAATGGCGGGAATGCCTTCACGGGTAGCTGGAATTTTCACCATCAGGTTGGGGCGATTGACGCGATCCCAAAGTTCTTTGGCCTGTTTGGTTGTGCCTGCGGTGTCGTTCGCAAGATACGGGCTGACTTCCAGACTCACGTAGCCATCGCCGCCTTTGGTTTCATCGTAGAGCGGACGGAAGAGATCGCAGGCCTGTTGAATATCTTCAACGGCGAGCTGCCAGAAAATCTTTTCGGCATCCCAGCCTGCCCATGCAAGCGGGAGCAATGCGGCGTCGTAATCGTTCGTCTTTGCAATTGCGTTTTGGAAGATTGTCGGGTTGGAGGTCACGCCGCGAATATCGCCGCGTTCGATCATGGCTTTGAGTTCGCCGCTTTCCAGCAATTTTCTCTGAATGTTGTCGTACCAAAGGGATTGGCCGAGAGAGGTAAGTTTTTGAATTGGGGTCATTTTATCGTTTCCGTGTTTGAAAGTTTTAATGTTGAAAAGTTATGTCGTATTCCGCAGCGTCTTCGCGGAGACGTTGAGATTGAGGATGCGTTTCCAGATAAGAAATAAAACGGGAAATTTGGCGGGAAGCTTTTTCAGCCATTTGGAAAAGCTTGAAAAAATGGTCTTCAGATAAATAATTCATATCTCGCGAAACATATAACTGCGAACGGACTTCACCAGCTGAGGCCTTCGCGATTCCAAGATAACGAATGAATTGTGCCTGGGTCTGACTTTCAAACCCCTCAGCAATATTGCTCATTACAGAAACAGTTGCTCGCGGTATTTGATCTCGGAGTCCGAAATCACGCGAAAATTTTCCTTCATCGGTGATCGCATAAATCAATTTTGTCAGTTCTCGAGCAGTTTGCCATGCTTCAATTTCTTCAAAGCGGGTCATTGTTGGCATATTTTCCCTTTGAGTTTATAGGTTTACATGTTTGCAAGTTAAGAGATTGGAAATCTTTAAACCTTCAAACTTGCTAACCTTCCAACGCCTTTATCTTTCCCACCCGCCTTGCCAGCCGTTCCCCGCCTTCGTCATTTCCCAAATAACGGGCATTCAAAAACGCGGGGATGAGAACTTTCACCAATTCTGGGCCGATCACACGCCCGCCCATGCAAAGGACATTCATTGCATCATGCAGCACGCCTTGCGCGGCGGAATAGGTATCATGACAGATCGAGGCGTAAACGCCTTTCATTTTGTTGGCCGCAATCGCCGCGCCAATGCCAGAGCCGCAGATCAAAATTCCGCGCTCGGCCTCGCCGTTTTGAATTTTCTCGCCAACTTTTTTGGTGAAATCGGGGAAATCCACCGCGTCCGCGCTGAATGTGCCCACGTCAATCACTTC
The DNA here is from genome assembly GCA_919902735.1 of Anaerolineales bacterium. GTDB lineage: Bacteria > Chloroflexota > Anaerolineae > Anaerolineales > Villigracilaceae > Villigracilis. The sequence continues at coordinate 20,616 of CAKKRM010000080.1, read as the reverse complement.
ATGCCCCGCAGCTTTCACTGATTCAATTACAACATTTTTTAAAGGGAAGCCTGCATGGTCACAGCCGACTGCTATTTTCATTTCTACTCCATAAACAAAACCTAAAGGTCTTAAAGACCTTTAGGTTTTCTATTTAAAGTTCTTTCGCCTTGGCAACTACATTCTCAACGGTAAAGCCAAGTTTTTCAAAGATGACCTTCGCTGGAGCGGATGCGCCATAGCGGTCAATGCTGATGGTGGACTTCCCTGCATCGAACGCAGGACTGTGTGCGTATCGTTCCCAGCCCATGCCTGCTCCCGCTTCGACAGCGAGTCTCTTCTGAATGTTTTTCGGCAACACAGACTCGCGCCAGGCTTCATCCTGTTTCTCGAACAGTTCCCAACTTGGGAAGGAGACCACGCGCACGCCCTTGCCTTCGTCTGCAAGTTTTTGGGCGGCTTCAAAAATAAGACCAACTTCAGAACCAGATGCCATCAAAATCATTTCTGGTGTACCAAAATCCTTGAGCACATACGCGCCTTTTTCCACCTGTGCGGACGATTCCAAAGTCGGCACATTTTGACGGGTCAATGCTAAAACGGTTGGGCCGTTTCTGCGCTTGATGGCAACTTTCCACGCGGCGGCGGTTTCGTTCGCATCCGCGGGACGGATGACCACGAGATTCGGAATCAAGCGCAGCGACATCAAATGTTCCACGGGTTGATGTGTGGGACCGTCTTCACCGAGGCCAACGCTGTCATGCGTGAAAATAAAAATGGATGGGTAATGAGACAGCGCGGCCAAACGGATCGAAGCGCGCATGTAATCTGCAAAGACAAGGAAGGTAGCGCCATACGGAATCACGCCGCCAAACACGGCCATGCCATTTAGAACCGAACCCATGGCATGTTCGCGCACTCCAAAATGGAAGTTACGCCCAGCATGGGAATCTTTCTGGAAGGCGGGGCTTCCGTCAATTTTAGTGTTGTTCGAGGGAGCCAAGTCAGCAGAGCCGCCGATGAGTTCGGGGAGTTTTGCAGCAAGCGCATTGATTACCTTGCCAGATGCGGCGCGGGTTGCCATGCCTTTTGCATCTGCGGGAAAGGTCGGCAAAGCAGTTTCCCAATCTTTGGGAAGTTCACCGCTCAAGCGGCGCTGCAATTCCGCGCCCTGCGCAGGATACAAACGGGAATAGGCTTCAAACCTCATCTTCCAGTCGTATTCAAGTTCGCGGCCTTTTTCAACGGCTTTGCGATAAAACTCAAGCACATCGTCAGGGATGAAGAAGCGCGGCTCCTTCGGCCAGTCCAAATTGTCCTTTGCAGCGTTGAGTTCTTCGTCGCCCAAAGGTTCGCCGTGCGCTTTGGATGTGCCCTGTCTGTTCGGGGCGCCGAAGCCGATGGTAGTGCGGCACATGATCAGGGTTGGGCGCGGTTCGGCTTTTGCCTCCTGAATGGCTTTGTCAATTTCTTCCACATCGTTTCCGTCTTCCACGCGCAAGACCTGCCAACCGTACGAGCGGAAGCGGACAGCGCGATCTTCGGTGAACGCAAGGTCGGTGGAACCGTCAATCGAAATGTGGTTATCGTCGTAGAGATAGATCAAGCGGCCAAGAGATAAATGTCCCGCGAGCGAGGCAGCTTCTGAAGCGACGCCTTCCATCAAGTCACCGTCTGTGACGATGGCGTAGATATAGGGGTCGATCAGTTCGTGCCCGCGTTGGTTGAAGATCGAAGCAAGATGCGAGGCTGCAATTGCCATGCCAACGCCAGAAGAGAAGCCTTGTCCCAGAGGGCCGGTGGTCAATTCTACGCCGGGGGTCAATCCATATTCAGGATGGCCGGGCGTCAGGCTGCCCCACTGGCGGAAGTTTTTCAATTCATCGAGCGGCAGGTCGTACCCCGTCAGATGCAGCAAAGAGTACAGGAGCATGGAACCATGCCCACCCGAAAGAATGAAGCGGTCACGTCCCGCCCACTTTGGGTTACGCGGGTTATGTCGCAGATGCCGAGTCCAGATCGTGTACGCCATCGCGGCTCCGCCCATTGGCAGGCCGGGGTGGCCGGAGTTTGCCTTTTGAACGCCGTCTGCGGAAAGAAATCGAAGTGCATTGATCGCGCGTGTTTGAAGATTTTGGGTTGTCATGGGGGCTATTTTACCATCCGCTTAATATTTTTCTTTCAATTCTTTTTCGGGCAGAACGATCATTCCCTCTTTTTCATCGCCAATGAAAATCACCTGCTCAGGCTTGTGAACGGCGCGCCATGCGGTAAATGCCGCGACCAGCGCATCCAACTGCTCAGGCTGATACAACAACTCAACAGGCCAGATGCCTTTCATCATTTTATGGCGCGTGATCTCTTCAAAAAAATCCATCGGGTCTTTTATTTGAACACCGCGCTCATAAAGAATGAGCTGCCTCTGCAACCGCCCTTCGAGGGTGGGCTTGGGTAACGGCGCGTCGTTTAGCAAAACGCAATATCCCGCGTGTGGATGTGTTTCCAAAATTTGATGAAGCGAATCGTGATCGGGGAATTTTTTGAACCCCAGTTTTCCCAGCTTGCGATACAACTCGAATCCAACCTGCATCCATGCGGGGCAAACCGCCGCGCTCGCGGGCGTACCCGAAACCGCAATGCCGTGCTCGCGCAAAATAAATTCCGCCATGCGGTATTCCGCGCCGCGGATTTGATGTTTGGTCAGCATTTCTTTTTTTATTTTCGCGCGCACCAGCCCGCGGTTGACTCCCGCTGGCGCATTCACCGCCACCGTTACGGATTTCTGCGCGGCGAGAAACGCCATTACTTCTTCGACCTCCCCATCTGCAAGCGCAACAAGATTCAAATCACGATCCAACGCCGCGTAAGTAAAAGTCTTACGGCCTGAAGTGGGGTCGATGCCTACATAGGTGGTGTCGGTAAAAAGCATAGTAAGATTTGACGATTCAAAAACAACAGAAATAAGAAACTATTTCTATTTTACTTCCAATTTAGGGCAATCACGCAAACAATGACCCAATCACAAAGAATTACCCTCTACATTCTTGTCCTCATTGCAGGCGCATCGTGGATTTTCATCAACGCCGCCCCAGCAGACACATCCGCAGTCGGAACGACCTCCGCCCCACAGGCAGGCTTTATCGCGCCAGACTTCACCCTCAAAACTCCCGAAGGCGAAACATACACACTTTCCGAACTTAAAGGCAGTGCTGTGCTTGTCAATCTTTGGGCAACATGGTGCCCACCTTGCCGCGCAGAAATGCCCGCCATTCAAAAAATGTACAACGAATATAAAGATCAGGGATTTGTCGTTCTGGCAGTCAACAGCACGATTCAGGATAACCCGCTTGAGATTCCCATTTTCACCGCAGAGTATGATCTCACGTTCCCCATCCTGCTCGACGAACTGGGCGATGTAAGCCGCATGTACCAAATCCGTTCCCTGCCTTCCTCTTACTTTATCAACCGCCTGGGCATCATCACCGAAGTTGTCATCGGCGGCCCCATGGCCGAAGCCCTGCTCCGCACCCGCATAGAAGAAGCCCTAAAATAACATGCTCACATTATTTCGCAATCTCTTCGCCCCTCCCCGCCACATCATCCTGCTCGTCATTGCCGCCTGGCTTGGCCTCACCCTCGCTGAAAAACGCGCGAAACGATACGGCGTCAGCAAGGATGATTTAAACAACCTTATCTTTTACAGCCTGATCGCATTCGTCATCGGCGGAAGACTGTCCTTCATCCTGCAAAACATCGCCACCTTCATCAAGAGTCCAGCGGGCATCATCTCCGCGAACCCCGATATCTTTGACCCCATTGGCGCAGTCGCCATTGCGCTCATCGTTGCGCTGGTTTACGGTCAACGCCGCAGCTTGTCCCTCTGGCCCACCCTCGACGCGCTGACTCCATTCTTTGCCATCCTCGCCATCGCCATCGGATTAAGTCATCTCGCCGCAGGCACAGCATTCGGGAAGGAAACAAACCTACCCTGGGGAATCGATTTATGGAACGCCGCCCGCCACCCGACTCAAATCTACGAGACGCTCGCTTCGTTCTTAATCTTCGGCCTGCTCTGGTTCCAAAAACAGAGTCCACGCCCGGGCATTCTCTTTCTCACCTTTGCCGCACTCACAGCCGCATCCCATCTCTTCATCGAAGCCTTCCGCGGCGACAGCACGTTGATCTTCAACAGCCTTAACCCAAACCAGGTCATTGCATGGGTTATCCTCGCGGCATGTTTTCTTGCCCTCGAATTCAGGTTCAAGCAAACAAAAAACGTGGGCTGAGGAAAATTCCCCAGCCCACGTTTTTATTTCAACTAACCAAGCTCAGGTTCGATCAACCCATAACTTCCATTGCGGCGGCGATACAACACATTAATCTTGCTCGTCTCTCCGTTGTAAAACACGAAGAAATTATCATGGCCCAGATTTCGCATCTGCACGATCGCCTCATCCTCACTCATCGGGTATAGCGCAAATTTCTTTCGTTTCGCAAACAAGGGGGCAAGCTCGCCCGTCTCTTCATCGATGATTTCATCCGCCACTTCTGCGGCAGAACGCCCGTCTCCGCGCCCGTGATAATGCTTCCCTTTATACCTTTCGATCTGGCGCTGCAAATTATCCATTGCCTGGTCGAAAGCGGCGAGAGCCTCATCTGCACGTTCCTCTGTTCGTAGTGTAAACCCTTTCCCAAACACAGTGATCTGCGCCACGTTCCTGTCTTTGGCATCGCGTGCAGCTTTGTGATGAGCCAATTCCACACGCGCCTCGTCAATTGCGGGCAGGTAATGGTCAAGATTACCAGCCTTTTTATTAACATATTCTTCGATCTTTTCGGTCAAACGGATATTGCGTGTCTGAACTTCCACTTTGTTGGACATAAGGTTCTCCTTAAATTGGGGTGTCGAGTCACAAACACAAAACGCTACACATGCATCAGACCCTGCTGAGGCAATGCGCGTGCGACTGTCAACGCATATACATCCCTGGCGCCCGCAGAATACAATGCCGCCGCGCCCGCCGACAAAGTTGATCCTGTTGTCGATACATCATCCATGATAAGCACAGCTTTTCCGTTTACCCCCGCACCTGCCTGAAACGCATGTTGCACATTCGCCTTGCGCTCAACCCTTGTCAGCCCCACCTGTGAGCGCGTTTCTTTACGCCGCATCAACCCGTTCGGTGCGTATCGCATACCCAGTGCCAGTGCCAGCGGCCTTGCGATCATTCCAACCTGATTATATCCCCGTTCCCTCAATCTTTGCCGGCCTAACGGAATTGGAATCACCAGATCGATCTGCCAGTTCAAGCCTTTTACAAAAGGAGTCATCTCAGAGGCGAGCATATCGCCCATCGAGACATCACGGCGATATTTCAATCTATGCAGCGCAGGTTGGATGGGGTCAGAAAAAACAGCCCACGCCCTTAATGCGCGAAAATGCGGCCTTTCAGCAAGACAAGTCTCACACACCCCTGGCTTATCCTGCGGCAGGCCGCAAATTTCACATAAAATTCCGTTCAAAACATTAACGCGATTTTGGCAATCCACGCACCAGCGGTGGCCGGGCTTATCACACCCGCCACAAACGGGGGGGAAAAGCAAATCGAGCATGTTCCAAAATAAATGGTAACTTGCATATTTCCAATTCATAACACAACCCCTAAAACGAAAATTTATGCGATCTCTCGAATTAATTACCCAAAAATGGCCCGAACGCGCCCGCAATTTGGAAGGCGGCAGGAGCCATCAGAATGATCATAATAGACGGGAAGGTCAATAACGCCATTGGGATGATCATCTTCACAGGGGCTTTATGCGCGAGTTCTTCGGCAAACTGACGCCGTTTCACACGCATCTGGTCGGATTGAATACGTAATACCTTCGCCAGGCTTACGCCAAGGATCTGGCTCTGGATTACAGCTGCAACAAAACTCGTCAACTCAGGGAGCCCGATGCGGTCTGCCATATCGCGCAACGCCTCGCGCTGTGTCTTCCCTAATTGAACTTCACGGATAGCGCGCCCAAACATGATCGAGAGCTCATTTTCCCACTTTTCACTTACTTTCGACATGGCAGCATCAAAGCCCAGCCCCGCCTCCACACATATTGTCAACAGGTCAAGCGCATCCGGCATGGCCTTGCGTACTTCATTTTGTCGGCCATTAATTCGGCTTTGCAGCCATAATTGCGGAAAGAAAAAACCAAGGGCCGTGAAAATGCCCACAACTAAAACAACCCTTGCAAAAGGCCAAATGACCGTCGGCAGGTTGGAAATCAATAGCAAGAGTCCGCCAAATACAGCCGCCCCAACAAAACGAGTCGCCAGAAACGTCGAGGCATCAATTCGCCCGGGATTCCCGGCCAATTCCAGTTTCAGCGTGGTCTCTTCAAGAAGTTTCTGCGGTGTAAAGCGAGTCGAAAATTCGCCGATTCTCTTTATTACCGGTAGGGCGACACGCTGCATAAATGGTTGTTGCAACTCTATATCTTCGAGCGAGACGGTCTCACCCCGTTGAGTGGCCTCAGCAAGGCGGGACATAACCAAGTCCAGATCATCCTCCTGTCCCTGTCTTGCATAACGCATTCCAACGAGAATCAGAAGGATCGCGCCGCCCAGGATGGCCCCTCCCACAATGATACCTATGATTGTGCCTGTCATATTACACCTCGATATCCGCAATCTTCATCATAATAAAATAGCTTGAGCCGATCAAGCCAAGAACAGTGCAAATAATCCCTGCCGTACAATATACTCCGCCCTCCGTCACAGACAAAAGATAGTCAGGATTAAGGAACCATAATATAAGCGTAAGAAAAAATGGGATCAGGGAAAGCACTGAACCAGAGGTACGCACCTGGGAAGTAAGAACCCGCACCTCGCCTTTAATGCGAACGCGCTCGCGGATCGTAAATGAGATGTTATCCAGAATCTCCGAGAGATTACCGCCAACTTCACGCTGCACATTAACAGCTGTCACCACAAAATCAAGATCTTCGCTTGGAATACGCCGTAAAAGGTTTTCGAGAGCAGTTTCCATTGGAATGCCAATTTGCATTTCCTGAACAACGCGGCGAAATTCGTCACAGATGGGAGACGGCAATTCCTTGCTGATCGCTTCCATGGCTTGCATGGTTGAATACCCGGCGCGCAGGCCATTCACCATCAGATTAAGCATGTCCGAGAGCTGGTCATTAAATTTGCGAAGTCTTTGCTTTTGCTGGTATTTCACATAAAAGCGGGGGGCAAAAGCACCTCCAACCGCGCCCAACAAGGCGGAAACAGGATGACGGCTTCCAAGAAGCCAGGCCAGCAACCCTGCGACCAAAATAGAAAAAGCGATCAACACAAAATATTCTGCTACTTTAAATTTCAAGTCCGCCCGCGCAAGTTCACGGGCCACCCGATCCCCAAAAGAGGTTTTTTCGACTCGTCTGGAAACCCAATCTGTTAACACCGTCCGCTGGGCTTCACGGTCGATATCCTGCTTGTCATCGCCCAGATACTGGCTGAGGCGTTCTTCAACCAGCGCCCGTTCACTGTTAGAAGAAACGATAACGCCAATGATCAAAATAACGATCAGGATTGTGCCGCCAATGATAATGATCCAGGTCATTTTATTCCTTAAATACACTCGAATTTATATTTAATATCTGCGCCGTTCGCCGATTCCAAAAATAGACGGAGGCAGGTGAACACCAGCGGCTTCGATCTTATCCATAAATTTTGGTCGCAACCCAGTCGGTCTGAGCCGCCCGACAATTCTTCCATTTTCCGTGCCAGTTTGTTCAAATATAAAAATATCGGTCATGGTAATTACATCGCCTTCCATGCCGCTTACTTCAGCAATCGAGGTCACTTTACGCGTACCATCCCGCATACGTTCCTGTTGGCATATAACGTCCACGGCTCCGGCGATTTGTTCGCGAATGGCGCGAATGGGCAAATCCATGCCGGCCATCAAACACATGGTTTCGATACGTGATATTGCGTCACGCGGCGAGTTGGCATGGGCTGTCGTCATGGAGCCGTCATGGCCTGTATTCATCGCCTGCAGCATATCCAGAGTTTCACCGCCACGGCACTCCCCAACGATAATTCTTTCTGGGCGCATACGAAGGGCATTGATTACCAGGTCACGGATGGTGATTTCACCGCGTCCCTCAATATTAGGGGGGCGGGATTCAAGCGTCACCACATGCTCCTGGCGCAATTGCAACTCAGCCGCATTTTCAATTGTCAAAATACGTTCGTCTGAAGGAATGAAACTTGACAGCACATTCAAAAGGGTTGTTTTACCCGAGCCCGTACCGCCGGAAATAACGATATTCAATCGAGCTTCCACACAGGCTTTTAAGAATTGAACCGATTCATTTGTAAGAGAACCAAATTGAATCATCTGCTCGACAGTGATTGGGTTCTTTGAAAATTTACGAATTGTTAAAACCGGCCCAACCAGAGAAATGGGTGGAATGACAGCATTGACACGAGATCCATCCTGCAAACGAGCGTCAACATACGGGCTGGACTCGTCAATACGACGGCCCAAAGGCGCTACGATGCGATCAATGATACGCATCAGGTGTTCGTTGCTTTCAAAAGTTACAGGCACGCGGTGCAGCTTGCCCTTCCGTTCAATATAAATATTCTTCGGCCCGTTCACCATGATTTCCGTGATCGTGTCATCTTCCAATAAGGCCTGCAATGGGCCGAGGCCAAGTATTTCAGCGGAAATTTGTTCGAAAAGCCGTGCGCGCTCAGGCCTTGAAAGAACGATGTTTTCTTCCACAAGGATTTGTTCGAACAATCCTTGTATGGTACGGCGAACTTCATCTGTTCGCGAAACATCCATCGACGGGTCGATCTCGGCAAGTAATTTATTTTGCACCCTTGTTTTTAAATCAAAGTAGGAACCCGCCTGGGGAGATGTGATCGGCGCACTGACGCGCCTGGCTTGCAATGAAGAAAGACGGGATGTATCGCCGCCCCCTCCACTGCCTGTTTGTCCGCTCCCTCCACCCGACGGCTGCGGCGCAGGCGGCGGAGTTCCACCTTCCTGGCTGCCACCCTGTCCTTTTTCAATACGGCGAAGCAACGACATAACAAATCTCCTTAGCGTTTAATTGCTGTTTCATTCTCAACTTCTAATGTACTCAATCGCGTCCGAATGGCCTCCGCAAGTGAAAAAATTCCCCTTCCAACAGGCTGCATTTTATTACCGTCCAGCATAAATGGAACGCCTCGATTTACAGCCGTAATCACTACTTTTTCATCAAACGGGATCACAACCGACACTTCGTGTTTTAAGTTCTCACTTACCCGGTCCGGAGTAATTGCAATTCGTTTGTCATAGCGGTTCATCGCGAACACGACCCGCCCCTTGTTTACCCCCATCGTGGTTAACAAATCGAGCACTAAACGACAGTTCTTAATGGCGGGAATCTCCTGCGTGGTGACTAATACGATCACATCACTAATATCTATGGTGGCAAGTATTACATCCGTTAATATCGGCGAAGTATCAACAACGACATAGGCATACATTCCCTGGAGAAACTGCAAAACCTTAGAAAACTGCTCTGCGCTAACCTTCTCCGCCATTTCAGGGCGTTGAGGCGCTGCCAATATTCGAACTCCGGATGCATCATGCTTGATCAAAATGTCTTCAACAACATCCGGTTCAAGTTCGTCCACACGGGGCGCCAGGTCAAGTATGGTGTTTTTACCTTGTTCATTCAAAAAAACAGCAACATCACCGAATTGCAAATTACCATCCACCAAAACAGTACGCGTATCTTCATTGTTTAACGCTATCGCCAAATTAACAGCAAGCGTTGTACAACCTGTGCCGCCTTTGGGGCTATAGATGGTAACAATCTTACCCCTTGATGGCGGGGCAAAATTAGCCATTGAAGCAGATCCGCCAGACACAGATGAAGCTCCAAGGTGTTTGGCGCCCTTCATACGTTCTACATGAGACATCTCGCCAGCCCTTCGGATGGCGGATATCAGTTCATCCCCCATTGGGGGTTTGGTGAGAAAATCTCGTGCACCAGCCAGCATCGCACGGCGCATGTAATTTTGGTCGCCTTGCACAGATAAAATTACAACCTGAATATGCGGGGATTTAAGGCGAATTTCTTCTGTCGCTGTTATGCCATCAATATCGGGCATGTTGATATCCATCAAAATGACATCTGGGTCCAGTTCCTGGGCAAGTTGAATGCCCTCTCTGCCGGATCTTGCAACTCCTGCAACATCGACATCAGACTCAAATTGCAACAGTTTCCGAACGTTCTCCCGCGTTTCTGCAATGTCATCAACGATAAGGACTCGAATTTTATCTGAAGCCATACACTATATCCAATCATTAACAGTTATTATTTTTATTGAGGCGGGACTGTAACTGTATCGTTTGTAAGGAACGGGGATGTCAATGTAGTTAATGCAGGCTGCATCGCATAAGGCAATTTTGCGGGCACAGGGATATTGTACTGGCTTAACAGGAACTGCAAAGTAGATGCTTCCGTAGCCTGGCGAGCCTGGTCAATAGGATTCCGCAAGGTCAGGGAAATTTGTGCGTTGGTATACATCAAGTAGGAAAGCGTTATCGAATCCTGTGGCGTAACAATCAAAGTGACAATATCAGGAGCAACAGGCGCCTGCTCCTGTGCCTGGGGATCGGTGGGAACAGGTTCAGTGGTGACTGCCGCGGACGAGACCAGCGGGAAAGTGCCCATTTTCATTACGACTACATCCTGAAGCAGCATTTGGCAAACCATTCTTGAGCGCTGCGTTTCGGATGGAATCACATAATAGGGTTGCTGAAGCGAGGGGTCCAACTCCAACCTTCCCTGCGCAGAGCCAGAAGAGGCAACGCCTAAAGAAAGAATGGGCAATCCTTCCACTTCAAAACCGCTTCCTTCAGCGCCCTTTAGAGAACCCAGACCCGTGCCTGTCAGCACAGAAGTGAAATTGGGCAAAATACTCTGGAACGACGGGTCCACATCCACAAAGAGCAGGCAGGCGTTGATGTTTACATGCGCCCCATCATTAATCGCGTACCCGGATAATGTGAGGCGATTGGCAGGAATCGACATCGCCGTCATACCAGGTGGGATTAAAGAAGCCCATTGCGGTCCTGAAACCGGAATGGCCGCCGATGAATCGCTAACCATCGACTCGGTAATAACAACACCTTGGTCAAGGGGGAATTTTGCGACCTTGTTATTTACAAGCAGGGATAATTCATCCCTAGTAAACATCACTGCGACCACGTTTTCCTGTGGAATGCTCATTGTTAGAAGCACGTCTTCCGTGATAGGCCCCCCTTGCGGAATGTTTTGGGCAGCATAATACACCTCAACAAATACGGGTTGTTGTGCCTCTGGCTGTGGATTAAGTACAAACTGGTTGATGGCTACAAACCCCACTATCACACCAATTACGATGATCAGAAGTACTAAAATCAATGTTCGACCGCGACGCATAATCTTCTCCTCTCGTGGAGTTAAATAAGTTTCAAATTACAGGCTGTTTTATAACATGTTCATTATACAAGAAAAATGGCAAAAACATATTACAGCGGGGTTTTGCACAAACGGCCTGCAAAATTGTTAAGAAAGGCGCGAACGCGCCCAAAATACCTAAAAGTTAATTTTTGGCCTGCACTGTAAAGGTAATTCTTGCCCCAGAACCGGCAGAACTGTCAACTTCAAAATTACCTCCCAGCATTTCAGCGCGTTCATGTATCAACTTCAAGCCTAAATTGGATGATTCTTTCAGAATTTCGGGATCAAACCCCCTGCCGTTATCATCCACGCTGACGCGAATCAGTTCGTTGCCAAGGTCTACTTGAACTTTTATCAAGGTAGCCTGGCTATGACGGGCAGCGTTTCCAAGCAATTCCTGCACAGATCGAAAGATCATAACTTCCAAATAGGGCTCGAGGCGGCGCTCAATGCCGGTGACGGTAATACTTACATCCAAACCAGTCTGTTCCTTAAATGCATCGGCATACTTCTTGAGCGTGGGAGTCAGCCCCAGATCATCAAGCATCATTGGGCGAAGTTCGAAGATAAAGTTCCTTACCTTTTGAAACGTGCTCATGGCAGATATCTTCAGGTTTCCCAGCTCGTCTCTCGCCTGGGCCGGGTCAATATCCATAAGCCGCATAGCGATTTCTGTCTGCAGGATGAAATTTGACAAGGCTTGCGCAGGGCCGTCGTGCATTTGGCGTGATAATCGCTGGCGCTCCGCTTCCTGGGCATTAACAATCATTTCGATTCCGGCCATCTGACTCTTGGAACTCCCCATCGAAACACTGGCGGAGGAAGATTCACGAGCGCCGTTGACTACTGTTTCCAGCACTGCCTTATATTTTTGAAGGTGGGTTTTATCGTTTTGTAATTTTTCCAATTGTCCACGCATGATAAACAGTCGCTGTTGAGCGTCCAGGGCGGAATCGTAAGCCATTTTCAGCTCTTCGATTGCCGCGCCCTGCTTTTGCGCCTGCTGAAGGTGGGACGAAATAGCTGTGTTTCGCTGCGTGATCTTGGAAAGCTCACCCTGGCTCTGTTCCATCATTAAAGTCACTTCGCGCAAGGCGCGCTGTGTTTCCTCCAATTCACTTTGATAATCCAGGAACTCTTTATCCGTCATAAAATCACTCCAGGGGCGGAATATCGGAATCTTTTAAAGTTACCCATCCACGTTTCAATGCGTAGACAACGGCCTGGGTGCGGTCCTCGACGCCAAACTTCCGCAGGATGGCAGTCACATGATTTTTCACCGTTTGATGGCTAATGCCCAATAAAGTGGCTATCTCTTTATTGCTCATACCGCGCACTACGCAAGCCAGTACTTCCATTTCGCGGTCTGACAATGGATGGAAGGGGGTTCCAGGCTCGCTATAAGAACGCCTTGCGCCCTCCATTCTATCCTCCACCCAAAGCTCCAGTTCGCGGCGGGTGAAGACGTTGTTTGCAAAAACAAATTTACCTTCTGCAACTTCACGAATGATGCGCGAAAGAGACTGCGGTTCGATATCCTTTGAACAGTAACCATGGGCGCCGGCCAGCGCAGCGTGAATAGCCTGCTCTATATCGTCATAGCCTGTCATGAGAATAATACGCGTGGGAAGTCGGTCCTGGGAAACTTGATGGGTAATCTGTTGACCATTCATGCCGGGCAGGTTGACATCCAAAACCGCAATGGTTGGTTTTTTCGTTTTGATTAATTCCAACGCTTCATCCCCGGTCGCAGACTGGGCAATAATGCGCATGTCGGGTTCCAATGACAGGGCATCCACAACGCCCTGACGGAACAATGGATGGTCGTCAACGATCAATAGGGTTATTTGGTTCATCCCAAGCCCATTCTCTCTCTACTAGTTGATTTTGAAACAATACACTATTTTAACCCATTATGGGCTTTTCCACAGATAAATAACCATATTTTTCCGGCCCAAACTACGGGTAATTTCACTATTCGTGGCAAAAACTTCAACCAGCCCTTCTGATAAAACAGGATAAAACTCTGGAAAAGCGATCACGTAATCTGCGTTTTTTTCATTCAGGAAGACAGCGATACGAGGCTCGTCGCGAATGAAGGGAATGACTTCAGGCGAGATCAAACCTGCAAGGTCTATTAGTTCGTGCTGGTCGAAATATCCCAACGCGCCAATGTCATGCGCAGCGATGACTGCGTCGGGGGGTAAATTTTCAGCGGCCCACTTTGCAGTGACCACCATTTCGCTTTCGATCACAGCCACATCCTGCGCGTACGAGTGTGCGCCGAGGGTGATAAACCCAAATGCAAGCATGGCCACGCTGCCCCGCCATAGGGTTTGCGCGACCCAATGGTAACGCAAGAAAACCTTGCTTTTATCGAACTCTGCGAAGGCGAGCAGGCCAAACAGAAAAAATATCGGCATGGCAGGCATGATATAACGGCCATGCTGGTACATTGGCAGGCGCGAAACGTAAAGCCCAAAGTAACCAACGCACCAGATCAGCGCGGCAAGGCTGCCCCACATGCGCTCCCTGATTGACTTTACCAGCCAGCCAATCATGCCAGGGATCAACAAAAGGCTTGGGCCAACCAGCAACTGCAAAAACATATCCCCAAGGCGTTCAATAATTGGGCGCAACTGCCATGAAACATATTCGGCTTGTTTTGCATAAAAAGTGTTTGGCATGGGCGCGCCGCCAATTGCCAGGTTGAACAGCAGGTATAAACCAAATAATGAACCAAAGCCAATAAAATAACGCACTACAGCGGTGAGACGTGAACGCATGTCTTCTTCCATAAAAAAGATCGTCATCAGCACGGGGCCGAGCAGAGTCAAACCGTCGGGGCGGACCCAGGCTGATAGACCGGTGAGCAGGCCCAGGGTTAGGTAGCGATGCGAGTCTGTCATCAACAAAACAAGAACGGTTGTGACGATCAATCCATGCAGCAGGGTTTCCATGCCAGACATCCCCGCCCAAACGAGATGCCATTCAAACGCGATGAAGATTCCAACCCAGGGGAAATGAGGACGGTAGGAATTTACCAATTTGCGAACCGCCCATTCACAAAGAATGGCGAGCGCAAATAAAGTTAAGCTGCCGAGAAAATAAGCCCAGAGGTATGGCGAGAGGTTGAACAAAAAACCAATTGCAAGTAACGCCGACCAAAGCGGCGCGGTGGAACCTGCGGATGGAATGCCAGCGCGAAATGCCCACTCGCTATTCAACGCGAGATTGCGCGCGTAGGTTTGATGAATCCAGGAGTCGTCGAGCGGGAAGCCGATTGTGTATGTGAAGCGGCTTGTGAGCAAATAGATGGCCGCGATCAATGATACGGCAAGGGCGAGGATCAATAGATCGCGCGGCGAAATTTCACTTGTTGATTTTGAAGATGTGCGCTTCATTGACTTCACCTAAATAAATAAAACCATCGCGGCCTTGCGGGTTTTCAAGCAAACTTTTTATTTGCGGAAGCGCCGCCTTCGACTCAAGTACGAGATACTCCGCGCCGAATTGTTTCGCGGCCGCAAGGATGGCATCCCCGCCGCCGTATGGAATTGAAATTGCGGAGCGATCCGTTGCAATGTAATAACCGGGCGCGTTGCGAACGATGACAATATCATCGTCTTCGATTCCATTTTCAAGCAGGAATGCTTCGACGGCGGGATAAATTTCTTCGCCTTCGCCCCAGCCTAAAGTAAACAGCCGAAGATCGACGACGAAAGCCGTGAGGATGATTGCGATCATGACAAGCGCGCTTCGGAATATAACTTTGGTCTGGTCGCTGCCCCAGCTGCGTTTTCTCAGGGACAGTAGAATCTCATCGAGACCCAAAGGCGCAAGAGTCCACCACATGGGTTGGAGCGCCGCGCCCGCATGGAAGAATGCGCCGCGCGCGCCAGCGAATGGAAAGATGAAGGTCATCACGAAGAATAGAATCAACCAGGCTGTTGCCGCAAGTTTGACACGTTCATCTTTGCGGAAATAAATAATGCCCGCCACGATAAATGGAAATAAAATGATTCCACCGTGTGCGGCGAATCCGCTTTGCAGGTTTGTGCCGAATGCCCACAGCCTGTCTGAAAGGATTTCGTTCCAGCCCGTTGCAAGGAATGATTCCATGTTCAATTGTTCGGGCGGATAGGTGAAGGTCTGATCGTAATTTTCAAGCCACAGGGCGCGGCTTCCGCCGGGAGCCATGAGCGCTCCGAAGGCATTCAAATTCCGCGCGTACCAGGGGGACATGATGAGGAGGAAGCCGAGGAGGGTAAGGATGAAGGATGAAAGATGAAAGGTGAAGGTTGGGCGTGTTGCGTGTTGCCCTTCGGCTGCACTCAGGACGGGGTTGCGTGTTGAAGGTTGAAGGTTGCGGATGGCGAAAAGGAATGTGAGGGCGAGCCAAAGCAGGCCGTCGCTGCGGGAAAGAGTGAGCAAGCCCGCAAGCAGGCCGAGGAAAAACCAATATTTTTTAGGGGCTGAATCTTCGATAATTTTTGAAACGAAAATAAAATATAAACCGCCAAACAGCATGAAGGGACTGAAGTTATCTGTGACGCCGACGAACGGGGCGTGATAGATGGAGAAAATCGCCAACAAGGCAGAGATGATTGCAAGGTCTCGTTTTTTGGAAAATGCGTAGGCAACTGCGGCAGTGACCGGGACAACCAACGCCGCAATAATAATGAAGGGCAGTCTGGCGGAAGCATAGGTGGCCTGACCTGTCACCCACATGCCCAGAGCGGAGATGATAGAAGCGAGCGGCATCCAATAGGTGTGGGATGGATGCGGCAATGTTGTTGTGCCGTCGAGATAGTTCCATAAGTATGGCTCGGTGAAGCCATTGCCTTTGGCGAGTTGAATTCCGCCCGCGTAGTAATAATCAGAGTCAAGGTAGCCGGGGATGGGTTGAAATTGTGCGATGATGAATGGCAGGATCAGGCCAGAGAGAAAGAGGAGGAAGTAGGTGCGGGGGGACATACGATTTACGATTTACGATTTACGATTTGCTAAATCTGCCCAAACGCGCGGGGGACGGATCGCCCACCAGCGAATCCAGTATAAGCCGATGAGGGTGAAAAGCGGAAGGAAGAGAAATAGAACATCATCAGCTATTTGTCCAAGGCGAGGCAGGGCAAAGAAATAAACAGCCCAGGGAACAAGGAAAACTGCCAGCAGGAGCAGAATCGTCAAGCCGCTGCCGAAGCGATGCCAACGGTCATGGACGATGGCGAAGATGAAGGCCAGCGGAATGACAAGCGCCGCAAGGTGTTCCAGTTCAGTGCGGAAGCCAAGCAAAGGTGACGCGGCCAACGAAAGACAGGCCGCCCAGTAAAACCTGCGGAAGTCTGCGGTGAGGGCTGCGTTCCACTCGTAGCCGAGGGTGATGACGAGAATGCCGATAAAAACCCAGGCAATCATGCCGCTTTGGGAAGGGAAAAAATGTTCAAAAACCTCATGGGTTGAAAAGCCAAAATCTGCGCGCAGGTTGTTCATGCCAGCCCGCAGAAAAGAGATAAGCCAGTTTGGATACACTAAAAATGAAACGGCCAGCAGAACAAAGGTAATCATCCCCAGGCCTGCAAAGACTCTTCCGCGTCCCTCACGATAGGCGCGCCATGCAACCAGAAATAAAAACGGCGCGCCAACTTCCCAATAATATAAAGAGACGGCCATCAACGCGCCTGCAAGTTCATCCTGATTATTGCGAAGGGCAAGCAAAATGCCTGCATAGATTAACCCCAACAATAGAACGGGGCTGGATTCAAGGATGGCTTGAAAAGCGTAGAAATTGAAAATGCAAAAGAAAAGAAATAAAAACCAAAAATAACGCGGGGCTTCCCAATCTGTAAGGCGCAGGCTTAGCAAGGCAAGCGTGAACAATGCCAATTCGAGGAGCAAGGTATAGATCGCCCGGGCAAGCTGAGGGTCGGAAAGAAGCGAGAAAGGAAAATAGAGCAGGAGCATGTGAAAGGGCGTATCCAGAATGTAGGGTTCGTCGCCTGCCTTCGCTGGATCATCATAAACCAGTTGCTGCACACGGGCAGGGACCTCCCCACTGTACGGATCCACTTTTTCAAAAATAAATCCACGGCTCGCAACCCAATGAACGTAAAAATCTCCGCCGCCTGTGAGCGTTAGGTTTGCAAAAACAAGCGCGATCGAAACGATCAAAAAGAGAATCGTAACCAGCGCAATGAATTGATAATCGCGAGGGGTAAGGGATTTTGAGGGAGGTTGAAAAGTCATTTATGCAATCGTGAAACGAAAGATGGGACGCGTGGGCGACCCTTCGACTCTGCTCACATTGTCCCGATGCTTTTTCGGGAGGGCAGGATTGCGCGCAACTTCCTTGAAGCCCGCTTTGATAAATATTGTGGCTGTGCCCGTGAAAACAAAAGGGTCGGGCTGATTCGTTTTCGAGTCTACTGGGTAGCCTTCTACAATTTTGCCGCCGCGTTTTTTGACATGTTCCACAGCGGCCTTTAGTAATTCAACCGCAATGCCTTTGTGACGATGTTTTTTCTCGATGAAAAAACAAGTGATTGACCAAACCTCCTGATCGTCCACGGGAGCGAGCACCCGCGAATGAGCCAGTTTGGGATACGCTCTGCGCGGCTCGATTGCGATCCAGCCAACGGGATATCCTTCGGAATAGGCCAGCAGCCCGGGGACGGTTTTCGCATCCACAATGGACTTTTGCATTTGCCTATTCCCATCGCCTGTGTTTTCGCTGAAGGCTTTTCCGCGCAGTTTCCAATACATGCACCAGCAACCGCCGCAGGCGCCGTTCTCGCCAAAGAGCAATTCAAAATCCCGCCAGAGTTTTTGGGTAAGCGGGTGAAAGGACAAGTCGAGTTCTTCGAAGATGGAGGTTTGGGTTGGCATGGATTCCTAAATTTTACGGATTACGAATTACGCATTTCGTAATCCGTGATGCGTGTTGCGTAAAATCCTATCGTCCCTCAACTAAATGATCGTGGTCAATTGTACCTGATGTCCATTCCTTGAATTGCGAGAGGAGAACGGCGGCAAAAATCAGAAACGCGCCAAATATCTGAACGGGGGCCAGTCTCTCGTCCAATAACAGCCAGCCCGAAATAACCGCAAAGACGGACTCGAGGCTGAGGATCAAGGCCGCATCGGCGGGAGGGGTATGCTTCTGCGCCCAGATTTGCAGGGTGTAACACAAGCCCAGCGATAACAACGCCGTGTAAGCAATGGCGAACAACAGGTTCGAGTCAAACACGGGCATGGGTTCGGCGAATACGCCCACGCCAAAGTTAAGCGCTCCACAAACGGCCAGCTGCCCCACCGAGAAGGACATGGACTCATACTTTGAAGCGTACTTGCCCAAAACAATCACATGCGCCGCCCAGAAGAACGCGCCGATGATTTCGAGTATATCGCCAAGGTGAATTGCAAACTTCCCGCCCGTGGATAATAGAAATGCCCCCGCCATCGCCAACGCCACAGCGACAATGAATAGCCAATGCGGCTTTTCGCTCCAGAACATGAACAAAATAATCGGGATGAGCACCACATACAAACTGGTGATGAAGCCTGCATTCCCCGCCGTGGTGTATACCATGCCGGCCTGCTGGAAGGCGCTCCCGATGAAAAGAAAAACACCCGCCACGCCCATCCATTTGTAATGTCCGTTGGATATTTTCGAATTCGTATTTTTGAACGAGCGCCAGGCAAACGGCAGAACAACCAGGGCCGCCAATAAATAACGGGCTCCGTTGAAGATGTACACGCTTCCAACCTGCCCTGCAATTCGCTGAGCAACGAAGGCGGATCCCCAAATGATGGAGATGAGAAAGAGGGTGATGTCAGCTTTGAGGCGCATGGAGGGGGATGAGTATCAGGTGCAAGGTATCAGGTGAAGCGCGTTAACGATATGGTTGTTGCAAAGTCGCTTGATGTGGTTCTGAATTCATGGCGTTGTTTTAGCGCGAACGCCGCGAAAAAAGCGAAAGAGCGCGAATTTTTCCTTTTTCGCGTCCATTCGCCAATTTCGCGTATTTCGCGCTAAGATTTTCCTGACTTTGCAATAGCCATGGCGTTAACGAAGGATGAGGGGGGAGTAACGAGTGGCGAGTGATAAAATTACCACGCTCTCCCGTCTACTCGTCACTCGTATCTTTTCCATTTTCCAATCATAGCACAGGAATTTTAGATGTATAACTCCGGGCAATTCGAAAACAATAAAGATGAAATACTACAGGCGGTGTTGAACGCGCGTCCGTTCAAGCCGCTTTACGTGAAGATCAAAGTCAACTATGGCTGCAACCTCAAATGCGAAATGTGCAAGCACTGGCGCATGAACCGCGAAACGCCCATTCCCATGGACAGGTTCAAGGAAGTCATCACCGAACTGGCGGAAATGGGCACGCAGAAAATCCATTTCTCGGGCGGCGAACCCATGCTCCGCCCGCAACTGCCTGATTTGGTGGCGCAGGCTGCAGGGTTGGGAATGCGCGTCACGCTCACAACGAACGGCACGCTCATCAACAAGGAAAACGCGAAAACCCTCATCGAAGCAGGCTTGCGCGGCGTAAACATTTCCATCGATTCCCCCATCCGCAAGATGCACGAGAAAATCCGCGGCGTGGAAGGCTCGTTCAAACTTACCACGCGCGCGGTTTCCATGTTCCGAAAATACGCGCACAAAGGCAAGCTCACCGTCCGCATCAACACGGTGGTCGGGCGTTCGAATTATGAAACGCTGGCAACGCTCCCCGACCTGGCGCACGAACTCGGCGCGGACGGAATCAACCTCATCCCTGTGGACGATCATTGCGGCGAGCATCTGTCCATGCGAAAGAAGGATATTGCGCTCTTCAATGAAAAGATCGCGCCGCAAATCGAAAAGCGTGCCAGCGAATTGGGGATCAATATCGCAGACGAAGATGCATTCCCATTTGGCAGGAACGAGTCCGAGGTCAGGTTAGGGCGCGCGGGCAGGTACGCGTTCGGCTACTACAACAAATTCCCCTGCTACGCGCCATGGACTCACAGTCTCATTGATTTCAACGGCCTGGTTTATGTGTGCTGTATGACGCGCGAACAAATTCCCCCGCTGGGTGATATTCGCAAACAATCGTTCAAGGAAATTTGGGAAGG
>CAKKRM010000079.1 GCA_919902735.1 Anaerolineales bacterium | reverse complement strand
GCGAATGGGTTGATTTTGAAATCCGCAAGGAGATCATCAAAGTCGCGGGCGGCGATCCCATCGAAATGGATGTCCGCATCTCGCGGCATGGACCCGTCATCTCTGAAGTTCTCGGCGTCCTCAAAAACGAAGGCGACCCCGAAGATGAAAAATTCATTCCATTCAAAGATAATGTTGGCATCGAACTCCCTGCGCAATATGCCATTGCCCTCAAGTGGACAGCCTTCACAGTTTCCAGTTCCTTTGTCGCGCCGTGGATGTTGAACACCGCCGAAAACTTCGAACAATTCCGTGAAGCCGCGCGCACCGCAAAGGTTCCCTCACAAAATCTGGTCTACGCGGATATCGAAGGCAACATCGGCTATCAAGCGCCCGGTGATATTCCCATTCGCAAAAACGGCGATGGCACGATTCCCGTTCCCGGCTGGACCGACGATTACGAATGGACAGGCTATATCCCATTCGACGAATTGCCCTACACCTACAACCCCGTCGAGGGTTACATCGCCACCGCCAATAATCAAGTGGAGCCGCGCGATTATCCCTATCTTATTTCCACCGATTACGATCTTGGCTATCGTGCCAACCGCATCGCGGATATGATCGAAAATGCTCCCGGCAAAATTGACATCGCTTACATCCAAAAGATGCAGGGCGATAATTACGATGGCGGCGCGGAATACGTCCTGCCCCATCTTTTGGGGATGAAGTTCAGCGCTTCGAATCTGACCGATGGGCTTGCCACGCTAAAGAACTGGGACTACCAAGCCTCAGCCGATTCCACGCCCGCCGCCGTCTATGAAGTCTTCTGGAAGAATCTCCTCATCGACACCTTTAACGATGATCTCCCCGAAAGATACTGGCCGGGCGGAGGCGCGCCCTGGTTTGAAATCGCGCGCAAGATCGTGGACGAACCGAACAGTTTTTGGTGGGACGATAAAACCACAACCGATATCGTTGAAACTCGTGACGACATCTTCGCCCGCTCCTACGAAAAAGCCATCGCTGAATTGGAAGAGACACTAGGCAAAGACATCTCCAAATGGAGATGGGGCGACCTGCACACATCCACCTTCGAAAATGGCACGTTGGGAAAATCAGGCATCTTCCTTATCGAAGACCTTTTCAACCGCGGACCTTTCGCGACCAGCGGCGGCAAATCCATTGTCAACGCGACAAACTGGAATCCAAACCTGGGCTATGGAGTGACCAACGTCCCCTCCATGCGCCAAATCATAGATTTGGGCAACCTGAACAATTCCATCACTGTTCACACAACTGGGCAATCAGGCCACGCCTACAACACACATTATGACGACATGGCTTCTTTATGGGCTGGAATTCAGTACTATCCCATGTGGTGGGAGCAGGAATCCATTATCAATGACAGCGAAGGGCATTTGCAGTTGGTACCATAAAAGCAGTTGAATGTTGAAAGTTAGAACGTCCCGAAGGTCGAGTTGAGCTTATTTACTGACCTTACGCAGTTTTGCGTGTTTTAGGGTCATGTCGCCCTGAGCGATAGCGAAGGGTCTCTACGACTATCTTAGAGACCCTTCGCTCCGCTCACATCGTCCCGATGTCCTTCGGGAGGGAATCATGGGCGGTGCGTAAGGTGAGTTATTTACTTTTTCAAAAAAGATTATAGCACAAATGGTCTGTTTTCTTTGAGGTACAATTGCAGGGCTATAATCCTCATTATGTCGTTGCGAGGAGGGCGCTTGTTATTCCCGACGAAGCAATCTTCTTGTTTTGAGGAGACTGCGTCGGCCAAGAACAAGATCGCCTCGCAGCGACATTATCTATATTATGAATTGCTAATTCTCGCAAGGACTCAACATTGTTCGAAATTCTTTTTCTTGGCACATCTGCATCCGCGCCATCGGCGAACCGCGGACTTTCGGGGCAAATCGTTTCCCATAACGAGTATCGCTTTCTGGTGGATTGCGGCGAAGGCACACAAAGACAAATCCTTCAATCGGGTATCGGCTTTAAACGCCTGACGCGCATTCTATTAACGCACGGCCATCTCGACCATATCCTCGGGTTGGGCGGTTTGCTTTCCACGCTCCTGCGCTGGGAATCGATTGACGAGCTTAATATCTTCGGCGGGCGCAGTACGCTGGAGCGCGTTCGCACCCTTCTTTATGATGTTGTCCTGCGCGGCAACCAGCCCCCCATGCCTTTGAAATTGATCGAGATCAAGCCCGGCGTTATTTTTGAAGCGGATGATTTTACCGTGACGGCATTCTCCGTGACGCACAAGGGACCGGATTGCCTGGGTTATATCTTCGAGGAAAAAGCGCGGCGTCCGTTTTTGGCGGGCAAGGCGGATGAACTCGGAGTCCCGTTCGGACCCGAACGCCGTGACCTGGTTGCCGGCAAGGAGATTACCCTGCCCGACGGCAAACGCATCACTCCAGACGATGTGCTGGGTGACTGGGAAAAGGGCAGTAAACTCGTCGTGGTGGGGGATGCCGGTAGAACAGATAACCTGATCGAGGTCTGCAAAGATGCGGACGCGGTCGTGATCGAGTCCACGTATTTGGATGAAGAAGAGGATATGGCGAAGCAGTTCTCGCATCTCACGGCGCGCATGGGCACGGAACTCGCCATAAAGGCGGGGGTTAAAAGATTGATTCTTACACATATTTCGCGCCGCTACCGCGGAAAAGATGTGCTTGCAGAAGCGCAATCTGTTTTTCCGAATACGGTGGTGGCGCGTGATTTTGATACTTTTCAGATCAAGAGAGAAATTTAAAAGATGGCAGAAAAATTTACGATAGGGGTGCTTACTTCCGGGGGCGATGCGCCCGGCATGAACGCGGCGATCCGCGCCGTGGTGCGGACTGCGCTTGAGAACAACATGAATGTGATTGGCGTCATGCACGGATATGAAGGGTTGGTCAATGGCGAGTTCAAGTCATTGGGGCCGCGGGATGTGGGCGGTATTTTGCAGCGCGGCGGGACGGTCCTGCTGACGAGCAGAAGCAAGCGTTTTCAGGAGCTGGCCGGCCAGCGGGACGCCATCCGCAAGATGAATGAAGCGGGCATGGATGCGTTGATCGTGATCGGCGGTGAAGGTTCGATGAATGGCGCACACGCGCTTTCACAGCAAGGCATCAAAGTGATCGGAATCCCTGGCAGTATCGATAACGATATTTGGGGGACGAACATTGCCATTGGCACAGACACCGCCATGAACACCATCATGGAAGCTGTGGATAAATTGCGTGATACCGCTTCGTCGCATCAGCGCGCGTTTTTGATCGAAACCATGGGACGCAACAGCGGTTACCTCGCTGTGATGGCGGCCATCGTCTGCGGCGCGGAAGTGGCGCTCATCCCCGAAGTGCCGATCACAGCCGATGAAGTGGCCGTGACCGTGGAGGAAGCCTACAAACGCGGCAAGACCCACGCCATCATCATCAATGCCGAAGGTTCGGGCATCCGCACCACGGACCTGGCGCAGCGCATTGACGATCTCGATGTCGGCTTCAAAACCCGCATGACGATTCTCGGTCACATCCAACGTGGCGGCTCGCCGACTGCGTATGACCGCCTGCTGGCATCCCGCATGGGAGTCAAGGCTGTGGAGGCATTGATCGAAGGGACACATGGCGTGATGACCGGTCTCAAAAGCAAGGGCATTGATTTCATCCCCCTGGCGGATGTGATTGGCAACAAGCGCAAGATCAACATGGAATACCTCCACATGGCGAAGGTGCTGGCGAGATAGCTTGTAGCGATTAGCGTTTAGCAATTGGCTTTTAGCGGTTAGTGGTTGACAGGTTCAACTGCCAGCCGCTTTTCCTTTTAAATGTTGGATGAAGGCATTGAGCATTTTTCGAACTTCGACTAACCTGAATTGAAGAGGTTGATAGTTTTCTGCTGGAAGATAACCAAGATCGCGTGCAAGTAGGAGTAGATATTCCAGCTCACTGGAAGAACCCATTGCGATCAGAAAATATCGCTTGAGCTCTGCGTCTGAATCCTTTCCACAGCCTTCTGCAATATTAGTGGGAACCGAAACCGCGGCTCGTTGAATCTGGCTGGTTACGCCATACATTTCCTGCTTTGGAAAAGACCCTGTGGATTTGTAAACTTCCAGAACCAAGTCGTGCGCCTTTTCCCAAACCTTCAAAGTCCGAAAATCTTTCATGAATCCTCCGCTTTAGTTTTTAGCTTTTAGCTTTTAGCCTTCAGCTTTTAGCCTTCAGCTTTTAGCGATTGGCATTACATTGATTTTACCAACACCCAATTCGCTAACTGCTAATCGCTAATCGCTAACCGCTAATCGCTAACCGTCACCTGTATCACCGCCGTATCCACCAATTGACCTTCTCGCACAACCACCAACTGCACAGCATATAACCCGCTTAATCCTTCCGTGTCCCATTCTGCAAGAACATCGTTTGTAACTGGCGTAGTTGCATCTGAACCCAACTGAATCCACTCCTGTGGATTCAAGCCCTTGCCGACCTGCACACGATAATAAAGGAATCCATCCCCCGAAGCGGTGCCAATAATTTGCACAACGCCGTTCACATCCGCAAATAACTGCGGGGATGAGATGTTTGCAACGGGATTGATCGGCGGCGATTGAATCGCATCATACGAAGTTGGGGGAATATCAAGTTCCGTGCTTTGCGCCCAATCCCGCGCATTTTCAGGGACGAGCATGTACACGTGCCTATCAATTAATTCAGGCGGGGTGAATACGGTTGCCAGCAAGCCCGTTTCGCGGTTGATGGAAAACTCGCGGAACATCGTATCGGCCTGAGTCGGTTCACTGCCATTCAGGAAGACTTCAGTCACCAAATTGGGGCATTCACGCGTGGGCAGCATCCCCGATGGATCGCAGACCGTCAACGCGCTAATGCCTTGCGGCATGATCCAGCCGTCTGCTGGGGTATTCTCCGAAGCGGTTTGCATCAGGGCATTCCACAACACGGCTGGGAATCGCGGAGTGACTGAATCAGTTTCACCGCGCACACCCGTCCACGTAGCCACCACATACGATGGCGTAAACCCGACCACCCAGGCATCGCGTCCGTCGGATGTTTGCCCCACTTTTATGCCCGCAGGCCTGCCGATCTCCAACGCGTTCGATCTTCCAAGCGAATTCCAGCGCGCGGATTCATCGCTCAACACATGCGTCATCAAATAGGACATGGCAGGCGTCACAATGGTTTGCGCCTGCGGCAGCGACCAATCCAACAGCGCCGAATGATCCACGCTTTCCACGCGCAGCACGCTCACAGGTAAAAATTCATCGTTGATATTCTGACCAAAATACACGCCCTGCGTGCCAAAGACTCCGTACGCGCCCGCAATCTCAAGCATCGAAACATCGGCGTTCAATTCAATGCCAAACGACGACGCGATTTTCGTCACGTTCTCAATTCCCATTTGCGTCTTCAACGTTTTCACAGGGGTTTGATAATCGTTCGCCAAAGCCATTCTTAATCGCATCGCGCCGTGATATTCGCCGTCAAAGTTTTGGATGATCTCCTGGCTTGGGATGTCCCACGTTAATGAAGCTGGACTCAAGCCTCTTGTGAATCCCGTCAAATAGACAAACGCATCCAAACTGGACCCGGGCCTGTGTGTACTTGCAAGAGGAGTTTCCACGCCTTGATTTGTTTCGCCCACCATCGCCAATACCTGGCCTGTATTCGGGTCGAGGATCAACGCACTTGCAGACGAATCCGCAAAGGTGACGGCAGGCGGCAGGGACGGTAACAATTGCGCCGAGTCACAATCGATCTCAGGTGTAGGCAGGCCTGCCATGCGGGTTGCGTAGACTTCGGTGACGCAGGCCGCCTTCTTTTGCAGGTCATAATCCAATGTGGTGATGATGGTGAGTCCGCCGCGTTCGATGCGTTCACGCGGGATTTGCGAATCCAATTGGGCGAGGACCATGTTCACGAATGCAGGAGCCCCCTTCGGGGATGATACAACTATCGGCGGAGTCGGAAGCGAGGATATCATCTTCGGGGTCTCGGCGAGGGCAAGCGCTGTCGCTTCGTTGCTCACGAATCCAAGCTCATTCAAAATATAAATCACTTCGCGTCCGCGCTGCAAGGCCACCTGCGAAGCATCCAGCGGATTGAGCGCGGGCGTTTCGCTGACCGCCGCAAGAATGGCAGACTCGGCCAGGGTGAGTTGCTCGGCAGGTTTGTCAAAATACAATTGCGCGGCGGCTTCCACACCGAAGGCATAATTTCCAAAATTCGCGCTGTTCAAATACCATTCGATGATTTGCGTGCGCCCGAATTGCGCGGTGATCTGCGCGGCAAGGATGCGCTCGCGAATGGCGCGGCGCGTGGAGGGCGGCTCGTTGTAAAGCATCAGCCCGCTGACAAGTTTTTGCGCGATGGTGGGATGAAGTTCGGGATCGTCATAGCCTTGGATGGCATAGCCCGAATGAATGCGGAACTGCGGGTCGGCAACGGCAATCACGGCGTTGATAAGGTTTTCAGGAATGTGTTGTGGGTTTTGTGGGTTGATGGGAATGTAGCGGCGCGTTTGCGCTGCATCGTTTGGCGCGAAAGTGAGGAGCAGTTGCAAGCCTGTGCGGTCATAGATGCGTGTGGGTTGCAGCAATAAACCATCTGGCGGATTTAACAAGCGCGGCAAAATTTCAGTGGATGGAAGTTCGCGGGTCATATCAGCATACGCGAATGCGCCGAAGATGATGAGCAACGCAAGCAGAAGTGAAAGGAGGATGCCCCCGCTGATGATCGCTCCGCGCACACGCGCTGATTGTTTGTTTTGGTTTTCAAGCCGTCGTTCACGGCGGGCGCGCAGGATGGGAAGTGTGGATGGCATGTCTCTATTTTACAGAGTATCGCCTAATTTAGGGAACAGGAGTTTTCGTGTACTTCGCAATGTTCGCCAAAAGTTTACTTATTTATGAAGCAAGCGATAGCGCAGGACAACGGTTGTGGGTGTGAGTATATTTTCGCCACAGCCCGCAGGGTAATAAGCACACAGAAATCACTGATAAAAACCCCTTGTGAAGCATCTCTACCTTGGCTGGAAGGCTCCAAGACGGGGGGAGAGATTCTTCGCTCCGCTCAGAATGACATTTCGTGAAGTACGGACGCTTAGGGTTTGTAAAAATATAATTTCCCTCACCCGTCCGCCAACCATGTCTTTGCGAGGGCGCTCTTGCTCTTCGCCCGAAGCAATCCCCTCACTGATACGGAGATTGCTTCGCCGCCCAAGTGCAAGAGCGGCGGCTCGCACATCGTCCTCGAATGGGGAATGACGAAATGACGGAAGGTATTAATTTACGAACCCTTAGCCTGACCTACCTTGTACTTTGTTGAAAATTTTGGATTCTAAAAACGTTGCAGCAGTCGTTGATCTGCGGCCTGAGCAATCCATAGCCTGTGTAAATGCCGTACTTGAAAGAAGCGACAAATCCATACACTGGGTCAAAGTCCGCTTGCAGGATGGAGGATGGAAAATTTTGCAGAGTCTGCTCCACCAACTCGAAGGTTTTTGTCAAGGTGAAGTGGTTGTAATTGCACAGGAAAACCTCATTGCCCCAATCGGGGTCTGTCCATTTATTGGGGAAAAGGATTTGGGGGGTTGAATCCTCCGAAGAGAAATCCTTCGTTTCCACTTTGACCACAACATCCCCTTTAACTTCAATCCTCGCGGAAGGCTGGCAGATGGAGCGTGCGTCGCCGATGATCTCGAAGGCGTAGTCTGTGATGCCCAGCGCTTCCCATTTGGCTCGCGCCTGGGGGAGTTGATCGCGAACACTTGAAACTTCCAGCGAATGTCTTGCGGAAGAGATCGGGTCGTACAGAACTTGGATGAGGATTCCGACGAGAAGGATGACTGCCGTGATTTTAGAAATGTATGGTCTTGAGTACGTCATGAAGAAAATATAACATAACAAGAAAGCCAGCGGGATTTCTCACTTACCTTTTGATTTGGGTGTGTTTGATTTCAGTTGAAACAACCGTCCCGAAGGTTAAAATAACAACAAAGTCTTCGAGAAAACCTCACCGCACTGGCGCGCGGCGCAAGTGTCGGGACGTTCTACCCTTCAACTCATTTGAAACACACCCTTACGTTTTCTACTTCAATACCTTCACTACATTTCTTCCCGCTGCCCCGCTGACCCCGCCCCCGCCGTGGACTCCGCTTCCGCAGAGATATAAATTATCAATTGGAGTCTTGTGGTTCGACCAACCAGGAATCGGACGCATGAACAGGAATTGATCGAGCATGAGTTGACCGTGATTGAGGTCGCCTTCGGCGAGGCCGTAGGTGGTTTCGAGGTCGAGAGGAGTGATGACATGAGAATTAGAGATTAGAGATTGGAGATTGGGGAAGTATTCCGAGAGAGCGACTATCGCAAATTTCTCGACTTTCTTGCCATCCAGTCTCCAGTCTCCAGTCTTCAATTGATACGGGGCAAATTGGAAGTGGATGCTCACCACATTGCCAGAAGTCGTCACTTCCAAATATGGTTTCTCGGAAATCTCTCCGTACTTCGCGGCGTCGTAGGCGCGTTCGAGATATTTGATGGATGGGGCGAGGACAACTGTCCCTGCGGGGATGCCGTGCTCCCCGTTGGTTTGCAAGTGGACTTTTGCCACCGAGCCGCGCATTTTGATGGATTGGGTGTGCCAGATGAATTCGGGCGGCAAGTCCTGTGCGCCGACGAGTTTGAGCAGGGTGTGCTTCGGGTCGGCGGATGAGAGGATTTGATTTGCAGAAATTTCTTCGCCGTTTGCCAGCACGACGCCCTTTGCAATTTGGTTTTCAACTTTGATGTTTGCCACTTCTGCTTCGGTTCTAATTTCGCCGCCAAAGGATTTCACAGCATTGGCTAAAGTCTGTGTGATCTCGCCAGCTTTACCCACATTGATATTCGCCAGTCCGCCACGATTTAACCAATTATGAATTAATGTATAACCCGTCCCAGCGGACATGGTCCCAAGCGTGGAGCCATGAATGGCAACCGATGCAATCGCGGCCTTCACAATTTCAGATTCAAAATATTCCTCTGCCAATTCCTGCGCGGTCATCGGCAGGGCGCGGATGAAGTTGAGCATATCCTTGCGGCCCGCGAGACGAAGTTCGAGTCCCAATTCCAACAGGCCGTAGCCTTCGCGGATGCCGAAGTTCATAGGTAACCTGGGCAAAGTGCTCAACCTGGGCATGATGGTGGCGTAGGCGGCATCAAGAATGTATGCAGCCTTATTCATGAAGCGGACAAATTCAGGCCAGCGCGCCGCATCTTTTTCGGAGATGCGTTTGATGGACTCGGCGTCGAGGATGAGGTGGTTGCCATCTGCTTGCAGTGAGATAAATGGTGGTCGAGTAGAGCGAGTGTTTTTCTCGCTCGTATCGAGACCCAAATCCTTGATGATGTCGGGGCGCAGAGTTCCGCCTGCATAAATTGAATCCGCTTGGAAATTTTCTCCAAAAGATTCTGTAACAACCGAGCCGCCGACGATGGCGCGGCGTTCGAGCACCAAAACTTTTTTGCCTTGCCTGGCGAGATACGCGGCGGCGACCAGTCCATTGTGCCCCGCGCCGATGATGATGCAATCATAAATTTTCGTCATAAATAATTCCTTTTCAATCGCAGTGTTGTTTCGTTTGCTTTATCCGTCGGACTAAAGTCCTGCCTCAGTTCGTGAAAGTCGGCTAAAGCCGACTCGTTGCGTTCGCGACCAGCCTGCAGGGCTTCCTTGTACTGAGCAGCGGGCTTTAGCCCCGCGATTGTGCCCCGCCCCGATGATGATGGTGTCGTAGTGATTTGTCATAATTTTCCTTTTACAAAGTCATTTAGTTCTTATTTATTTTCTTCTACGCGGTCTTTTTTGTTTTGAGGCGGTTTTGCTTACATTTTGATTACCGAAAACATTTAACTGCCACAACTCTTGTTTTTCCTTCACGACACGAGCGTTATAACTTTTCATATTACTAATTACCGAAACTCGTTTTTCAAATTCTTCAGTTTGTCTCCACTCTTCTAATAATTCCTTATTACTGAAGATGATCTCCCTGAATGTATTGCCAATAGTTCTTCGTCGGAATTCTTCAAGTTTATGTTTGTCAATACCTTCTTTGATATCCCAACTAATTTCATCTAATGCATGCTCAGGTAATATTTCAAGAAGTAATCTTGGTGAAAGTGTAACCATCACACTTTCACCCTTTATTAAAATCGGCGAGTCTGATAGTGGAAAAGTGTCTGCTGGCATTCTATAAAACACCCACCTCGTTAATAAAATTGGGTCGATTTGCGCGTGCAAAAACTTCTTGTTGGATAAAGCCCATCTTAAGAGGACAAAATATTCAAATTTATCTTTCCCTATTTCTGCATTCCATTCCAAAAGGGAACTCATTGCCGCATGACCTCGAAGCAATTGTATGTAAACAAAACACGCCAAAGCCCCTTTTTCAAAAGGTGTAATAATAGTTTGATTTCTAATCGTTTCGAGGAGAATATTTTTGTAAACTCTTGATTTTTCTAGCTGAGTTAATAAGTCTTCGAGGTCTATAAATACTGGGTAATCTTCAGGTTTGTTTCTTTTGCGAAACTCTTCAAATTCTTGCGGATGATAACGTTTGTAGAAATTTATTGAGGCTTCGAAAGTTATCTCAGCCATTCCAAGATTTTTTTCGAAGTGGATGTTGTCCACTTTAGAATGAAAAATATTGCCTGACTTTACGCTTAAAGCGTAAACCATCTGTTCTCTTACACCTAATTTGCTGGATGTGCCTTTAATAAAAGAATCAAAATAATCAGGATTCCATAAAGCGGTCCAAAAGCAAGGGTTATAGTGGTTTCGCTTAGTAATTTTCAAATTATGTCCTTTACATAAATTTAGAATATTGTGTCTTCAAAAGGGCGGACCAAACTCCATTCAACAGAATCAACTTCCAATTAAGAAAGAAGCGGTTCTTCATCCAATGTGGTCTCGATACGTCCCGCGAAAAACATGCGGGACTACTCGACCACCATTCATCCAACTACTATTCTCTACTCTCCACTTTCTACTCTCTAAAATCCATTCTTCAAAATTTCCTTCGCCGCCAACATGCCTGCCGCGCCCATCACGCCTCCGCCGGGGTGCGCGCCTGCCGCGCCGAAGTAGTAGCCTTTGAGCGGGGTGCGGAAGTCTGCCCATTGCGGGGTGGGACGTAAAAAGAAAATTTGATGCAATAACAATTCACCATGAAAAATATTTCCGCCCGTGATGCCCGCGATGGCTTCGATGTCTTTCGGTGAGATGACCTGCATCCCAACGATGGCGCGTCGGATGTTAGGGGCATATTGTTCGATAGTGGAGATTACGGCTTCTCCGAGCGTGTTGCGTGTTGCGTCTGTCCAGCCGCCTTCGAGGTCGTACGGCGCGTATTGCACGAAGCAAGACATCACGTGCTGTCCGGGCGGCGCCATGTCTGGGTCGATCATGGATGGGAAAATCATATCGAGATACGGGCGCTTCGAGATCTGTCCGTACTTCGCGTCGTCGTAGGCGCGCTCGATGTAATCGATGCTCGGGCTGATGGATACCGCGCCGCGATGCAGCGCGGGTTCATTCGGCAATGCCGTGAAGTTGGGCAATTCGCTCAACGCGATGTTGACCTTGCCCGACGAACCGCGTGTGCGGAAGTTTTGAATCGACGTGACAAATTCATCGGGGAAATGTTTACCCTCCACGAATTGCAGGAAGGTGCGCTTCGGGTCTGCGGCAGACATGACAACTTTGGATTGGAGTTCGTCGCCATTTTCAAGGATGACGCCTACGGCGCGATCATTCTTAACTTTGACCTGCTTCACGCTTGCGTTGAGTCTGATCTCCGCCCCAAGCGACTCCGCTGCGCTGAGAATGGAGCCGCTGACTCCGCCAGAACCGTTCTTGGCAAAACCCCACGCGCGGAATGCGCCGTCAATTTCGCCCATGTAATGATGAAGCAATACATACGCTGTCCCAGGGGAGCGCGGACCAAGGAAGGTGCCGATGATTCCGCTGGCGGCTTTGGTGCCTTTCAACGCGTCGGTCTCGAACCACTCTTCGAGCAAATCCGCGGCGGATTGGGTGGCGAGTTTGGCGACTGCATACAATTCTTTTTCAGAAAGATTTGCTGCGAATTGACCAACTTTGAGCAAGCCAAGCATGTCACGCATACTTAAAGAGGTTGGGTCGGGCGGAATCAAGTTGATGATCGGCTTGATCGCTTTCGCCGCGCGCGCCATGACACGGGCATATTCATCGTAGGCTTCCGCATCCTTGGGCGAGTGGCGATAAATTTCGCGGCGCGTTAAATTGTGATCGTCCCATGCGGCGAGATAATCCCCGTTTTCCATCGGAGTGACGGTGGAAGGCAACGGCAGGATTTTGAGTCCGTGCTTTGGTAATTCCAAGTCACGGATAATCTCTGGGCGCAACAAACTCACCACATAAGAAAACTCGGTGAACTTGTACCCGGGGAAAATTTCCTCCGTCACCGCTGCCCCGCCTGCGATATGTCTGCGCTCGAGCACGACCACTTTCTTGCCTGCCCGCGCGAGGTACGCGGCGGCTACTAAACCATTGTGCCCGCCGCCTATCACAATGGCATCATACTGATTTGTTGTCATGAATACTTCCCTTCGCCTTGTCGGACTGAAGTCCTGCCTCAGTTCGTGGAAGTCCGCTAAAGCGGACTCCACAATCAGCCCGGAGGGCTTCCATGTACTGAGCAGGCGGCTTTAGCCCCGCTCGTTCCCCGCCGCCGATGATGATTGCGTCATATTGATTAGATGTCATAGGTTTTCTCTGTTTGAAGGTTACAGGTTGAAGGTTACAGGTTGCAGGTTGAAGGTTTAAACCTGTAACCTGTAACCTTCAACCTTCAACTGATTACTTCTTCTTCCATTCAGGCTCATAAAACGGAAGTTTCACCACCTTTGCAGGTGCGTGTTGACGGTGATGCTCGACGGTGATTTCCATGCGCACATCCATGCCAATTTCAAAATAGGGTTTTTGCAAATGCGCGAGGGCGATATATTTCTTCAACACAGGTGACCATGTGGATGTGGACGCATATCCAACCTGCACGTTGCCAACAAAGATCGGCAGACTTCCGCGTACTGCCATGCCGGGGATTTGAGGCGGTAAGCCAACCTGCTTGAAGATGTTTTCCATTCCAACCCAATCCACTTCGAGTCCCATCATCTTCCATGTGGAGCCTTCGCGCTTCTCGCGTTCCAGCGCACGGCGCCCAACGAAATAACCGGGCTTATCGAGCGCCACCGTCCAATCGAGTCCCAACTCGAAGGGGGAGGACTTCTGCGGCTCGATCCATGCATGGCTTGCAGAGGTGTAATCCACATCGAGCATGAACAATCCTGCTTCCACGCGCGCCATATCCATTGCCAAAATGCCAACGGGTGCAATGCCATAATCACTGCCGACTTCCATTAACTTATCCCAAATCGGAAGCGCGTCTTTCGCGTCCATCCAGATTTCGTAACCGAGGTCGCCTGTATAACCTGTGCGTGAAATGGTGACTTCAACTCCGTTGATTTTATTTTTCATCATGCGGAAATACTTCAACTCGTCCACGGGTTTCTCTGCAACAATATTCAAAACCTTGCGCGTGTTGGGTCCCTGAAAACTGAGCGCCGCCACATCATCCGTGACTTCCGTGATCTTCACGTCCATGCCGACAGCATTCATCGTCAGCCAGCGCAGATTTGGTTCCGCAGCGGTCAGGCGAAAGGTCGATTCTTCGAGGCGCGTGACGGTGCCATCGTCGATCAACTTGCCTTCTTCATCGCACCAGCCGGTGTAAGCGACCTGTCCAACCTTCATCTTGTGGATGTCCCGTGTGGTGACGCGATGCAGTAACGCCGCCGCATCCTTGCCTTTAATCACATACTTGATCAACGGTGAGACATCGATCAACGCCGCCGAATTGCGGATCGCCCAATACTCGCGGTCCAGCGTATGCTCGTACGAGCCAGCGGCGAAATATCCCGCCCACTTGCGCCAATTCTGCGGCTGGCACAACGCGGACGTCCGTTCGTGGAAAGGTGTGGTTCGTAGTTTTTCCATAAGTCTCCTAGATGGATTGACAATGGACGATAGACCATTGTCAATTCTGCTTCGCCATCGTCCGTGGTCTACCGTCTATTCGAATACTCCGCTGGCGCGAAGAACACAATCACAGTCAAATCCTGCTCGATCGAATGGAAGCGGTGCTCCACGTTCTTTGCCACATACACAATCGAACCCGCCTGAACAGGGCGGTCTTCATCCGCTACTTTTATTTTTGCCTTTCCACCCGTTATAAAGTAAACCTCATCCTCCGTGTGTGGGCTTTGTGGGTCTGTGCCGCCTGCGGGAAGAACGTACAGTCCCATGCTGAGGTCTGGCACTTTGAGAAATTCGAGATACAGTTTGTTTGCGTCTGCGCGTTGGGAAATGAGTTGGGTGAGTTCGTAGGCTTGCATGGGGTTTCCTTTGAACCATTGATCACTGACAATAGGACCATAAACCATAAAACATGGTTAATGGTCTATGATCGAAGATTATACTTATGATTTCGTAATGTTGGACCAGCCGTCCCTGTTGAGATGAGCCTCGAAGCGAAGCAGGCCCGGGCGCGGCAAGAAGCGCGGGTTTGTTTCCGTGAATCAAAAAAAAACGGGCAGACATTTCGTCTGCCCGGAAAACATGCAGGGGTAATTTATTTCCAGTCGCTCAATTTTTCTTCCAGTTCCTCGATCAGCTTGATGTATTTTTCCGCACCATTTTTTAAATCGCCTTCAAATACCATGCTGTTGATCGCATCTGAGATTTTATGTTCTTCATCCACTGAAATGGTTTGCTCGATTAGAGGGATGATCAGGCTTTTGAGACGTTCCAGGTGCTGCCGAATGCTGGATGTGAATTCGCTGGTTCCCCAGCCTGTTTCGGAGCGAGCCGCTTCATCCCCCGCCTGCCACTGCTTCGCCGAATTGAGCATCGCTTCCGCTGCATCATGGCTTTTCTTCTGATCGTTCCGCAAGGCGCTGATGGGGCCGGTATCCGCGGGGAATCCGCCATCCTCCAATACCTTGGTCAGAAATCCCTCTTTCTTGAAAAAACCCTCCTCAATATATTCCTTGATGAACGTGTGTGCCCGTATGAAGAAATCGGGGCGGGGCAGCTTGCTGTTGCTGAGCGCCACCGATCCGCCTCCCAGTGCGGATACAAAACGGGCAATGATTTCCTGGTCGGTGCGTAGGGCTTTCGTAAGGCGCATAATGATCCCTTGCTTTTTTTTGGTTATACCCGGCGCAATTTGTGATCGTGGGTATTATATGTTCAAATCGAGTATATCACGCCTGTAAAAACAGGAAAATTCCCTGTGCAGTCTGTTTAACTTTGGGTTGCCGCCCTTCTCGAACCAATCTTTTGGAAGCCGGGCCGTATTTGTGAAAGAACTCTTTACCGTACAAACCCCATTTGGACGCTGACACCTCGGAGCAGGAAGTTCGTGAAATCATTATTGGCGCACCCACATTGCCAAGAATGATTCCGGTGTATTTTGTGGAAAGACTTGAAAGTGTTGTTCGGATTATCAGCGCCCGCCCAGCTACGCGACAGGAAATAAAAGACTATGAAGAAAACGCCCACAACCAAACTCCGTAAAGTTCAGGAAATGGCTCCCGAATATTGCTTTGATTATAAAAAAGCGAAGCCGAATCGTTTTGCCGCGCGGATGAAAGATGAACCGTTGATTGTTATGATCGAGCCAGATATCGCAAAAGTTTTACATCCTCGGAACAAGAGAACAAGGCTTTACGCGCCCTGATTTCCGCCATGCCAGAAAAGAAAGCGGCAGCTGGCAAATAACTATTTCCATTTATGTCTGCAATTTCCTCCTGTCAATAGAAACATCTCAAAGCCGAGTCTCCCCTCGCGTAGCGCCCTGTGGGCAAATCCGACGTTGACGCAAATCGAATCCGCATAAATAGTTTCCCTTGTCTCATTTGGGGGACGTGTACCCGAGTGTAGCGAGTGGTAGATGTCCAACGGACAGGGGGGGTGGCAAACCGTCTCGCCGATTAATCGTCATCGCCGCCTACACCACCCGCCCTGACGTAAACGTCTGGGCTACAGCTACAAAGTCCGCTCAAGCGGACTAGCCGACTTCAGTCGGCTTTGTTTGAATAGTCCATACGTTGCCCATCGCCGAGTCTCCCCTCGCATGCACCCCCGCGGGGAGGCAAATCCGACGTTGACGCAAATCGAATCCGCAGAAATAATTTTTCTTGTCGCATTTTGGGGACGTGTACCCGAGTGTAGCGAGTGGTAGATGTCCAACGGACAGAGGGGGTCATACCACGGCAAAGCGAGTGGCAGATGCCCGAAGGATATAGGAAACTCCGCCCACCACACAATTCTCTTCGCTCACCTATTTTCACGTTATAATTAAATTATGGTTGTACAATCAGTATTTCCAACCCAAAAGGTTTCCAAAGCCACCCGTATTCCCATGCGGACGATTCGTGCGCTTGCAAATCAAATCGCCAAGAAATATAACCCTGAAGAGATTATTCTTTTTGGCTCACACGCTTATGGCAAGCCTCACGCCTGGAGTGATGTGGACTTGCTGGTTGTAATGGAGACACCAAAAGGCGAATTCAAAACAATTATGGAAATTTCCGATTCACTGCCGCCACTGCCCTTTAGCGTGGACATCATTGCGCGTTCACGGGCGGTCATTAATAAACGCAAGAAATCGGGTGATTTCTTCCTGCGCGAGATCACAAAAAAGGGGAAGGTGCTTTATGCGCGAGGTCACTAAAGAGTGGATTTTCAAAGCAGAGGGCGATTACCATTCTGCTGAAGCGCTTCTTTATGAAATTGAAATTCCTGAAATAGATTCCGCATGTTTTCATTGTCAGCAATGCGCCGAAAAATATGTGAAAGCCTTTCTGACTGAGCATGACATTGATTTTCCCCGAAACCATGATCTTGTTCGTTTACTGGGTTTGTGCCTGACCGTGGATGCAGGCTTCGAAAAAATCCGTGACAACCTGCGCAGGCTTGAAAATTATGGGGTCATTATTCGTTACCCTGGCTTGACCGTTCCACTGGAAATGGCTCACGAAGCATTTGAAAATGCCAGCACTGTGCGGAATTTCATCAGAAAGAAAATGAAGGTAAAGTAATCGGGCGAGGTGAATTCGCCCGATTTTATTTTTTATTTATCCCGCCAAAAAAACGTCACAGTCCGTTTAAATCCGTGAGTCCGCTACAGAGTCCGTTGAAAACCTTGTCGTATTTGGGGGACGTGTACCCGAGTGTAGCGAGTGGTAGATGTC
The DNA here is from genome assembly GCA_919902735.1 of Anaerolineales bacterium. Lineage (GTDB taxonomy): Bacteria > Chloroflexota > Anaerolineae > Anaerolineales > Villigracilaceae > Villigracilis. Next base: position 12,056 of record CAKKRM010000079.1, on the reverse strand, counting down.
CGAAGGACAGAGGGGGCAAACCGTCTCGCCGATTAATCGTCATCGCCGCCTACACCACCCGCCCTGACGTAAACGTCTGGGCTACAGCTACAAAGTCCGCTCAAGCGGACTAGCCGACTTCAGTCGGCTTTGTTTGAATAGTCCATACGTTGCCCATCGCCGAGTCTCCCCTCGCATGCACCCCCGCGGGGAGGCAAATCCGACGCTGACGTAAATCGACTCCGCATAAATAATTTTTCGTTGTGGGGGAGATGTCCAGCGGACAGAGGGGGTCATACCCGAGCCAAGCCAGTGCCAGTTGCACGAAGGATAGCTGGTAGAAACAAAATCTGACAGCAATATTGCCATAAAACTTAAAACAAACTTGCTGTATAATTTATATAACACAATGTATTACAGAAGAAAAATCCTCCTCGCTTTGATTGAAGTTTTTGGCGGCAGTCTGCAAAGCACTGACTGCGAAAAACTTCTATTTAATTTCTGCCAGCAGACAGGCTCTTCATGAAACGGGGTAAAATGCGACCATGAGATTCGAATGGGATCCCGAAAAAGCCGCGAGCAATATTCGAAAACATGGCATTAATTTTGATGAGGCAGTCACTGTTTTCAAAGACCCGCTCGCATTCATCTTTGATGACACGGCTCACTCAGAGCAGGAACACCGCGAAATCATCATCGGCATGTCTACATTACGAAGAATGCTTCTTGTATGTTTTGTAGAGAGAGTGGAAGATACTGTTCGGATTATCAGCGCGCGTACAGCGACGCGTCAGGAAATAAAAGACTATGAAGAAAACGCCCACAACCAAACCCCGTAAAGTTCAGGAAATGGCTTCCGAGTATCGCTTCGACTATAAAAAAGCGAAGCCAAACCGCTTTGCCGCGCGGATGAACGATGAACCGTTGATTGTTATGATCGAGCCAGATATCGCAAAAGTTTTCAAATCATCCGAGCAGGTGAACAAGGCATTGCGCGCCCTGATCTCAGCCATGCCCGAAAAGAAGACGGCGACTCCCCGCTAACCATGTACTACCGTAGAAAAATCCTCCTTGCCTTGATTGAAGTTTTTGGCGGCAATCTGCAAAGCACGGACTGCGAAAAACTTCTATTTAACTTCTGCCAGCAGACAGGCAATAATCACTACGACTTTTTCCCCTACAAATTCGGACCATTCAGTTTTCTCTCGTATTACGACAAGCGGAGAATGATCGATTTAGGTCTTCTCAAAAAAGCGGAAGATTTCCAACTCAGCACCAAGCACTCCTACCTAAACGAACTCACCCCAGCGGACAAAACCGCCCTGCTGAAATTCAAATCGCAAATCGGCGACTTACGCGGGGACAAACTCGTCAAGAAAATCTATCGTGAGTTTCCTCAATACATTTCCCGAAGCAAAATCGCGAGCAGACATTTCACCGCAGATGAAATTAAGCAACATCAATTTGCATGGAACACAGACACCAAGCCTGCTGTATTTTCCATCGGCTACGAAGGCTTGACCATTGACTCCTTCCTGAACAAACTCATAGCCAATAACATCACCGTCGTCGTGGATGTTCGCAATAACTCGCAATCTATGAAATATGGATTTTCCAAGAAGAGTTTCAAACAATATATCGAAAGCGCTGGGATGAAATATATTCACATCCCAGAACTTGGAATTCCATCCCCCATGCGCAAGGGACTTGGCGAAAGTGTTTCCCACAAAACCTTATTCAAGGCATATGAAAACAAACTTTTGCCAAAACAGGAAACTGAAATCAAGCAACTAATTGACCTGACTAATCAAAACGAGCGCATTGCCTTGGTTTGTTTTGAAGCCGACCACAATTTTTGCCACCGCCACACGTTGATTGAGCATTTGCAAGAGCATAAATCATTCAAGCGAGCCGTTGTTCACCTGTAATTCCCGTTACTTGGAGCGCGTTTTAAAAATTACTTATTGCAGGTTTCCATTCAACCAATCTACGAAGTTTTGAAAGGTCATTTCTTCTGTTAAGGAAAGCTCAGTTTTATCTTCCCGATGCAAGTGTGGGACATTTTCCCCAGCATGTTCTTCCCCAATTTTTCCATACTTCAGACGTATAGCTCGCGGATCAGGCGCATTATCAAAGCCTGCCTCAACCCAATTGCCGCGCATAACATAGTAGCGGTATTTTCGAACCCCATCACTGAACAACACTGTGACCAGAATCTGGTATTTACCGTATTCTGCATTGATACGCAAAATTGACCGATCTGGAGTCGCGTCAATTTCGTAAATGACATTCTCAAAAACGGACTGGGCGAGTTCGATTATTTCAGCAAAATGTCTTGAAGTTTTTTCGTCCAATCTTCGACCCCCTTGTGGCAGAATTCCCAATCAGCCAAGTCCACTTCCCATGTCTTGCTGATATTGGTTTCCACGGTTTTGATAAATTCATCATCTTCGCTTGTGCGTTTTGCAAAAGCGGAATACTCCAAACCATATTTCTTTTGAAACTCATCTTCTTTGCGGCGAAGTTCGGTGATTTTGGTAGTAATCTGCTCAATCGTATACCGTTGCACAGCCGTGTTGACAGATTCCTGTACATCGCCAAATGATGCAAGGATTTCGGTAAATTTGTTTTGAACGGTTACAGTAGTCATTTCTTTTCCTTTTGGAAATTATATCACCCTGAAATCGCTTTTCTGATCTTCCCCACCACCGCGGACAAGTCCCTCACGACCTCATCATTCCTGAATCGGACAATCCTCAACCCCAACGCGGACAGCGCCTCCTCCCGCCTGGCATCTTCATCCTGTTGCAGATCGTGAATGTCGCCATCCACTTCAACAACCAGCGCGGACTTGTGACAGTAAAAGTCAACGATAAATCCCACAATAACTTGTTGCCTCCGAAAATGGACTCCCAGCTTATTCGCCCGCAATTCCTCCCACAGAATCTTCTCGGCGGGAGTCATCTCGCGCCGCAGTTCTTTTGCGCGTTGCAGTTTTTCTTTGGTGACCTTTTGACCTGGGATGATGTTCTTGACTGGCATGGTTCGCTCATTTTACCCGCTTTCAAAACAAACCCCTCTCCCGTCTCCCCCAAGGGGGAGAAGCCCAGACCTCCTCAAATAAAATCTTTCCCTTGGAAAACCGTCACAGCCATCAACCGATCAGCCCCCTTCCCATTTGGGAAGGGCGGGGGGATAGGTCACTCAACACGCCGAAAATTCACCACAATCGGGGAAAGGTCCTCCCCTCCCCTGCCTCTTCCCTCCCCCGTTTGGATTTGACTTCCTCATTTCGAAATCTTTTTGAGTTCCAAATGTGCTCCACTTAATAATTACTTACCAAGAACAGATGTGCTATAATGTCAATCATTATGGTACAAGAATTTCTGTTGCCACCTCATGGAAATATTCGGGCGGAAAGAATTGCACCTTTAATCAAGTGGGCTGGGGGTAAAGAATCTGAGTTGAAGCATATATTGCCTAATTTACCTGAACACTTTGATAGATACTTTGAACCATTTGTCGGCGGAGGGGCTGTTTACTTTTCAATTAATGCCAACGAATTATTGGTAAACGATAAATCTGCAGAGCTAATAACTTTGTACAGGCTTATCAAGAAAGGGGATAAAGAGTTCTTCGATAAGTTGACAGAAATGAACAAATATTGGAAGCTGTTAGAAAAAATAGTTGAAGGCAATTCAACTGACTTTTCAAGGATGTATTCTAAGAGTTCGCCCGAAAGTGTCAAGCTATTTACTATCAAAGATAGGGTCACAGAGTTTGTGTTAGAACATCACGAAGAGTTTAGTGGTATTTTGAAAACATCATTCAACTTAGATATTGAGAACTTTGTCGATGAAGTAATTCGTAATGTTACGAATAAAATTGACCGAATGAGAACGATTGAAAGAGAAAAAGGTAATCTTTCAAAAAAAGATATACTTGCAAATATAGAAAGTGCTTTGAAAAGTGCTTTTTATATGCATTTTCGAAGGCTTTACAATAAAAATCACCAGTATGGCATAAACAGATCGTTTGCTACCGCTATCTTTTATTTTGTGCGTGAATATTGTTATGCGTCAATGTTCAGATATAATTCACGGGGAGAGTTTAACGTTCCTTATGGAGGGATTCAATACAACAGAAAAGATTTCCTAAAAAAAATCAAGGCGATGCAGTCAACAGAGTGTCGCGGACATCTTCAGAGAACGAAACTATGTAATACTGATTTTGAAGATTTTCTGAAAGATAATCAGCCTACCCGAAAAGATTTCATATTCTTAGACCCGCCTTATGATACTGATTTTAGTACATATGCAAAAAATGAGTTTGACAAAAATGATCAAATTCGCCTGGCGAAGTATTTATACAAAACAAAAGCAAAATTTATGATGATCATAAAACGAACTGACTTCATTTTAGATCTTTACTCAAATCACAATCTCAACATTCGGTCATTTGACAAAAAATATGTTGTCAGTTTTCAAGATCGAAACGACAAAAGAGCGGAACATCTCCTTATCACAAACTACTAAAATGGCTAGAATAACTGAACCCGACTTAATATTGCCTGCTCTATATGTAATTCAGAAACAACCTGGGATTACAACAGGGGAGTTGATTAAGGAATTGAGAGCAATCTTCAATCCTACGGGTGAGGATGCAGAAATATTACACGGGAGAAATGACGACAAGTTTTCGCAGATTGTTAGAAATCTAGTTTCACATCACACTTTAGATGATAAGCTAGGATACACAGTTTTAGGTGGGTCTGGAACCTCAAATTCTACTCATGCAATTACAAGTAATGGACAATTTTTTCTAGAGGAAAATCTAAACTCCCTTGAGAGCTTACTCTCTAATAACTTGGGATACCAAGAGACACTAGGTGGTGTAACAGAAATTGCACGTTCATATGAATCTGGCAAAAGAATAACTGTGTTTGATGAGAATATCTTTGTGTCAGAAGGCAGAAAGAGAACAGTTACTTCTCAGGTTTATGAGAGATCAAAACTCTTGAGAGATATGGCTATCGATTTTTATACCAAGAATGGCACGATTGTTTGTGAAGCTTGTGGGTTTGATTTTTACAGGACATATGGTGAAATAGGTCGTGGCTATATTGAAGTTCATCATCAGAAACCTGTATTTCAATATGAAGAGTCTGATTTTTCCCGTGTCGTCTCTGATGCGATAAAAGATTTAATACCTCTTTGCGCAAACTGCCATAGAATTGTCCATCGAAAAAAAGAAAATCCCTTGTCGCTCGATGAATTGAAACAGATTATTGTCAGTCAAAACAGATAATCTGTCGCTTCTAAATAAAAGGAAGAAAATATGAAAAATGAAGATACTCTTACTCGTGCTTTTGAGTTTCTTGTAAAACATGCAGATTCTGAAAAACCATTTCGGTTGGAAGACCTAATGAAAGCAACTGGCTGGACAAAAAACACTGCTGATATTTACTTAGATAAAAAGTTCAGTGATTTGGTGACAGAGAAGGGGGATGTTTATTATGTAAAGCCTGAAATTTATAGAGTCCGTCTTGCCGACTTCAAGGATTTGTATCGCCAGAAACAAAGGCTGTTTACTGATTATGTCAGAGAAGCCCCTCAAAGGGTCTTGGTGTATGAATTTTTTATGCCTCTTTCAAGAGAAGATCGATTACGCGAGTCTTTAGATAATTTGTTTTACAAAAACACAATTGAGCATCGAACAAAAGAAATTGGAATTTCAACAATAAGAACTGCTCTTAAATTACCCGAAACAAGTTTGGACAAAGATGTTATACAGTTCGTTATCAATTTTATGGAAAATACTATAGGCGGATATTCTCTTCACCTCGTAAATGGACGTTTTCGCGCAAGTGCTCTGGCTAACAAAAGGGAAATCGCAGATCGACCTTTTTCTCAAGGACCATATCTTGTCGATGAAACTACAGCTGTTGTACGATTTATCCTTCCAGTACCTACATCTGAGAAACCGCTTTCTCAACCGAGTCTGTTCGAGCCAGCAAAAGAGATTCCAAGCGCCGACGAGCTTGTCGAACAAATGCGATGGTTATTTCTTAATTTTTTCGCGGAAGCGGTCACACGGGTAGTGAAAAAAGAAGATGAAATTTGGTTACTTGAGTCAGGATTGCGCAGCGCGTTATATAGATGGGTTCGCAAACCTGAGTAAAAGGTTTCGTTGGTACAACCAAGCAATATCACAATGTTGCGCCAAACCCATTTGTGATTATTGGTGTGTTTTACCCGCCAAAGACAGATCAATTAACTTTGCTTTAATTGCTTATAGCACAGAGAAAAGACCAATCAACAAAAAGAAACAGGCTTGCCCCACTTTGCCTGTTCCTTCTTTTTTAATTTGCAATCACTGTTTCAGACAGCGACAGAATACACCTCATTGTTTGGAAATTGGCAACAGATCGCAACAACATCCTTTCCATCAAGGATTTCGATTGGCATCCCAATGGATGTTTCAAACCAGTCTTTGGCTTCGATCAAAGATTGGGGAGAGTATGTGCGCGGAAGACTGACTTTGTCGACTACAACGATGATACTATCTCCATTCTTCGACATTTTCAGGCTGAACGGAATATCGAAGGTGTACATCTTGCCATCGCGCTTGTACATATGTATAACCTCTAACTCCCGAAAGGCATTACGAACCTTAACTCCAATGCTGTTGCCGAGCGCTTGAATCGAAGGCTTCAAGATGAGTGGGGTATGGGTAAGCATTTTTACTTCTCCTTTTTGTTGATGGAACCAAACAGTTTTTGATACAGTTCATCATCCATAACTTCAACCTTTGGAATCTGGTTTCCAAAATGGACATGCTCCAAGGTCTCGCCGACCACATAAGGTACATCAGCTTTGCTAGGCGCAATGATCGCTTGGTGAACAGTTCCCGCGACAGGAAGATGAAGAATTGCATCCTGAAGCTTGTATACCGAAATGACGCGATCATTTTCATGTCCAAGATTCACAAAGGTCTTGGTACTCTTGCTTTCGTGCCAGTCATTCACGGCAAGGGAACCCGAAGACAGGAACATGTTTGCGATTGCCAAAACAGCTCCGCAAGCAAACACAAAGGCAGAAACTTTGTGAAACCAACCTCCAGGAAGGTAGATTTCGGCAAGCACCTCGATGATTGCTCCAAGAACGACACAAATCACCGCCATAACTTGCCATGCTGAAATTCTTTCCTTTTTTGTGTACATTTCTTTCTCCTTTCATTTATTGGTCGTTTTGACCTTGTTTGAAGTGCTCGGCAATCTTTCTTAATAGGTCAGAGGCAAACAGAGTTGGCATTTGAAAGAAAATCCCTAGACCACCTTTACCCTTGACGACCCAAGGCGTGACTTCCAAGTCAACGCCGAGTTTCCCGCCAAGTTTTACTTTCCCATTTTCTGCTGTTTTTTTCACAATGTTGTCAGCTTGCCTTTTTTGGATCTTGTTCATAGCGCACCTCTCTTTCGGATTAGAATGGTAGAGTTCGGATTACGGGATTGCATATGCTAGATTCAATGCTTCAGTTCTTTCACCTTGCTCATTCGAAGTTGTCCAAAAATAGATAAGGGTACTTTCACCTAAATCCAAGACGTCAACCTTGGAACAATTTGAATGTGCAAGCAAGGCTTTCCTTGTTGTATTGTTTGCAAAGAATGATTCGGGCAGGTTGTGTCGTTGATCCTGTCCAATTTCCACTACAACCAGGTTATGCTCTCCGCTGAAAACAACCCGCTTGAAGTGAATTTCGCCACTTTGATTTGCACTTATCACTTCATTGATAGTATTACGCAGGCTGTCCTCGACCAACTGAATGATGTGCTTGCCATTCTTAACCATCATGCACCTCCTTCGAGTTGTGTGTAAACGATCTTGATCTCAATTTTGTATCCTTTGGGAATTCCGAATCCAATCACTTCAGGAGCAATTCCGTCCTCAAGAAATCCTCCCCAATACTGGCCATGTTCAATCGCGGGGTCATATACATGATCTAATTTCATGCTGTAACGCCCTGTATAGTCTTGGTCAGGATAAGCGATAATGTTTTGCCACGCGACAACAAATTCGATATTCCCAACTGGCAATCCCATTTGGTCACGAGCAATAAAGATAACCATACCCGTTTCCTGATAAGATATTTCTTTGTGAATCCTTATGTCAGAAAGACTCCAAAGTTGCTTATAGGGGTTGGAAAATTTAATCCCGATCCCCAATCCTTTATCGTGTATCTTAATGCCTTCAGTTGAGAGTATCATTTTCGTTGTTCCTTTCTGGGCGCAAGTTATAATTAGACAAACAACAAGTGCTCTCGTATTTTCTTGAAAACAATTCCTCTAATCAATCCTATCTTTATGTATTGAATTTCTTGTTAGTCGATGAGGATAATAAACCACCTAAGGAAATCAATCCAGTTTGCAGTGTTGTTAGTTACCAGTTTAAATAAACTAATAGATGGGTGTTTTTATGGTATTTTCGACCCTGTACTAGAGCGAGAGGAAGAATATTTTGTGTTCACAGCCCCCCCAACTTGACGGTATAGTAAGGCAATAACTGACAAAAACCCACCTCTACACGGGATTGAAATTTACACGACAATATGTAAAATTAGAGCATCCTATTTGGAGAAAAGGGTTGATGGCAAATTTGCGAAACGTGCCAAAGTCACCACTAACTATATTGAATTGGAGACCTGGCCCTCGGAGCGAGTGGTTCGGCCGAAGGATTGGCGTAGTGTCCTTGGTATTATTCTTGCTCAGCCCAATAGCCCTGTCTTTGGCCGTAGAAAAAGGAACACACACTCTCGCAGTAACTATGACAGTTGTCGGTTTCTTAGCATATGGCTCAATCGATTATTATTTAATTTCGCGGCAAGGAAATATTAGTAATCAGATCGAGAAATTAATATATTGCTGGAATTGGTTAGGGGTAATCGCTCCATTGGCTGTCTATTTTTGGGTAATTCGAGGGGGCGGCGAATTTTCCCCATTTCTGTTATGGCCTTTGTTGATTTTCCCATATTATTTTTTGTTGCGAATAATTAAGCCAAGTGCTTTTTATCCAAGGGTTTTATGGGGGATTACTTTATACTCCATTATTGTTTCTGCAATAACAGTTCTCTTGGCAAAAGAAAGTAGCATAACTTTTGTGGCAGTAAATGCTATTTGGTTATTGATGGTATTGATTGTCATTTCCGTTCATTTACGTTCATGGGATTACCATAACAACAGATTTGAAGCTTATCGAGAACTTGTAACTTGGGCTGGAAGTTCAAATGCCACATTCGGAGATTTTCAAGCAAAACTAAATCTTTTAGGGAAAAGATTGGCATTGGAAAGGCTAATAGTTCTCGAAATATTTCGCCCAAGGACAGATGACGGTTTTAGAGATTTGGGTGAAGAAAAAAATTCATTTTCTGCCAGCATTGATCCTCTAAGCATTCGCCCCCCTTTTTACGTAAAAATTGTATCCCAATACAATAGAAACATAAACAGCAAGGAAGTTTATCCTTGGCCATTGACAAGGGGTTTATTGGCAAAGTCGTTTGAGTTGCGAGAACCCATAAAATGTATGGATACAGAGAAGGAGCCATGTAACCATGTATATTTTAATCCTGAGGGAGCAGAAGCTTATGGAGGTACTCGTTGCGAGTTTGTTGTGCCAATTTTTGATGCTCCAGATGGAAAAATAGTTGGATTTGTTGATCTCCAAAGTGACGAGCCAAACAGTCTACAACCTGAAGACCTTGACTATCTAATTGCACTTGCATCTGTTTTGTCACCGTTTATGGTAAAGGAGAAGCTTTCAAGCCTCTTAAATGGGCTGACTGATCTTCGGTTTTCACTAGAAAAAACGAGTGATGAAACTAATATTTTTAGTTTAATTGCAGAATTTGTTCAAAAATATTTTGATGTTGATGTAGTCACTTATTACCCTTTGGGCTTTGGGAATGGCTGGCCAGTATTGCCCCCTTATCAACTTGGCGCTTGGTATCCAAATAAAATTACAAATAGTATCGATGATCTAGAAAATAATATTCCAATATCATTAGTGGCTCAATGGAAGTTGTTGCACGAGGAAAACGCTAGGTCTAATTCGCTTCTTTCCCCGTCGGAAAATACAACGGTAGATACTGTTGAGAACTTTGTTTACAGGGAAGATATTAGGTCTACTGTTTTTATTCCAATTGGTACAAACAGTCGCCGAATTGGAGGGTTGTTCTTGAATTATCGGATACCCCAAGTGTATACTCCTAGTTATAGATTAACCATAGAAATGCTACAACAGACGATCACGCCTTATCTTGAACGCGGCAGGCAAATTGATGAGGCATATAAAGGATTCGGACGAACCGCATTTGTCCTTCATGATCTTCTAAATGAGACCTTAGCTACAAGTAATTTGTTTGAAGATAGATTAGATACTCTTATCCGTGCTATAACAAAAGGGGAAACGACTGGTATGTTTGAGGCGTACGCTAGTTTAGAAAAAACGGTCAGGCAGCATACAAAAAGTATTGCTAGTGCATCCCTTAAATCCGCCCTTGATGATTTAGGAAAATTGTATTCTGGTCTCGATAGTGCATTTCGATCTGCCGCTGGACGTCTCGAAGAAAGGTATTTAGGTCGAAGCTTTCGGTGGGAGTTTTACCCAGATAGTTTTGATCGTTATTTGCCATTTGATCTTCGATTGGCAGTTGTAAGTATTGTAGTTGAAGCCGCGCATAATGCAATAAGATCAGGTGATGCGAATTTGGTAAAGGTTAAACTCGAACGAAGAGCTGATGGAATTTTGATTGATATATTTAGCGATGGTAATCCATGGGATCCCTTTGTTCCTGCTCGGAAATTTTCAAAATACGGGATAAAGACTAGACTTGAAATAGCTCGCAATTCTATGAAAGCGACATATAGTTGGAAAAATAATGGTCGCCAGTTGATTGTTAGTTTGCCGCTTCTACCAGTTATAGACGGGAAGGATCCCTATGCCAACTAAATATGCCCTAATTGTAGAAGATGATGAACTCAAGCACGAGTCTGAAAAGAAAATAATTGAAGAACTTGGGTTTGAAGTTGTAACTTGTATGGACGCCACCACCGCAATTGATCAATTAAGAAGTGGAATAGACTTTTCGTTAGTAATGGTCGACAAGGAAATATTAGAAAAGCCCCAAGATAAATATCCTTACGAGTGGGTAGGCGCTTCGCTCATTTTAAGGATTGCCCGTGAGTTTCCCTTCACTGGCCATCTTGTATTATTTACTCATTTGTCCGAACCTAATGTGGGTGATATTCGTCAAGTATATATGGCTGGTGCTTCTGCATTAGCCGCTCCACCAAGCACGGATAGAAAAACTTTTGTCAAAGCACTTGAGATGGTGACATTAGGACATCAGGTGCTTTCACCGCGATTTAAGCAATTTGGTGCTCAAGCCGTCGATCCTGATATGCAATGCCCGTTAGACACAGTTGAGTATTATTGTGTCCGCTTAATTGCTGAACACCGAGGTAAAGAAGGTGCTTCTGAAAAATGGGGTAGTGGGGTTTCAATAAACAATATTGACAATCTGCTAGATGATATATATCTGAAAATGACAGAAATAGTCGATGGATTTAGTGATCTTTCTAATGACAAGAAATCATTCGAGTTGGGTAAATGGTATCACGATGTCGCAGTGAAACTATACGGTGCGGCATTTCCAGTAAACTATGAACCAAGAAGTAGACGACGAAAGAAAAAATCTGATTTTGATGATCTACATAGTGTGCTACCAGCCTAGCACCTCGCCCCTCGAAACAGCAACCCGCCTCCAGTTCTTGCCCTGAGCCATGTCGAAGGGAAGAAAGAAGCGGGTTTTCATCATCCAAAAAAGAATCCATCTGCGTTTTCAGCGCGCTTCGCAGTCAGCGTCCCTTAAACCTTCGTGCCCCGAGCCTGTCCTGAGCCAGTCGAAGGATGACCCTTCGTGGTGAAACATAAAGTAAAATACTCCCACCATGTCAAACGAATCCCTCGTAATCTACTCCATGAACAAAGTGGGGCGACTCATCCCCATCAGCAACAAAATGA
>CAKKRM010000078.1 GCA_919902735.1 Anaerolineales bacterium | reverse complement strand
CTACATCTCAGGCATTGTCCACGCCCACCCACACGCGGGTAACGCAAACCGTTGGGCAGTTCCTTGCAAAATTTAGTCAAGAATAGATTTACATTCTTCAGGAGTGGATTATGGAAATAGTAATTCGAAATTTGCTAGAGACGGAAAATATAACTGCACTCGAAGACAAAGTAATTGTTGAGTACAAAACTCCTATAAAAGAATATCGAGTTGAATACAAATACAACGAACTGAAATCAAGAGTCGTCAGAGGAAAAAGTGGCGACCCGAACTGGACTAGTATCGGTTATTTTTTGATTTCGGCAATGTTTGTTCTAACCTTTGTTCTTACTTTCGTATTTCCTGGTATTTTTAAAGACCCATATTACAGGTTGCTACCATTAGGCTTGGCAGGGTTGGCGCTTATTGCTTTCTCTCTTCGCCTGATTAAGTATGATAAAGTTTGGTTCGATGACAAACATGATAATACTGCTTGTGTAATCAAGTTAACAACAAGCAATCGTGAAAATGGCGAGAAAATAATAAGCTATATGATTGATAAAATAAACAAAACAGTCGAGTCAAAAATAGATTAAGGTGCAATTCATGGGTATTGCCGCGTTCAAAAAACTGCCCAACAAAGCGTGCACCCGACGCTGGGGAGTCTGGCGCGATTCCAAGCCTTTTTCTACGCCTCAGCATTTTCCCAGTCGGACGGCGTCCCGCCGCCCGCCCCAGCGCGGGTAACGCCAGCCGTTGGGCAGTTCCTTGCAAAAAATCATTAAGGGAAATCAATGAGCAAAAATACAAAGATAATTATCGGAATTGTGGTTATTCTTGCAGTTTGTAGTTTTATCGCTGGTTTTGCGATTCTTGGCATGAGCGGCTTGTATTTGGCAAGTTCATCTTCTGAATCATCCATACAGTATTTTATGACCATAAATGAAGTGATGAGCAAAGACAACATGGTGAACAAGCAAATTAGAATTTCAGGCGCGGTTATCGGTGATAGCATCGAATTTGACGAAGCCAGCGGAAAATTAACTTTTCAGATTGCTAATGTCCCCGCAGATTATGCAGAAGTCGAGAAGCAAGGCGGTTTAGCGGTTGTTTTGGAAAATGCAGTAAATGACTCAAATCGCCAAAGAATTCAAGTTGTTTATGTCGGTGAAAAACCTGAACTCCTTCGCAACATGGCGCAAGCAATAATGACTGGCGAGTTACATTCAGACGGCATTTTCTACGCAGATGAAATCCTGCTAAAATGTCCTTCAAGATATGAAGAAGCTGTACCTGACCAAGCAATAAATTAATGCGCAATCAAGGTTTCTTTTTAAAGGCTATGGTTCTGGTAGGCGCAAAACTGCCCAACAAAGCATGCACCCGACGCTGGGGATTCTGGCGCGATTCCAAGCCTTTTTCTACGCCTCGGCATTATCCCAGTCGGACGGCGTCCCGCCGCCCGCCCCAGCGCGGGTAACGCAAACCGTTAGCCCTCTCGCTATAAATAAGGAGAAACAAAATGTCAAATCAGGAGCAATGTCCAAATTGTGGTGGATATCGTGTTGAAACCGTAAGCAAAGAGGAAAACATAAAAACTAGAGAGCAATTTGACGATGTGAGATTTGGAAGTGAAGAGACGTGGAATGGCGCGGGAATTGTCGTGGGAGGAGCAATAATTGCGATGGTGGGAATTGGCATTATGAATAGTATGGATTTTTATAGAGACGGCATTATTATAGAATTACTCAAGTTACTTGGAGGAGGAGTATTAACCTTATGGGGTGGGTGGGTAGTCTTGAAGACATTCCAGAAGAGATTCCAACATATAAGTTCATTTAATAACAATGAAACAATTAAACATTATTACCATACGTGTTGGCTATGCGGCTACAAATGGAATAGAAGGGCAAACGAATCATTGCCAAAAGTAACATTACGTCCTGATTTAATTGCGGCAGGTGGGCAACGACTGGAAGAAGCGCGGCAAGCCGAAATCGCTCACCACGTAGCACAAGATATTCTTAATCGAAAACCTTAAGTTAATCAACCACTTCAGATAATCAGCATATTCAACGGAGGTAATAGCATGAAAGATAAAGATTACGAAGACGGTTACAAGGAGGGAGTCTCGTTTGCAGAACAAGATTTCTGCAGGTGGGAGGAGGGAGTCCCCCCATCTCCTTGGCCAAGAATGGCATCAGATGTGCAAGGCTTCGTTGAGAACAGTTTGCGGATGATGAGAATTATTTTTTCACAAAACATAGCGGAGGACGCGCTTAAAGAAGGAATGGATCCAAAATATATCCCGTACATCCCGATACCGCGCGCATTAATTGAGGGCCAAGATAACGGATACCGCGCTCGGCTTACTGAGTTATTGAATAAATTTGTCAATCTATATAGAACGTCATCGCCTGTATATGAACGCACACTTATAGGTAAGTGGCAAAGAACACGGATAGAAGAACGAAAAGGGAAAGGGTTCGCGATAAGATTCCTGCTTGGTAAAGTATTTGGTATATGTGCAATTACATTCAAGGAAGATAAAACTTTTGTCGGGGAATACCCCTTCCCATCAAGAATGCGTTATCCTGGAACATATAGATTTATTGACCAAACTCACATCATGTTAATACCAGCCCTGGAAGAAAAAGAAATAGAAATGGAACTTATAAACGATGAGTTAAATATAAACAGGCACTACTTCAAGAAAGTTCGTTAGTAAATGATGTCAATCCTTCCGCAAAATTGTAAAGGTTGATTGCCAAAACGGGCTAACAAAGCGTGCACTGGACGCTGGGGATTCTGCGGCATTTTCAGATATTTTTCTGGCTTCGGGTTTTTCCTGCTCCCAAACAGAGTCCACGCCCGCCCCAGCGCCAGTAACGCAAACCGTTAGCCCGTCCTTTCCAACGAGAGTAAATGAGCAAAAATCAAA
>CAKKRM010000077.1 GCA_919902735.1 Anaerolineales bacterium | reverse complement strand
GCCCGCAAATTAGAAGGAGGTGGCCTATGAGCAGCAACGGTAACAAACTTGAATTGCCCGCCAATATCGTGATCCGCGACCTGGCGCAAAAAATCGAAAAAAGCCCTATTGACCTTATCAAAAAATTGATGACCAATGGTGTGATGGCAACCATTAACCAGACTGTGGATTTTGACACAGCAGCAATCGTGGTTGGCGAGTACGGGTTCGAGGCAGTGCTTGAAGCCTCGGATGACCTTGCCACAAAAGAAGAAGCTGGTGAAGTGCCGCTCTGGCGTCAGTTGATCGCCGGGGAGGATAGCTCGCAATTGAAACCCCGTCCCCCAGTGGTGACCATTCTCGGTCACGTGGATCACGGCAAGACCAGCCTGCTGGATGCGATCCGTTCCACGGAAGTGGCCGCAGGCGAAGCAGGCGGCATTACCCAGCACATCGGCGCGTATCAGGTGGAGAAGAAGGGCCGCCTTATCACCTTCCTTGATACTCCCGGCCATGCAGCCTTCACGCAGATGCGCGCACGCGGCGCCCAGGGTGCAGATATTGTTGTCCTGGTCGTCGCTGCAGACGATGGCGTGATGCCCCAGACCAGAGAAGCGATTGCCCATGCCAAGGCGGCTCGTGTGCCGATCATGGTGGCTTTGAATAAAATTGACAAAGCAAATGCAAACCCGGACCGCGTCAAACAACAACTTGCAGAACTTGAACTCGTCCCCGACGATTGGGGCGGCAGCACCATGGTTGTGCCCGTTTCAGCGAAACAAAACCAGGGCATTGAAGACCTGCTCGAAGGCATTTTGCTCGTGGCAGACAGCAACGACATCAAAGCCAACCCCAATGGAAAAGTGATTGGCACGGTCATCGAAGCCGAGCTGGATAAATCCAAGGGCGTGTTGGCAACTTTGCTCGTTCAGAACGGCACGCTTGAATCAGGCGACAACGTGGTTGCGGGTATTGCTCACGGAAAATTACGAGCGATCACCGATTACAAGGGCAAGCCGATTAAAAAAGCGGGTCCTTCCACGCCGGTTGCTGTTATGGGACTTAGTGATGTTCCCTCCGCTGGTGATATTTTCCAGGTTGTGAAAACGGATAAAGAGGCGCGCGCTATTGTTCAGGAACGTCTTGAAGCCATCAAAACACAGTCTCAGATACGTAAAAAAGTCTCGTTGGAAGACCTGTTCGCAAATGTTCAGGCGGGCGAGGCAAAGGGGCTTAATCTCATCGTCAAGGCAGATGTGCAGGGATCGCTCGAACCCATCGTCACAGAGTTGAACAAGCTTGGCGAAGGCGAGATCGGCTTGCATATCCTCCATGCAGAGACGGGCAACATCGGAAACAACGATGTAATGCTTGCGTCTGCGTCAAAAGCGATTATCATCGGCTTCAACGTGCAGGCAGATGTGGATGCCCGCCGCATGGCTGAAAAAGAAGGCGTGGATTTGCGCCTGTACGAGATCATCTACCGCATGACCGAGGATATCGAAAAAGCCCTCAAGGGTATGCTCGAACCGAAACTTGTGGAAAGAACCCTTGGCCGCGCCCAGGTTTTACAGGTGTTCACTGCCTCCAAATTTGGACGGGTTGCGGGATGTAAAGTTACAGACGGCGAACTCAGACGCGGCGCAAAAGTACGCCTTCAACGCGGCGCGGATATTGTGTACGAAGGTGATCTCTCCTCCCTGCGTCATGAAAAAGATGATGTCAAAGAGATCCGCCAGGGCTTTGAATGTGGAGTGGGCTTCAAAAGCTTCAACGACATTCAGCCAGGCGATATGCTGGTTTGCTACATCGTGGAATAACGTGGTCTCGGTACGGGTGAGAAAAGCACCTCGCCCTATGTCTCGACAAGCTCGACAACCACTCGACCACCAATCAAAAATCGTAAATTAATACTATGCCCTCAGGAATTCGATTACAACGTATTGCAGATCGTGTAAAACAGGAACTTGCGGAGATGCTCATCCGCGAGATCAGTGACCCGCGCCTGAAACAGATTTTTGTGACAGACGTAAAGATAGACAAGGAACTTGCCTTTGCGGATGTCTATGTCTCGGCAGTGGAAGGCGCTTCACGTGCCCCCGAGGTTCTCGCGGGGCTTGAATCTGCTTCTGGTTTCATGCGGCGGGCGCTTTCCGCAAGAGTGGAAGTCCGCGCCTTTCCCAGGTTAAGATTCCATTGGGATCCGACCCCGGAGCACGCCGACCATATCGAAAAGATACTGGCGGGGTTAAGAGAAAAGAAATGATGAAGGATGTGTAAGTCTTAATCGTAAATCAAAAAAGGATAAGAAATAGTGGATCATCAAATCACAGGGGAGATAAAAAATAGATTAGCCGTAGCGAAGAAGATCGTCATTGCTTCGCACGTCCGGCCGGATGGGGATGCAATCGGCTCCCTGCTTGGATTGGGATTGGCCCTGCGCGATGCGGGCAAATCCGTGCAAATGATCCTTGTGGATGGTGTGCCTTCCTCCTTCAAATACCTTGAAGGCAGTGAACTCATTCAGAAGGAACCAGACAAAGATCACGACACCTTCATCACCGTGGATTGCGCCGATTTCAAACGCGTGGGGAAAGCCTTTGAAAACTTTGGTCAGCCCGACATCAACATTGACCATCACGTCACCAATGAAAAATTTGGAAAACTCAACCTGATCGAAGCGGATGAGGTCGCCACAGCCGCGATCCTCACCAATCACCTGCCCGAATGGGGGTTGAAGATCACAAAGCCCATCGCCGCCGCCTTATTGACCGGGGTCATCACCGATACGCTTGGCTTCCGCACCTCAAATACCACTCCTGAATCGCTCAGGCAGGCCGCCACATTGATGGAATCCGGGGTGGATATGCCTGAGATCTACATGCGCTCGTTAGTGCGGAAGACATTCCCCGCCGCAAAGTATTGGGGCGCGGGACTCTCCAGCCTTGAAAGCAAGCATGGCATTGTGTGGGGAACCCTCACCGTTGCAGACCGCAAGTCTGCGGGCTATGGCGGCAACGATGACGCAGACCTCATCAACATGATCTCTGCCATCGACGGGAACAAGGTTGGAATGGTTTTCGTAGAACAAAACAATAATCACGTAAAGATTTCCTGGCGGGCGCTGGCGCCGGGCGTGGATGTTTCACCAGTTGCCAAACACTTTCAAGGCGGAGGCCATGCCGCCGCCGCAGGAGCAGACATCGAGGGAAGTTTGAGCGAAGTCCAAAAGGAAGTCTTAAAAAAGACCCGCGAATTGTTAAGCCTGTAGGAATTAAAGAATATTAATAGAACCAAAATGCTCATTGCAAATTCAAATATTTATGTCATAATTGAATCGTGAAAAGATTCAGGAGGAATATTTTAGATGAACAGTCAAGATATTAAGAACGCTATCTCTGGCGCGCTTGTCGTAGACAAACCGGTTGGAATGACATCCCATGATGTCGTCCAGGCGATTCGAAACGGAACAGGCCTGCGCCGCGCGGGACACACCGGCACGCTCGACCCACGCGCTTCCGGTGTGCTCGTTATTCTCGTTGGGCCCGCAGTGCGATTAAGCGAATATGTATCGGCATCAGACAAACGCTATCAGGCCATTATTCGCCTGGGCGGCTCCACCGATACATTCGATGCCGAGGGCAAGGTCACTTTATCGAACGACCCGCTCAACGTTACCGAAGCCCAATTTGAAGAGGCGCTCAAAACTTTCGTAGGCGAAATAGAACAGACTCCCCCGCCTTACTCTGCCGTTAAAGTGCAGGGACGCAAAGCCTACGAAATGGCGCGCAATGGCGAAGAGGTTGACCTAGAGCCGCGTAAGATCACCGTGCATCACCTGGAAGTGCTCGAATGGACTCCGCCCGAAGTGGTGATCGATGTGCATTGCTCCTCCGGCACCTACGTCCGTTCGCTGGCGAATGATCTCGGCGTCAAGCTCGGCTGCGGCGCGTATCTCGTCGGCCTGCGCCGCACCAAAAGCGGACGCTTCTCTCTGCGCGATTCTGTGCCTCTGCGAAAATTGCAGGAAGCCTTCACTGCCGGCAACTGGTATCAATACCTCATCCCTGCCGCCGAAGCGCTCGGTGACTGGCCCGCGATAGAACTCAGCCCCGATGAAGTGGAAGGCGTTCGTCACGGGCACCGTGTAAAAGTTGTTGGCGAACCCACAGAGACAAAAGTTCGCGGCGTAAGCACGCAAGGCGAACTCGTTGCGTTGATGGAACTCGTCACCGGCGAAGACGGCTTGCCCGAATGGCAGCCGAAGAAAGTCTTCTTCACTTCAGATTAATAATATAACTATGTCATTGCGAGGGCGCACTTTGCCCGACACTTGCGCCGCGCGCCAGTGCGGTGAGCAATCTCTGTCACACTGATAGTGATTGCTTACCCATTCGGTACGATGTCGTCGGGAAGAGCGCCCTCCTCGCAATGACATTATTATGCCGCCATAACATGGCGGCTTTTTAATAACTCACCTTACGCGGAACGTCCCGAAGGTTCTCGTAAATTAAGCCTATTTGTAGTCTAAACCTTCGGGACGGTGCGTAACATCAGTTAATAACTATGCAACATTATCATTCCCTCGAAACAGCATCCTTCCAAAACTCCTGGCTTACCATCGGCGTCTTTGACGGCGTTCATCGTGGGCATCGCGAGATCATCCGCAAACTCGTTCGTGACGCGCACGCACACCACGCCCCAGCCGTTGTGTTGACGTTTGATCCGCATCCTGCCAGCGTATTAACCGGCAGGGAGATTCGATGCCTGACCACGCCAGACGAACGCGCAGATTTGCTCGCCGCGCTTGGTGTGGATGTGGTCATCACCCAACGCTTCACAACGGACCTGTCAACTGCCACTGCCCATCAATATATGTCCCGCCTGAAAGAGACTCTCGGCCTCAATCACCTGCTCATCGGGTATGACTTTGCCCTCGGCAAGGGACGCGAAGGCAATGCTGCGCGCCTGGCAGAAATCGGCCGGGAACTGGGATACACCGTCGAAGTGGCGCCAGCCCTCAGCGACGAAAGCGGCGTGATCTCCTCCACAGAAATTCGCAAGCTGGTTTCCACGGGCAACATCACCGAAGCGGCGAAACTGCTTGGCTATCGTTATCAATTGGGCGGCGAAGTGATCCACGGCGAAGGGCGCGGGAAAACCATCAACTTCCCCACTGCGAACATTGATTACCCCAAAGGGAAGGTCATGCCGCCCAACGGCATTTATGCCTGCTGGGCGCGTTTGGGCGGGGAGAAACTGATGGCGGCCACCAATATCGGCCTTAACCCAACCTTCACGCCCGAACGGCAAGTTCCCAGCCTCGAAGCCTACCTGCTCGACTTCGACCGCGATATTTACGGCGAGACCCTGCACCTGGAATTTGTTGCCCGCCTGCGCGATGAACTGAAATTCACTTCGGTGGAAGCGCTGGTCGAAAAAATCCATGACGATGTAAGGCAAACCCGTGCCATACTCTCATGAGAAGCTGCGCTGGCATCCCCTGCCTTCTTCCTTGCTGCTTTGTTATGAAAGTAGCATACACCAATGGTCTTGATGTAGTGTAAAATCCTGACATTATGATTGCGCAAAGCCTGCAAAGAAATGAACCGCTTGGTTTTCAACGCTACGGCGCCCTGGTTGGCCGAATCTTGCAGTGGATCGTGTTTGGGTATCAGGCGGCGGCCGTCATTATTTTTTTAGCTGGCCTGTTCCTGGCAAACCGCTGGCTTCAACAGCCTTTTATCGGCGCTTTTTACGAACACACGCTGGTCTTCAATGGCACCGGCCCGCAGGAGTTTGAACCTGCCTGGGCATTGTACAAGGAAGTAAACCTGGGGGATCGGTTGATTTTCATTAACGGGACGACGGTCGGCAATTCACGTGAAGTTAGGGAGATTTTACAGGAGCGTGTGCCCGGGGAAAATATTACAGCCACCGTCCTGTTAACGAGCGGGGAAGAACGCACTTTTGATATCACTTTATATTCCTTCCCGGAATCCAGCCGTACGCTTTATTTCATCGTTCCCTCGGCATTGGGCGCGATCTTCCTTGCAGTCAGTTTGTGGATTTTTGGTTTTCGCCGCAACGAATCGGCTGGCCGTGCATTCTCCCTCTTTACATCCTCCCTAGCCATTGTTACAGGCGCATACTTCAATCTGATCACCACCCACGAATTTACAATCGTGTGGACGCTGGCCTGTGGGCTTGCAGGTGGCGCATTGATCAACCTCGCGCTTGTATTTCCAGCCGAACCGCGCTTTGTTATCAACCGTCCCTTCCTGCGCTGGGGCGGGGTTCTGTTTGGCCTGCTCCTTGCCGTCAATGCCCTGCCAGACCTGTTTAATTTCGACCAGCCAACGGATTACATTCGAAGCTGGCAATATATCTACGGCTTTGTTTCAGCCAGTGCGGTCTTTTATCTTCTTACGAATCTGTATCACGCATTTTACGATCAATCGCCAGTGGTCAAAACCCAATCCCGCGCCATTCTTTTTGGCGCAGTATTAGCCTTCGTTCCCTTAAGCGCCTGGCTGGGATATGGCTTTATCCGACCGTCCAATTTCTCGCCATACCTCTTTCTGCCGCTGGCAATCTTTCCGCTCGTCATCGGCTATACCATTTTGCGTTTTCGCTTCCTGCGAACGGATGATTTTGTCCGCCGCGGATTCATGTATGTGACCCTTAGCTTGATGGTGATGATCGGGTATGCCCTGCTTGTGACAGGCGCTGGCTTGTTCTTCAACCCCAATTTACCCGCAAACAATGCCTTTTTGGTGGGCGGCTATATCTTTTTGATCGCGATCCTGCTGGAGCCGCTTCGCACACGTTTGCAAAACACAGTAGATACGATTTTCTTCCGTGGTGAGCGCGCTTTTGCAGAACAACTGGAGGATTTCTCTCACAGGCTCACCACGGCATTGGACCTCAACACAATCGGCATGATCCTGAGCGAGCAGATCGCCTCCACCCTGACCCCGAGCAGGATTCACGTCTATACATACGATTCACTCAACGACTTTTTCTCCGCCCTGCCCGGCGCCAACAGACGTTCCACCAGCGACATCCGCTTTACAGCCGCGAGTCCGCTGGCGCGTTACTTTGAAACGGAACGCCTGCCATTGTATCTGGACAACACCGCCGTATTGCCCGCATCCCTGCAATCGGAACAGTCTCGCCTGGCATTGCTTGGAGCGCGGCTCTTCATTGTATTGCCCGGCAAGGAACGTCCCAATGGCTGGCTGGCATTGGGGTCGCGCTTATCCGGCCATGCCTATACCCCGCGTGACCTGAGATTCCTTGAAAATATCTGCGACCAGGCCTCCATTGCCATCGAACGGGTGCAAACGGTTGCCCATCTTGAGCGCCGAATTTTGGAAATGAACGCGCTTACCCGCGTCTCTCAGGGTGTGAACGTGACCCTTACCTTTGACGATGTGCTCGAACTGATCTACGCCCAAACCGCGCAGATCATCCCCACCTCGCATTTTCATATCACCCTGTATAACAAGGATAGCGATTATTTTTATTATGGCTTTTGCCTTGAAAATAACGAGAGAATTCAAGAGCGGGAAAACCTGCCATTTTCGAAGACCACAGGCCTGGGACCGGAAGTGATCCGCAAGAGTCGCCCGATCATCACACAGGATTACCTGCGTGAATGCCAGGCGCGCGGATATACTCCCGTTCTTGAAAACGCTTTTGCCTGGATGGGCGTACCGCTTAATGCGGGCGCCGTGTCCATCGGCGCATTGAGCATTGCCAGCCGCGATGGCGTCATCGTGTATACCCGCGGCCAGCTGGAGTTGTTGCAAGCCATTGCAGACCAAACCGCTGGCGCCATTGTCAAAGCCCGCCTGCTTGAAGAGACGCAACAACGCGCCCATCAGCTTTCCACGCTGAACGAGATCACACGTCAACTAACCTCCACGCTCGACCTCGACCCCCTGCTGCAAAATATCCTTGAAAACGCGGTTGGGATCTTGAACTGTGAGGCAGGCAGTTTGTTTTTGGTGGATGACCAGACCGGCGAACTTGTTTTCAGGGTGACTGTCGGCCCTGTGGCAACGAACCTGGTTGGCAAGCGTTTGCCGCCGGGCACCGGTATCGTTGGGCGCGCCGTGCAAACCCGCGGCCCTGTGATCGAAAATGAAGATCAGCATTCAGCTTCACGTTTCAAAGGTGTAGACCAGCAGACCGGCTTTGTCAGCCGTTCGTTGATGGCCGTTCCGTTGCAGGTAAAAGACCATGTCACCGGCGTGGTCGAAGTGATTAACCGCCGCGATGGCCTTCCATTTGTGCTGGATGACCAGACCCTGCTGACCGCCTTTGCAGGCCAGGCCGCGGTTGCGATTGAAAATGCCCGCCTCTATACCCTGACAGATCAGGAGCTTGCCGCCCGCGTGGAGGAACTCTCGGTGATGCAGAGGATCGACCGCGAGTTGAATGCCAGCCTCGAAATGGACCGCGCCATGCGCATCACCCTGGATTGGGCGCTGAGACAATCCGGCGCGGAAGCGGGATTGATCGGCATGTTGGAGGAGGGAAAACTTCGCGTCATGTCGTATGTCGGGTTCGATGATTACATCGCCAGTCTGCCCGATCAAACCATGAAAGTGGAATTGCCTGCCATGTCCAGGGCTGTGGATACGGGTGTGCCCCAGCAATTGACGGTTGCCGCTTCGAAAGACAAGCTGTTAGTTGCCTCGCATACTCAAATGGTCATTCCCATCCGCCGTGAAACGACCGTGATCGGCCTGCTATACCTGGAAAGCATCATTGACTCGCAGGTGGATATTGATTTCCTTACCCGCCTGACCGACCACGCTGCCATTGCCATTTCCAACGCGCAGTTGTATGGCGAAGTGCAGCGCGCCAACCTCGCCAAAAGCGACTTTGTCTCTTTTGTGGCGCATGAATTAAAGAACCCGATGACCTCCATCAAAGGCTATACCGAATTGCTGGCTGGCGGGGCGGTGGGGCAGATCAACGAAATGCAGACGAACTTCCTGCACACGATTAAGTCAAACGTCGAACGCATGTCTACGCTGGTTTCGGATTTGAACGATAACTCCAAGATCGAAGCGGGACGTTTGCGCCTGGAATATAAAGCTGCAAGCGCCGCCGATCTTGTGGATGAAGTTTCCCGAACCATGAAGCGTCAGATCGAAGATAAAAAACAAACCCTAGAGACCGTTATCCCGGAGAACCTTCCGCTCATGTGGGCAGACCGTATTCGCGTTGGGCAGGTGCTTACCAATCTGCTCAGCAATGCCTATAAATACACTCCGGAAAACGGATTGCTTCAGGTTGGGGTGGAGGAGTCTGAAAACCATTGGGATGAGGATGGCGCGCCGCGCGTGATTCACCTGTGGGTGAAGGATAACGGTATTGGGATGACGCCGGAAGACCAGCAAAAAATGTTCCAGAAGTTCTTCCGCTCTGATGACCCCAAAGCGCGTGAGGCGCCCGGCACAGGGCTGGGTTTGAACATCACCAAGAGCCTGGTTGAAATGCAGGGTGGACGCATCTGGTTCGAGAGTGAATTTCGTAAGGGCACAGCATTCCATTTCACGATCCCGGTTGCTGAAGGGTGATGAGGTAGCATGACAATGAATGCATCCGTAGGATTTGCGCAGGCGCTGGATGGCCGCGAAGCTGGTTTAAAGGCGGCGAATAAGGCCTTGAATCGACTGGGAGCAAACGCACCTGGGCTTGTCCTGGTGATCGCCTCTCATCAATACCAGCCGCGCGAGGTGTTGAACGGCGTTACCAGCCTTTTGGGTGATGTGCCCATGATCGGCTTTAGTTCGCCTGCCGGGTTAACCGGGGAGGGCCATCATCCCCATGCTGTGGCGGTGGCCCTGCTAAGCGGTGACTTTGAAGCGGATACGCTCTGGTTTCCGGGCTATGCCCAGTCTGGGCGGGAAACAGCTGCAAAGGTCGAGCAGCATGTATCGGCGCGGGTCGAACGACAGTCCATGCTATTTTTTGCAGACGGTTTCAATGGTGACGCCGAGCAGTTTTGCGGCGGGATCACATCCGAAATAAACGCCACAGGGGCGCTTTCCAGCGGCGATTTGCACACCGGTAATACCTATCAAATGACGGGCACTCAAACGGGCACCGGCGGCCTGGTTGCGGCTTTTCTGCGCGGAAACCTGAAAATGGGGGTTGGTTACGACCATGGCTGGGACCCGGTTGGCAACCAGTTTCGGGTAACGCGTTCCCGCGGATTTTGGCTTCGCACTTTGGATGGCCGCCCCGCTTCGGAAACCTATTCAAGCCTTTTCGGCTATCCCGCGCGGGACTGGGCCTTCCCTCCTTTAAGCCATCTTGCGCGGTTATATCCGCTGGGTGTGGAGCAGGGTGAAAGTCTGGTGGTGCGCGCGCCCATTCGTGTGGAGGCGGATGGCAGTTTCCGCATGAATGCAACCATCCGCGATGGCATCGACGCCTTTTTGCTGGTGGGCAGCCGCGCCGCCTGTGAACGTGCGGCAAGGCAGGCCACGCAACAAGCCTTGCTGCAGCTTGGCAATGCCAAACCCGCCCTGGCGCTCGTGCTTGTGGATGTTGCCTGGCAAATGCTGTTAAAAGCGCAACCCGGCGCTGAGATCACTGCGGTACAGGAAATTTTGGGGAAGAATGTCCCCGTGGCTGGCGGGTATACCCTGGGGCAGGTTACTTCAACCCAGGGAATCGCGCCCAAATTTCTGAACCAGCATATTGTTGTGATTGTTTTTGGGGAAGCTCAACAAAAATAGGCAAACTGTGGTTTACTGAATTTTGAAATATGAGAAGCCCGGCCTGCACAGGCGGGCTTTTTTAATGGAAAACCACCTTTCAATTCGGTAAAGACCGGTTGACTCGAATTATTGTATACTGCCTTTAACCAACGAGGCCGGGCATGACCGAAAAAAGAACACCCCCTAAAAAAACCACCAAACAAACAAAATCTGAGATGGAAATACAGGCAGGCGACCAGAGCATTGCCATCGGCGGGGCTGTGACAGACAGCGCCATTATCCACGGGCAGACCATTGTGCTTGCAGATCGCTTCTGGCGGGACCTTCAGCCTGCTCTGCCAGCCGAGACGATTCGGGAGTCCACTGCGGCATATCTCAACTACCTGACCGACCGCCATTATTACCTCAGCATGAAAGGCATGGGGGTTTCAGACCGTGTTCCGCTTAAATTAAAACTGCTCGACTTGTACGTTCCGCTCAAGGCGCGCATGGAACTTCCCGAAGGCGATACATGGAAGCGCGACCTCAGCCTGGCCGGGCGCGAAATCACCGACCATGACCAGGAACTCCTTCACTTTGGGGATCCCGTTCCGCTTTTGGATGTATTACAAAAACATTCCGGCGTGATCGTGCTGGGAGACCCCGGAGCCGGGAAAACCACTTTTGTAAAATATCTGGCGCTGCGCCTTGCCCGCGGAGAGGGGCAAATGATTGGGTTGGATGATTTTCTGCCCATCCTTCTGCCTCTGGCGGCTTTTGCAAATTCACTGCAAACCCGCGATATTCGTTTGGATGATTTCATCGCCGAATATTTTGACGGCATCGGCGCGGATTTGCCGGTGGGCCCCATGCTGCATGAAGCGCTCAAAGCCGGGCGGGCGTTGATTTTGCTGGACGGTCTCGATGAAGTCCGCGATTTGAACATGCGCAACACAGTAGTCGAGCGCGTGGTGGACTTCTTCGCTTTCCACCGCCGCGAGGGCAATAAGTTCGTTCTCACCAGCCGCGTGGTTGGGTATCGCGCCGTGCGTCCCTCGGCGGAGGATTTGGTGGAATGTACCATCGTCGATTTCGAAGAGGATGAGATCGAGGAATTTGTGGGGCATTGGACAACTGCCCTTGAAAAACAGGCGCAAGGGAATACCGCCGTAGCCCGCGCCGACGCTGAAACAGACCGCCGCGAACTTCTGGACGCCATTCAACAAAACCCCGGCGTGCGGCAACTGGCATCCACGCCATTACTGCTCACCATTCTTGCGTTGATGAAACGGCAGGGTGTGTCACTGCCCGAACGCCGTGTGCAGCTCTACGACCAATATGTAAACACTTTGCTTTCCACCTGGAATCGCGCCCGCAGTATCAGCGGACGCGCGCCCGGACGCGACATCGACGAGATCCAAACGATCCGCATCCTTGCGCCGCTGGCGTTGTGGATGCACGAAGTCAGCCCTGGGGTTGGGCTGGTGGGGCGCGAAGACATGCGCCGCAAATTGGAGGAGCTTTTTCTGGAACGCGGCGACCCGTCACCGCATCAGGCTGCGCGCCAATTTCTTACCGATGTGCACGATCACGCCGCCATCCTTTTGGAGCGCGGGCCAGGTGAATATGGATTCATTCACCTGACTTTTGAAGAATATCTCGCCGCTGTTGCGCTTGCTTTAAAGGGACAGGGTAACTCTACGCCGATCATCGAGACTCTTTCCCAGCATGTGGGGGAGCAGGCCTGGCGTGAAGTGACCCTGCTCACCATCGGCTATCTTGGCATTCGCCAGCAACTGCCAAAGGTGTCCGGTGAAGTTGTGGAAGCGCTGGTGGACCGTCAACCTGGCCCCCCCGGTGAAGCGGTTGTGCTGGCCGGCGATGCCGTGTTGGATACATGGCCGGGCGGCGTTCCTTTGCAGAGCAAGGAACACGTTACGCAATCTTTGGTCACCACTATGCAGGGCAGCAGCATCCGCCCGGAGATACGAAGACACGCAGGCCTGCTGTTGGGGCGGCTTGGCTGGCGGCCCGGCGACCTGGATCGGTTTGTGGAAGTGCCTGCTGGTGAGTATCAGGCCGGGGTTAAGAAAGAAGCGCGAGAAATCCCATATATGTATTTCATCGGCAAATATCAAGTTACCAACATCCAGTATGCCCGCTTCGTCAAAGAGGACGGATACCAGACCCGCGAATTTTGGAGCGACGAAGGCTGGGAGTGGCGCACCGGAAAATATGATGCGCGCACAATGGAAGCCGTCTCGCGGGATTGGCTGGAGCATCGTCCGCTTGCAAAACGCAACATGCCTTATTACTGGCATAACATCGAGTTGAGCAACCCAATTGTGCCGGTGGTGGGAGTCAGTTGGTATGAAGCGCAGGCCTATTGCAGCTGGCTTGCGAAAAAGATCGTGGCTGTGCCGGAGGGCTACACCATCCGCCTGCCGCGCGATGATGAATGGGAACGCGCCGCAAGGGGAGACCATGGCAGCGAGTATCCCTGGGGCGAAGGCTTTGATAAAGCCGCCGCCAATACCTGGGACAGCGACTCGACAGGCTCGGGGCTGGGCGGCACCACCGTGGTCTGCACGTTTCCACAGGGCGTCAGCCCAACGGATGCCTGGGATATGAGCGGCAACGTTTGGGAATGGACAGGCTCGTGGTACGATGAAGATAAAAAATACCGCATCGTGCGCGGCGGGTCGTGGATCGGGTATCAATGGTTTGCGCGTTCATCGTTTTGCAACTGGTCCATCCCGCTCATGTTCAATGATGATCTCGGCTTTCGCGTGGTGATCGCGCCGAAGGTTGTCTAAACTATATCGGAGGAAAACATGACGGCTAAAAATGATAAAAACGGTTTACGCGCCGGGGATAACAGCATCGTCATTGGCGGCAGTGTGCAGGGCAGCAATATCGTGGTTGGGAACAATAACAAGGTTTCCAATCAATCGATAAACATTGCGCCCCTGTTCGATGAAATTTACAAAAAACTTGATGCGAAACAAGACATAAAATCGGAAGATAAAAATGATGTGCGGGCTGAATTGCAGGAGATTCAAACCGCGCTCGAAGAACCAACGCCTGATGAAACTTTTCTCGCGCGCCGTTTTCGCAACCTAAAACGCATGGCTCCCGAAATTGCCGAAATAGCTTTTGAAACTTTAAAGAATCCAGTCGGCGGTGTGACGGAGGTGGTCAAACGCATCCTCAAAAAGGCGGCGGAAGAAACAGCCGCGGGCGTAAAATAGTACAATGACTGGCGGGACATCCCGCCAGTTTTTTTTTGGAGGCTTTCGCTTGTCATTCTCCCGAAGGACATCGGGAGGGTGACACGAAAAAGCGAAAGCGAGCGAAAATCCTGTATTTGTGAAAGGAAGAAAAATGAGACGCATACTTTTATCGTTATTGCTGTTGACTCTCGCCTCCTGCGCAGTTCCCGTGGATGAGCCTCCGCCTCCCACCGCCCTGCCAACTGATACGCCCCAACCGGCATTGGCTGCCTCCCCAACCTTGACTGCCATCCCCACGCTGACACAGCCCCCCGTTTTCACTCAGACGCCCATCCCAACCCAGCCCCCCGATTTTTGCGCCGACATCCGCGGCACGGAGTTGATCAACTCCCTGTCCAAAGCCGTTGCAACCAAAGATGGCGCCCTGCTGGCCTCGCTTGTGTCCTCATCCAATGGCATGGCTGTTCGATATTATCGCAATGGCAATGTCATTAATTATGACGTGGAACATGCGAAGTTTGTTTTTGAAACCACCTTCCAGGCTGATTGGGGCTTATCCTTTGGGAGTGGTGAATCCACCATTGGCTCGTTTCAGGAAATTATCCTGCCGACACTACAGCAGGTGTTCACGCCAAACTCATTGATCGTTTGCAGTCAACTGCAAACCGGCGGCGCAACCTATATCCCTGAATGGCCCTACCCTGGCATGAATTATTACTCCGTCTACTTCCCCGGCACGGACGAATTCGGCCAGCTCGACTGGCAAACCTGGGCCGTCGGCATGGATCATCTTGCAGGCAAGCCAGCCATCACTGCCCTCGTCCACTATGTGTGGGAGCTGTAAGACATCTGGCGGTACGGCGTAAGTCTGCCTGGCAATCCGACCTACATCTAGGGGTATATCACGGCAATTCACGGAGAGTCGGAGACACTAATCTAATTTTTGTCTTTTTGAACTGTATAATCCGAGCAAATTCATGAAACCCTTTCCATCTCCCACTTCATTATTTGATCCATTTGCCTCGCGTGACCTTCAAGAATGGCGCGAGTATATTTTGGAGGGGATTTTACGCGGAATACTCGCCATTTGGATCGTCGGTCTCCTGGCGGGGATTAATAATGTTTACCAAACATACCAGATAGAAGCGGAAGGCGCCGCCAACCCGCTGTTTTTGGCTGCTTTAACATTAACTATTTATGTGGGTACAACAGCCCTGCTCGCGGCGATTACATTTGCCCGTAAAGTACCGTTCACCATCCGCGCGGGGAGCCTGCTCTTTATTTTTTACGCGCTCGGGAGCATTGGGCTGGTTCAATCATCCCTCAGCGGCGACGGGCGAATTTTTCTCTTCGCTTTTGTCATTCTTTCAGCGGTATTCTTGGATCTTCGCTACAGCCTGACAACATTCTTCATCAGCCTTATTACGATGATCGTGGTTGGCTGGCTTCAGGTGAATGGGCACATAATTGTCCCGCCTGCGCGCCAGATCAACTCGGTGGATGGCGGGGCCTGGGTGAGCGGCACGGTGGTTTTCCTGATTTTGAGCATTGCCATCTTGATATCGATCACATACTTGTTGGGAGTTTTGGGAAAGAATCTCGAAAGGTCGCGTGAACTTCTGGCGCGCGAACAACGCCTCAGCCGCCTCCTGCGCACGCTGAGCGATGTTAATCAACTCATCGTTCGCGAACAGGATGCCGCACGGATACTCCAGCGAACTTGTGAAATTCTTATCGTCGAGCGCGGCTATATATTTTCCTGGATCAGCCTGCTGGCGGCGGACGGCGTTACGCTCAATTTGGCCTCATCTGCCGGGGAAACGATTGATTCAACATTGTTTACTACCAGGCTGGATGGGGAGGGAAGCGGACCTTCATGCGTTGCCACGGCGGTTCGTTCCAAACAGCCCTTCCTCGTCGAGCCTGCCGAAAACGATCCATGCCCTGCCTGCCCGCTCTTGAAGAAATATCCGCGCCGCTCTTCGCTGGCATTGCCCATCGTTCGAGAAGCGCGTATCTTTGGCGTTCTCACCGTGGTGCATCCGTCTCCATCCGGCATATTTGACGCGGAAGAAATCAATTTGTTGACCGAACTGGCGGACGACCTGGCCTATGCGCTCGAAAAAATAGAATCGGAACAGCGGATATTGACCTATGCCCGTCATCAGGCGCTCCTGAATGAAATTACTCAAACCACCCTTGAAACGCCAAACCTCGAAGCCATGCTTGAAAAATTCATTGCAGTGCTTGAAAAAGCCTTAAGCGCAGATGGATTTTATTTCTCACTTTGGGACGAAAGCGCCCAGCAGCCCGGGAAATTTATCAGTTCCGAAATGTTCAAAGTTCCCCTTTCGCTTTACTCAAACGTAAAACCCGGCGAGAAGATATTCAGCCGTTCCATTCTGGAGAGCGGCCAGGTTTTGGCGGTGGAGGATATAAGAAATTCAGTTCACATCAGCCCGCATCTTGCCGCGCTATTTCCGGCCCATTCTGCCCTGGGGCTGCCGCTTATTGCAAATGACCGTAAGCTGGGCACGCTTGTGTTTGGCTTTCGAGAACATCATCAGTTCTCCATGGATGAAGTTGAACTGGCGGAGCAGGCCGCCAGGCAAATTGCCCTTTCCATGGTGAAAGCCGGGCTCGATGCCGATATTCGAACAAAAGCCGCCGAACTCGAACAATTATATGCCGCCGCGCAGGATATGACCGCCAGCATCATGGATCCGCATGAATTACTTGCGAAACTTGCGCGTCATATGACGGAGGCCCTGCAAGCCACCAGCGGCAACATCATGGCGGTAAATCTGGCTGATGGAACCATGCAGGTGGTGGGGGAGTACTGGGCTGAGGAGGCATCCTCCTCCGAAGTTCATCAGGATTTGGGGCAGGTCTATCTAAATAGCGATTACGCAACCATTATGATCGCCATGCAAGATGGCGAAGTGGTCATTATGCACGCGGATGATGAAGTGATGAGTCCCGTCGAGCGCGAGCAATTTGCGGTTTACGGAATCAAATCCATGATGTTTGTGCCGATCATGGCTCATGGTCAATTGTTCGGCGATATCGAAATTTGGGAAAGCCGCCGCCGGCGTGAATTTACCCCGGCGGATATTCGGCTTGCAAAAGCAATGGCCGGGCACGCTGCCTTTATCATCGAGAATGCGAATCTTGTTAATGAAGTTCGCATGTCCGAAACCCGCTACCGCACCCTGGTTGAACAGGCTTCAGACGGCATTTTCCTGGCGGATACCGAGCGTCGTTATGTGGATGTGAACCCAAGCGGATGTGCCATGCTGGGCTATTCGCGCGAGGAACTTCTGGCAATGCGCATGGATGATATTATCTCTTCAGAAGAATTATCCGCGGTCCCCTTTCGGATCGAAGACCTGCGCGCTGGAAAAATATTGATCGTCGAGCGCCTGCTCAAACGGAAGGATGGTTCTCCGATACCGGTTGAGATCAGCGCCCGAATGCTGCCCAATGGATTTTTGCAGGGCATTGTCCGCGATATCAGCGAGCGCAAACGCGTTGAAAAGGCGCTTGCAGAGCGCGAGGCGTATTTCCGTGTGCTGATCGAGAACTCTGCCGAGGGTGTGGTGATTGTGGATGGGGAGGGAATTGCCCGTTACATTGCCCCTTCGGGGGAGCGCTTGACGGGGTACACCCCCGAGGAAATATTAGGTCAAAGCGCATTCCGATATATCCACCCGCAGGATATCCCCAGAGTGTTGGAAACTTTCGCAGAAGGCGCAGCAACTCCGGGCGTAGTCCGAACGACTGAATATCGCTTTCAGCGGAAGGACGGGGAATGGCGTCATTTTGAGGTCACCGGTCACAACATGTTGGATGATCCGTATATAAATGGCATTGTCGCAAACTACCGCGATATTACGGAACGCAAGCAGATGAATATCGCGTTGCGTGAAAGCGAGGAAAAATATCGGCGAATTTATGAAAACCTTGAAGATATGCATTACCGAACAGATTATCACGGCATTCTCACTGACATAAGTCCCTCCGTCGAAAAGCAGACAGGATATAAGCAGGAAGAAGTCATTGGTCATAATGTTACGGAATTCTATGCCTTCCCGGAAGATTATAACGCTCTGGTTGCGGTGATTGAAAAGAAAGGTTCGGTCAACGACTTTGAAGCGCGCCTCAAGCGGAAGGATGAAAATTTAGCCTTCGTCTCCATTACGGCGCACGCCATTTTTGACGCTGCCGGACAGCCAATTAGCACTGAAGGCATCATACGTACTATCACCGAGCGCAAACAAGCTGAAGATGCGCTAAAGGCAAGCGAAATGAAATTCCGCACGCTGGCTGAAAATATCCCCAGCGTTGTTTATTTATGTAAAAACGATGAACGTTACACCTTTCTTTACTTGAACGATTCGATTGAGGAACTTAGCGGTCATTCCAAAAAGGAATTTTTGGAGGAGGGGCTTAGCTTCTTTGATCTGTATCATCCAGACGACCTGGTGAATATTCCCCTGTCTTCCACCGCTAAAATTGCAACTGCCAACCAGGGGTCTTTTCATATCACTTATCGTATCCGCCATACATCTGGCGAATGGCGCTGGGTGGATGAATGGGGAGCGGGCGTGGCAGACGATGCGGGCAACGTGCAATACATTGAAGGCGTGATGGTGGATATTACCGAGCGCAAACGCGCCGAAGATGAACTTCGCCATCATGCGCATGAACTGGAGGCTTTAGCCGCCGCTTCTGCCGCTTTGCGTACCGCGCAAAGCGTGACAGAGATGGTTCCGGTTTTGGCAAAACAGGCCATGCGCGCGGTTGCAGGCGATTATGGCTCCATCTTTCTGCTTGACTCTGAAAGCGGCGATTACGTCTCGCATGGCTGGTTTTCTGCAAGAGGGGAGTCTAAAAATAAATTGAAGGATGAATCCATCCTCCGCCATCGCCCCGGCGAAGGCATTACCGGCCATGTTGCCATAACCGGCGAGATTTATGTGACAGAAGATATGCAAAAAGACCCCGTCATGGTTATGCTGGATGGAGAAAAGAAAAGACTGCAAAAATTACACGGCGGCATCTCCCTGCCGCTGCACGCGCAGGAAAAAATTATCGGCGTACTGCATATTTGGATGTTTGAGCGGCATATTTTTAGCGAAACAGAAATACGCATCCTGATTGCTTTTGCAGAAACGGCTGGCAATGCCATTCACCGCGCCATGTTATTCGAGCAAACGCTTCAACATGCCGATGAACTTGCCCTCGCGTATGACAATACCCTGGCGGGCTGGGCGCGCGCGCTCGAACTTCGTGATGAGATCACCGAAGGCCACACCCGCCGCGTCACCGAATTAACCTTGAAATTTGCCCATGCTCTCAAAATCCCCGAAAATGAAATTGAGCATATCCGCCGCGGCGCGCTCCTGCACGACATCGGCAAAATGGGAATCCCGGATTCGATTTTACATAAACCCGGCCCCTTCACCGCGCAGGAACGAACCATCATGCAGCAGCATACACAATATGCCTACGACATGCTTTCATCCATCTCATTTTTGCAACCCGCCATCGATATTCCTTTTTGTCATCACGAATACTGGAACGGCGCAGGCTACCCGCGCGGATTAAAAGGCGAGCAAATTCCGCTTTCCGCGCGTATCTTTTCGATCATAGATGTTTGGGATGC
Organism: Anaerolineales bacterium; assembly: GCA_919902735.1. GTDB lineage: Bacteria > Chloroflexota > Anaerolineae > Anaerolineales > Villigracilaceae > Villigracilis. The sequence goes on along the minus strand of CAKKRM010000077.1, from coordinate 50,139 downwards.
GCTGACTTCAGATCGCCCCTATCGCAAGGCCTGGTCGAAGAAAAAAACCCGCGAATATATCATCGAACGCGCAGGCAAACAATTTGACCCGCGTATTGTGGAAGTATTTTTCTCATTGGAAATTGAATGAAATTATATGGAGGCGTTTCAACTGAAATGAAACCCCCCTAAACTATAACGCTTCGTCGCGCCGCATAAGATCATCCGCTGTTTCCCGCCTTTGAATTATTTTGACCGAGCCGTTTTCAAGCCACAATACCGCTGGCTTGCGTGAGCCATTGTAATTGGATGCCATGCTCAAATGATACGCGCCCGAAACCGGGATGGCGATCAAATCCCCTTCTTTGATTTTCGGCATGGGCAGGTCTTCGATGATCACATCCCCTGACTCGCAATACGGCCCCGCGATGGAGACCACCTCGCTTCTCTCCCCGCCCGGGCCTGATACCGTTAAACAAGAGTATCTCGCTCCATACATTGCATGGCGCGGATTATCCGTCATGCCGCCGTCGGTTAATATCCAAACTTTATCGCCGCGTCTTTTGACTGCGCCCACCCTGTAAACAGCCACACCCGCCCGCGCCGCCAAACTGCGCCCAGGTTCCAAATGTAAATGAGGCAGGGTGAGTCCGCGAGACGCACAGCCTGCGATCACATTCTCCGCGATCACGCGCACATACTCATTTACATCAGGCTGTGGAAGTTCATCCTCGTGATAGGCCACGCCCCATCCGCCGCCGGGGCAAAAATGCCATTTATTCGCAAATCCAATTTCTTTTGCGAGATCGAGTCCCAGCTCGATTGCCGCTTTCAACGGACTCGCATCCCGAAAGTTAGAGCCTTGATGAAAATGAATTCCGTTCAATGGCAGGTTGTGCTGTTTGCAAAAATTTGCCGCTTCCAAAATCTCTTCGCGGGTCATGCCGAACTTGCTTTCGTGCTGGCCTGTCTGCGTGTGGGTGTGGTGGGTGGTTACCGTTACACCTGGGAGGAGGCGCAGCCAGAGGGACGTGTTGCGTGTTGTGTGTTCCGTAAAAATGCTGGCAATTCGATGGAGTTCGGTGAGATTGTCAACAACAATTGTGCCTGCGTGTTGGATGGCTGATTTTAGATCATGGATGGATTTATTGACGCCATGCACGAGGATACGCTCACGCGGCGCTCCGCCTGCCAGGGCAATGGCGATCTCGCCTTCGCCGGTGCAGTCCACATACAAGCCGTGAGGCTGAGTCCATTGCGCGATGGCAATGCAGAGGAATGCCTTGCCTGCATAGGTAACAGAAGCAGTTGTCGGGTAGTGCGAAGCGAGCGCGGTTTTATATCCTGCCGCCGCGTTATCCAATGTGGCGCGATCATATAAGTAGAATGGAGTCCCGTATGTATCCGCGAGGGAGGCGAGGGAGTGACCTGCAATGAAGAGGGAATCATCTTTTATTTTGGCGGTATCGGGGAAGAGGTCAAGTCTATTCACTGGGCAGGTTTTCCGATGTTTCAGCAATGCAGATGCGGTTCTTTCCGAGGCGTTTGGCGTTCAGCTCGGCATTGTCTGCCGCGCGCAGGAGGGCGGCGGTGGTGTCGCCATCATAAGGGAAGGTTGCCACTCCCAGGCTGATGGTGTATCCGGGAATATATGCGTGATCGCCGGGTTCACCGGGCGCCTGTTCCTCGGCGGTTGCCCGCAGCCTTTCTGCCAGGATGGTGGCGCCTTCTTTGGTGGTGTGCGGCAGGATGATGGCAAATTCCTCGCCTCCATAGCGGGCGGCGACGTCAGGGTCGCGCACGTTATCATACAGGATGGCGGCGATGGCTTTCAGGCGTTCATCCCCGGCGGGGTGGCCGTAGGTATCGTTGTATTCCTTGAAGGAGTCCATATCGAGGATGATGAGCGAAAGCAGGTGGCCGTAGCGCTCTGCGCGGTTAACCTCGGTTTCGAGGAATTGATCGAAGGCGCGGCGGTTGAAGAGACCGGTCATGCCGTCTTTGAGCACCAGCGAGGTGACTCTGGCGTGCAGGCGGGCATTGTCAATTGCCATGGCTACGGGGCTGGCGAAGGAGGTTAGCAGGTTCACATCCTTTTCGGTGAGCGGGCGGCTGGAATCTGATTCGATGTTGAGCACGCCCAAGATAGCGCCATTCTTTAGTAATGGCACGCAGATTTCACTTTGCACTTCGTAGGAGGCAACCAAAAAGGTTGGGTCGGTGCGGACGTTTTGGATGAACTGTCCCTGTTTGGTGCGGACGGTTTTCCCTGCAATTCCCATGTTGACGGGAATTTCATGGATGATGAGTTCTTGCGGGTAACCCGCCTGGGCGCCAAGCTTCAGGGTTGAATCTTCCAGCAGGTAGAGGCTGACATAAGTATAGCCATAGGTTTCCTTCAATAACTGCACCACGGTTTTGAAGATGTTATCGAGTTCCAGCGAAGAGGTGACGGTTTCAGTGACGGATTGCAGGGTGGTCATAGTGGTGAGATGTTCGCGGGCTGTAGCGTACAAGTGCGCTTTCTGGATGGCAATGGCAAGGTGGCTGGCCAGGGTTTGCATGGTGAGGATATCTTCCGGGAATATGGGGTTTGGGGGGGCGCTCTGGATATATACCGCGCCAAGTAATTTTCCCTCGTATAAGACGGGCGTTCCCAAAGCCGAGCCGCTGCCCTTGCTGAAGGGATGGTAATAATAGGGGTCGTTGGTGACATCACGCGCAAAGTAGGATTCGCGGGTTTCAGCTACATGGCCCATGATGCCCTGCCCCACTTTTTGACGAAAGCCTGGGCTGTATCCCAGGTCCACTGTGCCGCCGACCGAGATCAATTCCAATTCGTTCCCGATCAACAGGGAGATTGCCGCTTCGTCATAACCAAAAACATTAACGATGGCCTGAACGGTGCGCTCGCAAATTTCCTTTTCATCGAGGCTTTCGGTCATTTGCCTGCTCACTTCATCAAGCAGGCTGAGCTGCACCGCACGATGCGAGACCGAATCGAAGAGTTGGAACTTGCTGACCGCCAGCGCTATTTGAGCCGCCGCCTGTTCGCCGATGGCAATTTCCTGCTCGGTAAAGTGGTGAGGCTGGTTGAACGCAATCAGGGCGGCGCCCAGTTTTTGTTCGCGTATGATGAGAGGCAATCCCAGGATGGAGCGGGCGGGAAATTGCGCTGCGATGCTGGGGCTTATATACGGAGTATCGAATACATCATCCACAGCCAGGGATTTTTTAAGGCGTAATACACTTTCAGTCAGTGTGGTTTCGTTTGGTTTGAATATTAATTTTGGATACATTTCGCGCAATTTGCCATAGGCCGCGGTTGGGATTGCTTTTTTCTGCGTCTCATCCCAGAGCGTTAAAAACGCCCCATCTGCTTCCAACAGTTCGCCGAGGTGATCTGCCAATATCTGGAGTATTTCTTGAAGGGTGTTCGTTTCGAGGGATGCAAGGGTAATTGAGTTGAGTAATTCCATCTGATGCGCGTAACGGCGTTCTGTGGACAGCAATTCCTGCTCGCGGCTTATATCCCGTGCGATGATCACGCTTCCCAGCAAAATTTTGTTCATGTCCCGCACGGGAGAGATGGCAATGTCGAACCAGCGGCGCTGTTCATGCTCACCCAGGGTGAGAAGGATTGGCGGCGCATCATCCTGCCAATTTTTCCAGAGGGGTTCCAGCAGAGTCAATTCCTTGCTCGCGTTGCCGCCGATGACATCATCGCCTGCGTTCAGCCAGGTTCGGGCGGTGGAATTCAAATCCACAACCCGCTGGCGGGCATCCACTACAATGACCGCATCGCGCAGATTTTCGATAACCAGCGCCGCCGCAATGGGCGCCAGGTTGAGCAGTCCATATCGAAAGAGGCCGATGGCCAGAAAGATGCTGGAGAAAGCAAATGTGAAGGGAGTTAGGTCGAAGCCGTGCAGCAAGGGGAGTGGAACAATCAGGGTGAAAGTGTTCCCGATCAATGGGACGATAGAGCCAATAACCATTACGCTGATTTGTTGCCGGAAGAGGTGATGCGTTCTGGCAAAAGCGGTCAGGTACAATGCAATCCCGGCAAAAATAAGGCCATACGATAATGATGTAAATATCCAAAACCAAGCGCCATGGCTTGTCACCACCAGGGGTGGAAACCCGTTTGGGTCGAGGCTTGTTTCCCTCCAGATCAAATGATGGAACTCGTTGGTGAGCGCCAGGCCAAAAGTCAGGGTGACGAAGGCGGTCAAAACATAGCGTCTGTTACGCGTCAGCCAGTCTGCGTGACCGGTGTATTCCAGCGCAAAAGCCAGCCAGAGCAAGGAGATGGATGCAATGCCGATGTATTCCAACTTGGCTGCGATGATTTTTCCGGAAAGGGAAGGCGCAATAAATTCGAGAACGCTGAAGGCGCTCCAGAGCGTCATGCTTGTCATCAACCATCCAAAAGTGATTGCCCCCGGTTGATTCGAGCGGTTGAAGGCATAAATAGCTATTCCCGCGGTAAGGCCGGCAATAGCCAGCATGGGCAGTGCAAAAGGAAGGGAGCCGGGATACATATTCAATATTTGAAAATAGGCCGCGGATATTTCCCTAATGGATATCCGAGGCCCGTTACAGGCCGCCTTGAAGAGGAAGTGACCTTACATCCATTATCCAACGATGATTGCTGTAAAGATGTATTTTTTTCATTACAATCCACTTCACTTATTTTGGCTTTACAAGTTACCTATACAGGACTTTCGCTTGTCATTCGGGAGGGTGACATGAAAAAGCGAGATTGAGCGAAAGTCCTACTATAAAAAAACCACAGTATCCTCTCTGGTGTGTGATCTCAAAGATGATCTGTGGGATCGAATCTGACATTTTTCCTTTGGTTACTTGCTAAAGAATAAACTCCACCAGACTTCCCAATTTTGCATTGGGGGGAGGACCGGGAGGGGAGTGGAGACGATCACCGGCTCACTGCCCGGCAACCCCACGGGAATTACAGGATGATCGCCTTCCTGGAGATAACGCCCATCCGTGCGCGCCCATTCCTCCACCGCCGCCGTGGACCCCGCATACGCAACCTGCGTTTGCATTGCCATCTGGGTCTGCATGGCTTGTGTGGCGAGCGCGCGCATCTGGTCACGCTGGTCATTCAAGCGGTTTAGTTCTTCGAGACGCGAATTGAACTCGATGACAAATAAGATCAAAATAAAAATACCCGCAAATGCTGCCACGCGCCGCAGACTGATGGGAAACTGATTCATACCTTTATCTTAATCGTATTTTCCCGCATTTGCAAATCCTTTTATGGTACAATTTCGCCCCGCAGGCCAAAATCCCACGTTCAGTGCGGTAATATCCTGCTCATGCAGAGCGTAGTACCCTTCGCTCTGACATTCACTTTGCCAGAAAGGGCTTAAAGAAAATGAAAGTAATGCTTGTTAAAGACGTGTACAAACTTGGTCACGCCGGGGATATTAAGAAAGTGGCCGACGGCTATGGCCGTAACTTCCTCCTTCCGCAGGGCTTTGCTGTTCTCGCCACCGAAGGCGCCATGAAACAGGTGCAGAGGATCAAGTCACAGGCGGAGGTTCGCCGCAATACCCAGAACAGCGAACTGAAAGGCGTTGCCGACCTCATCAAGGAAGTGACCCTCACTTTCCCCGCCAAGGCTGGCGATACCGGTAAATTATACGGCTCCATCACCACCCAGGATATCGCCACCGCGCTTACCGAACAGGTTCGCTACGAAGTCAAACGCCAGCAGGTGGATATCCAACCCATCCGCACGCTCGGTGAATTCACCGCCCACATTCGCCTGACCATGGACCTTGTCCCTGAGATCAAGATCATCGTCCACCGCGAAGGGGAAAGCGCCGAAAGCGCCGCCGAACAGGCCGAACCTGAAAAGGCAAAGAAAACGAAAAAGGCTGAACAGCCAGCCGAAGAAGCCGCGGCAGAAGCCCCCGCCGCCACAGCCGAATAAAAACAACCAACATCACCGGCGAATGTCGGTGATGTTTTGTAATACAATAAATCCATGTCAATCTCCATTGGCCAACGCCTGAAGCAGGCGCGCGAAGCGCGGTATCTCACGCTCGAACGAGCGGCGGATGATACGCGCATTCGCACCGTTTTTTTGCAGGCCTTAGAGTCGGATGATTATTCAGTCATTCCGTCTGCGGCGCAGGGACGCGGCTTTTTGCGCAATTATGCCGCTTACCTCGAACTCAACATCGACGAGATGATCGCAGAGATTCAGCACAGCGCGCCTGCCCCTGCTGAAGTGAGCGGGCCGTTGCCGCAGGTCAATCTCGTTGAGACGGATATTCCGTCGTTGACTGATTCGCAGGCGGAAAAGCCCGCGCCTCGATTCTTGTCCTGGCTTGGCCGCCGTCCGAAGGCAGTTGCCAACCCTGAAACCGAATCCACCCTTCGACAGGCTCAGGACAACGCCGGAGTGACGGAGATAAAACCCGCAGCGCAGATTCTGCCAACCGAGGCCGAACATGCTGCGGGTAGGGAAGAGGCGGAATCGCTTCTGCTTGCAAGGCTGGCTTTATCCATCCAATCCCGTTTTGCGAGGAGGGAATCTGAATCCATTCCGATTGCAGAAGAGGTAGAAGAGGATATCGTCGAAGAGGAAAAGGCATCCGCGCCGAGCCTGCCTGCGGATGTGATCTTTGTGGAGATTGGCGCGAAGCTGCGGGAGCGGCGCGAGTTGATCAGCCTGACGCTGGAGGAAGTGGAACGGCATACGCATTTGCGCGCGGTGTTTTTGAAGGCGCTGGAAGACGGCGCGATGGACAGGCTGCCTTCGCCTGTGCAAATGCGCGGGATGCTTGCGAATTATGCGGCGTTTCTTGATTTGGATACCGACGCGATTTTGCTGCGTTTTGCGGATGTGCTGCAAGCGCGGCGGCGCGAGAAATATGCCGAGACGCCGCGCGAGAAAATTCAAACGGAAGTAGTTGCATCCATCCCCTGGCTGCGGACATTTATTGCGGGCGATTTGATCTTCGGCGTGGTGATGATCGCGATTTTGGCCGCGCTTGCGATCTGGGGTTTTGGGCGTCTGGTCAGTTCGCAGGATGAGCAAGGTGAATTCGCTGAAGCTACTGCGCCTTCCATTGTGGAGGCGCTTGGCAATGTGCCGCTGCCGACGGCTTCATTGCAAGCTACTTTTGCGGCGGTGGATGAAAACCTTGTCGCTACTTCGTTGGCTGGCGCGAGTGTGCCCGTTACGCCGCAAACGCCGACGGAAGGCGTTGCCGCAAATGTGACGGTGAGCATTTTTGCGCTGGAGCGTACCTTTGTGAGAATCTCTGTGGATGGGGCGGTAGTTTTTGAAGGCCGCATGGCTCCGCGTGAAACGAAAGTGTTCAACGCGAAGAATCAAGTGGTGATTCTGACGGGGAATGCCTCGGCATTGCGCATCACCTATAATGGGCAGGACCTGGGTTTGATGGGCGGCATTGGAGAAGTGGTGAGCCGTGTTTATTTGATTTCGGGGGTAGTGACGCCTACCGCCACCATTCCACCCACGCCAACGGTGACTCCGCTGGTGACATCCACGCCCACACCGACTTCCACGCCAACTGCTTCGCCGACGGTGACTCCACCGGATGGCGGGTAGGTCACGTTTGTAAGGCGTGTTTCAAATGAGTTGAAGGTTGGAACGTCCCGAAGGTTTTCTCGAATACTTTTGCCGTTTTTCAAACCTTCGGGACGGTTGTTTCAACTGAAACGAAACACACCCTATAGATTTTATTGGAATCGTCACGCTGTAAGCGTGACATACTTTAGGAAAACAACGTGTCTAAAAATACTTTTCATTTAGTGTCGCTCGGCTGTGCAAAGAATACGGTTGATTCGGATTCGATGGCGCAATTGCTTTTGCGTGACGGTTATCGTTCGATGGATGATCCGTCCAAAGCGGCGGTGTTGATCGTGAATACCTGCGGGTTCATTGGCCCTGCTAAAGAGGAATCCTATCGTGTATTGGGCGAGCTTGCCGAATCAAAACTCGATGGGCAGGTGCTTATTGCGGCGGGCTGTCTCACGCAGCGCTACGGCGTGGAAGTTGCCAAAAAGGTGCCGGGCATCGACGGCATTCTCGGCACGCGCCGCTGGATGGATATTGTGCAAGTGGTGAAGGAAGTCCGCAAAGGGAAACACCCCGAACCGATCTATCACCTGCCTGAAACCGCAACGGTTGGCACGGATGAGTACGATGCCTTGCGCGTCAGCATTGCGGGTGCGAGCGCGTATATCAAAGTGGCGGATGGCTGCCGCCGTCCCTGTGCGTTTTGCGCGATTCCCTTAATTAAAGGAACAGCTGTCTCACGCCCTGTTGAAGCCATCCTGCACGAAGCGCGGATGCTGCGAGATTCAGGTGTGCGCGAACTGGTGTTGATCGCGCAGGATACGACAGATTACGGCCATGATCTCGGCATGAAAGACGGCCTCGCGATTCTGCTCGAGCAGTTGACGGCCGCTGTCCCTGATATGGATTGGGTGCGCGTGATGTATGCGTACCCGGGCTACGTCACAGACCGTCTCATCGAAGTGATGGCAGCCCGCAAACAGGTTTTGCCTTACCTCGATATGCCGCTCCAGCACGCGCACCCGAAAACTTTGTACCGCATGAAACGCCCGTCCAATATGGATTGGGTGTATAAGACGATTGGCAAAATGCGCGCGACGGTGAAGGACTTGTCCATGCGCACGACTTTCATTGTTGGATACCCCGGTGAAACGGACGAGGAATTTCAAGCCTTGTATGATTTTGTGAAAGAGATTCGATTCGACCGTGTGGGGACGTTCCAATTTTCCTTCGAGCCGGGGACAACCTCCGCGCCTCTGGGCGACCCCGTGCCTGCTTCTGTCAAACAGGAGCGATTCGAGAGGCTGATGGAGCTTCAGCAGAACATTTCGCTTCAGGTGAATCAATCCTATGTTGGCAAGACATTGGATGTGCTGATCGAGGGATTCGATAACGGCATCTCCATTGGCAGGTCGTACCGCGATGCGCCTGAAATCGACGGCATGGTTCTCGTTGAAGGTAAGGCAAAGGTGGGGGAGATCGTCCCTGTGAGAATTACGGGCGCGATGGCGTATGATTTGACAGGCGCGCTGGTGGAACCGAGTTTGATAAGGTTGTAATACTTTGGGGTCGGACAGCTCTCGTACCCGTTAGGGTGTACTGTCCGACTGAGCTCTCCATCAACAGGCTGATGGACTCCAGAATCAAAAAGAAGCCGTTGCTTTTGGCAACGGCTTCTTTTTGATTTACGATACTCTTGCGAATGCGGTGGCTGCGAGGATCAGTGCGGAGAGCAGCAGATTGATCCGCAGGATGAGTAATTCTTTTCCTTGTAGTTTGGCGAGTTCGCCTTCATCCGCTTTTTCTTTTTTCATCAACGTGCGGTGGATGGCGGGGAGCACTTCCCAGGTTTGGATGGCGCTGACTACCACCATGACAACCGCCAGCCCATGTTTGACGAGGATGGCAAAAGACCATTGCGTGCTCAGGGATAGAAAGCCGTCATAATGCGGGCTGGTGCTGAGTTGGATCAAGCCTGTCACCAGCAATAATCCCATGCAGAACCACGCGAGGGGTTCGAGTCTTTTTTGAAGGGCGGAGATAAAGCTGAGTTGGTCGACCAGCTTCAAGGTCCGTTGGGAGGCGGGGAGGATGAGAATGTTGATCGCGGCGAGGCTTCCAATCCATGTGACGGTTGCGAGCATGTGCAGCCAGTAGATGATCGCCAAAATCCATGGGGAGGGTGAGGCCATGAATTACGGGGTTGCGGTTGCCGCAGGTTCCGTTGCGGTGGGGGCGGTTTCTATGGTGGCTGTGGGCAAAATAACCTCGGTGGGCGGGTAGCATTGAGCGTATGCCTGGGCTGCGTTATTGGCGGAGCCTGCATCCAACGCGCCGATGGAGGCGGCGGTTTGGTATACATCGTAGGCGGCGCAATACTCCTCTTTGATGAAGAGTTCATTGGCGTAACTCGTCAGCGCTATGAAGTAACGCTGGGAGGCGGTCATGGTTCCATCCCACATGGAGGGCCAGCCAGCGCCGACTTGCTCGAAATAGGTTACGGCTTGCGCCCAGTCCAGTTCCCAGAAACTTGCGCCAGTGATGTAGGCGCGCGCGCCGTCGCGCAGGCCGACTGAGTTGTTATCCAATGGACCGAAGCGTTCGGCGAGGTTCAGGTAGTAGATGCCGCCTTCGAGGTTGCCTTGTTTGGTGATCAGGTCGTATCCCTGGTTGCGGAGGGCAAAGTAGTACATGCCGTCCACCTGGGCGGTTTTGTAGGTTGAGTCCAATTTGCGGATGGTGTCGAGCGCTGTGACCGCACCGGGCCAATCCTGTGCGCTGATGAGTTGTTGTGCGCGTTGGAAGGCGTTTTCTGCGCCGCTGAAATCGGGGGTGGCGGTGAGGGTTGGCGCGAGCGTGGCGGTGGGGATGGCGCTCAACACCAGAACCTCGGTCAATTTTTGCTGTGCGCCGGGGAAGCTGGGGTCGCTGTCAATGATGAATTCGAGACGCTGTTTGGCGACTTCAAAGCGGCCAAACTCAATATCCACCAGCGCATAAGAAAATTGCTCGGAGAGCTGCTGGGAAATGATCGAGTCCTTTGCATTTTGGCGGACGCCGATACCGGAAGAATATCCGCCAAACCCGCCCAAACCGATGAGCAGGAGAAAACCCAAAACGCTGATTAATGTCGATTTCCAGCGTGATGGCTTTTTGATCGGTTTGATGGGTTGTGTGTCATCTTCCTTGATGGGTTGAATAGGTTGTGTGGTTCCAGTTTGTTCAGACATGGGAATGATTATACTTCCCTTTGAAGTGATGGGATTTTTTCTTATTTCGGTTTTATCCAAATAGACCCTAAAGGTCTTCAAGACCTTTAGAAGCTGTTTAATAACTCGATTTTACCAACTCTCCTTACGCACCCTACCGTGATTCCCTGAGCGCTAGCGAAGGGTCTCTACGATACTCTCAGAGATTCTTCGCTGGCGCTCAGAATGACATTGCGGAGAGTGAGTTATTAAACAGTCTCTTAGGGTCTCAAAAATAAATTACAAATGAATCAACTGCTTTGCCTCAGACCAGACAATGCCCAGCGCGACCAAGCCGCCGACAACCATACCGACCAGCGCTGTGACAATCGCGCCGCCGGGCAAGTAGTACGCAACCGCATAGGTGACCGCTCCGCCGATGACCGCGGCAATGAGTCCTTTGCTGACCGAACTTCCAGTTTCAAGCGGAACGTGTGTCCGTTTGGAGAGCCAGCCAAATAAGATGGTGGCTTCAATTAAGAGGGCGATTTCAGCAAAGGCAATAATCGGCGCGCCGACATCTTTAAAGAAAGTGATGCCCATGATGCCAATTCCCAAAAACATGACGATGCGTAAAAGTACGGCATAAAGCGGGAACAGCGGCTCTTTGCGGGCATAGAAGGCACGCACCGCAACCTCGTGGATGGTGTAGCCTGTCAATGCCATCAGGTAGGCGCGGGTTGTCCAGGTGATGAGGGTGGATGTGACTTCGTCAAAACCGAAGACGCCGCGCACGAGCGGATGAATCCCTGCGGCCATGACCGCCGCAATCGGCAGGGTGAGAGAGATCAAAACTCGCAGGGCGCGTTCCACCGTAGACCGGAAGCCTGCCCAGTCGCCGCGCGAAGCGAGTTCCGAAAGGGCTGGCAGCATGGCGGTGGCGATGGCTGTCCCAAGAATTGTCTCAGGCACTTGCATAATCATCCAGCCGTAGGTGAGTGAAGTGACCGCGCCGACTTGATCAAGCCGCGAAGCGAGGTTGTCACGCGCAAGAAAAATCAATTGGATGCCGCCCATGGTTAGCAAACGCGGGGCCATTAACTTCAAGGCTTCGATCAAACCTGTATGACGCAAATTCAATGAGCGCGTCCAGCGGAAGCCGAACATAAAGAGCGCGGGTACTTGAATAAGCAGGTGAAATACCGCGCCGAGAATTACGCCGTACACAAGCCCATAAATCCCAAAACGCGGCGTGAGAAAAATTGCGCCGATGATCTGGCCGACGTTATACATGCTCGGCGCAATCGCGGGCAGAACAAAATGCTGGTTCGCTTGCAGCGACGCCATCACCAGGCCGCTGATCGAAAAAATGACCGTGCCGATTAAATTCAAGCGCATCAATTCAGCGAGCAATTTGCGCTGTTCCTCGCCGAAGCCCGGAGCGATGCCGAGTTTCGCATCCACAAGCTGCTGCGCGAAGATCGCGATCAGAATCGCAATCGAGCCTGTCACCAAAAAACCGATATTTGCCACGCGCGAAAACAAGTCCCATGCGGCGGCGCGGTCTTTGGTGGTGAGATATTCCGTCAGCAGGGGAATGAACGCCATCGCCAGCGCGCCGCCCGAAATGAGCGCGAACAACACATCGGGTAAATTATTGGCCGCGTTGAAGGTATCCAGCAGATGCACTTCGTCTGTGTACTGACGCGAGACGATGCCCGTCCGCACGAAGGCCAGCGCTTTGTCTATCAAAAAGAAAAACGCGATGATGAGGGAGTTGCGGGTGAGGCGGGAGAGTTTGTTCATGGAGTTCCAGTAGGCAGTGATCAGTAATCAGTGATCAGTAATCAGTGATCAGTAATCAGTGATCAGTAATCAGTGATCAGTTATCAAGGGTTGGCGGAAGTTCCACGCCCGGAAGTTTATCTGCCAGCAGGTGGATTTTGTGAATGAGTGTTGGGAAACACTGCGCGCAAATATATTTCGGCTCGCTTTTGAAGGAAAGGGTCAGCAACGGAATTTGTTCATCCGTGCGGTTGCAGTTCAAGCATACTTTTTCATTTTCGTTCATGGGTTCTCCAATGGGTTACAGATTATAGGTTGCAGGTTGAAAGTTGCAGGTTTGAAACTTTCAACCTGCAACCTGCAACCTTCAACCTTCATAACGTCCCTTTATACATCCCGCCATCCACGCTCAGCATCGCGCCCGTGATGTAAGAAGCGGCAGGCGATACGATGAACGCAGCGGCATTGGCGAACTCTTCGGGTTGGCCCATCCTCCCAAACGGACTCTCTGCTGCCTGCCGCTGCGCCTCTTCCTCTACCGTCGAGTTGTTGGCTTTTGCCCGGGCATTCATCAACTCTGTGACACGTTCCGTCTCCGTCCAGCCTGGCAAAATGGAATTGACGCGGATGTTCTCCCTGCCAAGTTCCAACGAGAGCGACTTGGTCAACCCAACCGTCGCCGAGCGCACGCTGTTCGAGATCAGCAAATTTTGTATCGGCTGTTTCACCGAAAGCGAGGTGACGGTCAAAATGCTGGCCGAGTCAGATTTCCGCAAGAACGGAAGCGCAGATTTTATCAAACGGACATGCGCCATCAGGCACAGGTCAATGCCTTTCTGCCATGCGGCTTCATCCAATGAATCGATGGTGCCGGGCGTAGGCCCGCCCGCATTGGTGATGAGAATATCCAATCCGTCAAACGCCTCGGCAGTTTGCTGGATCAGTTTTTCGGGAACATCAGGCAAACTCACATCGCCTGCCAAGCCAATGACCTGTGTGCCTGTTTCCCTGCTCAACTTCTCCGCCACAGCTTTTATCTTCGCTTCATCCCGCCCATTGATGGCGACTTTGCAGCCTTCTTTTGCAAGCGCCAAAGCAGCGGCATAACCCAGCCCGCGTGAAGAGGCGGTTACGAGCGCGCGTTTGTCTTTGAGTCTTAAGTCCATTGTTTGCTCCTGTATTTGTTACAAGTTGCAGGTTGAAGGTTACAGGATTTGAACTTTCAACCTGTAACCTTCAACTTTCAAACTACTTCTATCTTCTGCTCCCAAACATCCCCATCTGTCCAGTTCGCATCCACCCATTTTGCCACATTTTGTAACGCAGATTGTAAAAAGGTATGGTCATTTCCCACCATCGCGCAGGTGATGATGGCTTCGTCCCATTTATCCTGCAAGCCCATCTCTGCAACGGATATATTGAACTCGCGGTGCAAACGCGAGATGAGCGGCTTAATCCGTCCGCGCTTTTCTTTGAGGGAAGCGCAGGCTGGGAGGTGAAGGTGAATGGTGAGGGTGGCGAGCAAGGGGAATTTTCGATTTACGATTTTTGATTTGTGTTTGGAAAAACAGGGTGGTTTATGGAATATAAATTCGCCCCGCACCAAGATAGTTTTCGAGATTCAGGACAATATCCACAATTCTTTCCGCGCATTTTATACGATAGTTGCTTTCTTTCATGCGATCAGGCACGCCGATGGTAAGCACAGGCAGGGAAGTTGAAACATTTTCTTCTCGGATTGTTTGCTCCAGAGAGTCTATCCCTTCGCCGTTTCGATTTCCAGTAAGTAAAATAAGTTGATGTTCCTGGGCAAAACGCCAAATTTTACGGTCGGGAGCGTCTATAGGCATTCCTATATCGGCAAAAGTCAGCATTGGAATATCCATTAATTTGAGCCAGCCTGCATTTTCCATGATGGACCAAAGCAATATCCCCTGCTTTTTCATATGATGGTCGAGCAGGATTTTCATGGTTTGTTTTCCGTGCGATATTTTTCCTGCCATTCCTGCAGTTTCGTAATAGTTGCCTCGTGTTGTTTGTAATTGGCTTTTGACACCTCCTTGTTTCTTTTCTCCCAATATTTTCTGTTTTCTTCGGCGGATCTTAAAATCTGCTTGTATTCCTTCTCGAAATCCTCTTTGTTCAGGTGCATGTAATCAAGAATATCCAGCATTTCCTCGTCGGTCAGCTCGTAAATATCGCGGACGTTTTTTAGGGAGTTTTTTCCCTGCATTTCGTCCATGATGTGAAACAGGTTAAGACGTGTACCGTTGACCGTCAGCCCGTTTTGGGTACGGATCACCGTGCGGTTCTCGCGCGGAATGGGACCATCCATGGTTATCATCGTTTGGATGAGTTTTTCCGAACGTAAGACAGCCAGTTCCTTTTGCAGCCGCCGAGATTCTTCTTCCAGTTTGGCAATCCGTTCATCTAGTGGCTTGGGAGGTGGTTTCTGTTCCATAGTATGCCTTCACTTTCCAGTGAATTTATTATACAGCAGGGCGAATTATTTTCATCTACGCTATTCTTTGAGGAACTGCGCCAGCGAGCAGGCAGGTGAAGGTGGATGGTGAGGGTGGCGAGCATGGGAATTTTTGTTTACCGATTTTTGATTTTAGTCATTTTGATAAGCTTAATGCAAGTTTACGAATTACACATTACGTCTTACAATCCCACGCATGGACATAGAAACTGCATACAACCAAGCCCTTGATTACCTGTATAGTTTTGTCGATTATAGCCTGAAACATTCGTCCGAGTTGGCGAAGGCAGACTTTAATTTGGACCGCATGTTTGCGCTGATGGAGTCGCTGGGGAATCCGCAGAAGAAGTATCCCATCATCCACGTGGCGGGGACGAAAGGCAAGGGTTCCACGTCCGCGCTGTGTGCGGCGGGGTTGGGGACGGCGGGATACACCGTCGGGTTGTACACGTCTCCGCATTTGCTGGATTATTGCGAGCGGATTCAGATCAACGGCGAGCCGATTACGCATGAGCAACTGGCAGGGTTGGTGGAGGAAATTAAACCCGCCGTGTTGCGTGTTCCGTTTTTGACGACGTTTGAAATTACCACCGCGCTGGCATTTATGGCATTTGGGAAATACGGCGTGGATGCGGCAGTCTTTGAAGTGGGACTCGGCGGCAGGTTGGATGCAACCAATATCGTTACCCCGAAGGTGTCGGTCATTACTTCGTTGTCGTACGATCATACAGCAGTGCTGGGAAATACTCTGGCTTTGATAGCAGGGGAAAAGGCAGGCATTATCAAGAATGGCGTGCCTGTGGTTTCATCCCCGCAAAAAGATGAGGCGCTTGAAGTTTTGGAGCGCGTAGCCAAACTAAAGGGGTGTGAGTTTACACTGGTTGGAAAAGATGTAAAGTTTGAGTTGATCGAGTCATCTTTGGAGGGGCAAGGGCTGGCTGTCAGCTATCAGCGGTCAGCTTTTAGCGGTCAAATGTTGCAGGTTGAAGGTCAGTTATCTGTGGTCGGTGGTCTGTCGTCTGTGGTCAGGCTGCAAATTCCTTTGCTCGGCAACCACCAACTTGAAAACGCCGCCACCGCCTACGCCGCATTAAAAGCCAGCGGGATTCCAATTTCGGATGAGCAGATTCAAAAAGGGTTTTCTCAGGTAAAATGGCGCGCCCGCTTCGAGGTGGCGAGACGTGAACCGCCTGTGATTTTTGACTCAGCGCATAATCAGGATTCGTTCGAGAAATTGCGCGAGACCTTGGAAACGTATTTTCCCGGCAAACAGGTTTATCTTATCTTTGGCGCTTCGGAGGATAAGAATATCCCTGGGATGTTTGAAGAGATGAAGCCGAAGATCAAGAAGGTTATTGTCACGCGCGCCGATCATCCGCGGGCTTTGGAAGTGGAAAAAATTCAACAGTTGGCCGGGCAGGCTGGGGCGGAGTCTGAGGCGATTGTCCCAGTGAAGGACGCTTTGGCGCGGGCGTTGGATTTATCGTCAAAAGATGGTAGCATAGTTCTATCCGCTGGATCGATGTTTGTGACGGCGGAAGTCATGAAAGAATGGAAATCACTAACTTCGCTCTAGCCGCCGTCCCGGCGGCGACTCCTTCGCCGAGACGGCGAAGGGAGCAATAAAATGAAATGGAAAGTATTGAATGAGTCAACCAAATTGGAATGAAGAAGAAGATAATTTTGACCTGACGCTCTCGCAGCGCACCGAGGAGTTGTATCGCATCCCGAACATGGAGCCGAAAGCGGACGGCTTGATCGAGGCGGTGGTTTTGCCGCTGCGGGATATGGTTATTTTTCCGCGCATGGTTTCGCCGATCTTTGTGGGGCGCGAGGCTTCTTTATTGGCTGTGCAGGAAGCGCAACACAAAGAGCAAACAGTAATTGGCTTGACTCAAAAAGACCCGGAGTTGGATGACCCCAGCGCGGAGGATTTTCTGCCGATTGGCGTGGAGATGGCGGTGGGGCGTTTGTTGAGTATGCCCGATGGTTCGCGTTCCGCGCTGGTGCAGGGACGCCGCCGCGTGGAGATCGTGGAGTTTATCCGCTTGAAGCCGTACATCAAAGTGCGCGCGCGCGTGATCCATGAACCGCAAACAGCAGACAGGCAAACGCAGGCCATGATGCGCTCGGTGTTGAGTCTGTTCGAGCGTTGTGTGCAGTTGGATCGTTCGATCCCTGAAGAGGCGCATTTGTTTGCCTTGAACATTGCGGAACCCGGCTGGCTGTCGGATATGATTTCCACATCGCTTGCGTTGACGTATGAAGCCAGGCTGCGTTTGCTGTTGATCCTCGACCCGAAGGCGCGTTTGGGACAGTTGAATAATTTGCTGGCCCAGGAAGTGGATGTGCTCGAACTGGAAGATGAAATCCATTCACGCGTGCAAAATGAAGTGGATAAAAGCCAGCGTGAGTTTTACCTGCGCGAGCAAATGAAACAGATCCAGACCGAGTTGGGCGAAGGCGATATCTTCACCCGCGACGCTTCGGATTTGAAGAAAAAAGTGGACGCGGCGAATCTGCCCGAAGAGGCGAAGAACGTTGCAATGAAGGAATTGGAACGCCTGAATCAAATGCCGCCGATGGCGCCCGAAGTGGGCATCATCCGCACCTATATTGATTGGATCGTGGACCTGCCGTGGGCCAACTCTTCGCCTGATAATCTGGACGTAAAAAATGCCGCGAAGATTTTGGAGCGCGATCATTACGGCTTGAAGAAAGCCAAAGAAAGAATTTTGGAATACATTGCTGTGCGTTCCTTGAAACCGAAAAAGGAACGTCAGCCGATCCTTTGTTTCGTTGGGCCGCCCGGCGTTGGCAAGACTTCGCTCGGACGTTCGATTGCCGATGCGCTTGGCCGCAAGTTTGTGCGCGTTTCCCTCGGCGGCGTGCGTGATGAAGCCGAAATCCGCGGGCATCGCCGCACCTACATCGGCGCGTTGCCCGGGCGCATCATTCAGACGATGAAACGGGCAGGGACGGCCAATCCGCTTTTCATGCTGGATGAGATTGACAAGCTGTATTCAGACTTCCGCGGCGATCCTGCTTCGGCCATGCTTGAGGTGCTGGACCCGGAGCAGAACTATGCTTTTAGCGACCACTACCTCGAACTGCCTTTTGACCTTTCCAAGGTCATGTTCGTGACAACGGCCAATTCGCTTTCCACGATTCCCGCTCCGCTGTTGGACCGCATGGAAGTGATCGAGTTCCCCGGCTACATCGAAGAAGAAAAGATCGAGATCGCGAACCGTTATCTCATTCCACGCCAGATGGAAGAGAATGGCATTGAAACCCTTGGCCTGGTCTTTGAGCCAGCCGCTTTGCAGCGTATCATCCGCGAATATACGTATGAAGCCGGTGTGCGCGGACTGGAGCGCGAGATCAGCCGCGTGTGCCGCAAAGTGGCGCGCTTGAAAGCGGAGGGGAAGAAGTACCCCGCCTCGATTGCGCCGGAGATGATCGAAAAATTACTCGGCCCGCAGCAGGTTTTCCCCTCCGAAGCCGAGCGGACCGATGAAGTGGGCGTGGCTACCAGCCTGGCGTGGACGGAAAATGGCGGCGAGATCATGCCCGTGGAAGTTGCCATCATCGAAGGCAAGGGCGGGATGCAGATGACCGGTCAGATGGGCGAGGTGATGCAGGAATCGGGTCAGGCGGCGCTCACCTACATCAAGTCCCGTGCGGCGGCGTTGAAAATAGATATGGAAGCCTTCGAGCGTTTGGACATTCACATCCACATGCCGGAAGGCGGCATCCCGAAGGATGGCCCATCCGCTGGGATTACGATGGCGACGGCCATCATCTCTGCGCTGACGGGGCGCGCTGTCCATCGTCACGTGGGGATGACGGGTGAGATCACCCTGCGCGGACGTGTATTGCCCATCGGCGGCGTGCGCGAGAAAGTCCTTGCCGCGCATCGTGCGGGGTTGAAAACCGTGCTTCTGCCAGAGAAGAATATGAAGGATTTGGTGGAACTCCCCAAGACCGCCAGGACTGAGTTGAAGATCATCCCGATCAAACACATGGACGATGTACTGGCGATTGCGCTTTCGGACAAAGTAACTGTGGAACCGCCGCGCCCGAAAAAGCGTGGGGAAGAAAATGCGGAAGAGTAAGCGGTATAATGATTGAGTTGAGGTGATTTAATGGAACAGATCACAATTCAAATTAGTGACCGACGCAAAGCCCGCGCCCTGAGGGATTTTTTGAAATCCCTTGATTATGTGGAGAAGATTACAATAGCCAATCTGCGCGTCCCTGCTTCGGTTCGACGAAAAAAGAGCGATTTTTTTGCGATGGCAGGCGTTTGGGCTGATCGGGATATAACGCTTGAAACTCTTCGGCACAATGCCTGGCCAAAGCGCATATGATTCTGTGCGACACCAATATTTTGATCGAATTTTATAAAGGCCGCGCTGAAGTGGTGGAAGTCTTCAGCGCGGTTGGAGTTTCTAATTTAGCGGTGAGCGTGGTAACGGTGGGGGAACTATTTTACGGCGCGCGTGACAAACGTGAACTCCGAAGTTTGCGTGAACATACTTCATTAATGCAACAATTTTCGATAGACGAAGAAGTTTCAACCGTTTATTTGGGCTTGTTGGAAAAATATGCTTTGAGTCATAGGTTGAGCATCCCGGATGCTTTAATAGCTGCAACGGCTCTGCGCTTCGCGATGCCGCTTTACACCTTGAACATTAAAGATTTTCGATACATTGCAGGGTTGTCAATTTATCCATAAATAAAACTGAATGATATTGTCATAACAAAATCGATTTCAAAAGATGCGGATGTTAGAATAGCCGCATCTTTTTGTTTAGCCTTTATCTGGACTCGGGCAGCTTGCTGCCCTAAGGGTTTGTAAATTAATTACTTCCGTCATTGCGAGGAGGGCGCACTTCCCGACGAAGCAATCTCCCTCACGGTACATGGGATTGCTTCGCCAACGAACGGCTCGCAATGACGTAACTGAGGGAAGTTATATTTTTATGAACCCTAAATCCCCATCAGCAAGCTGATGGACTCCAGAATTAAATTCCACACATCACAACGGGTTACAAAATATGCCTTCACTCAAAGATAAAGTTGTCCTCATCACGGGCGCATCCTCCGGCTTTGGCGAGGATGCCGCCTGGTTCTTCGCTGCCGAAGGGTGCAAGCTGGTGCTGGCCGCCCGCCGCATCGACCGCCTGCAAACTCTCGCCGCCCGCATTCAGGATGAAGGCGGAGAAGCCATCGCCATTCCAATGAACATCACCAATGCGGATGATATTGAAAACATGGCGCAATCTGCCGTTGCCCTGTATGGCCGCATCGACATTCTCTTTAACAACGCAGGCATTGGCCGTGTGGACTGGTTCGAGAATCACACCCCCGAACGCGATATTGACCTGCTCATCCGAGTCAACCTCATCGGCCTCATGCAGGTCACGCGCGCGGTGCTGCCTCAAATGATCGAGCAGGGGAACGGTCATATCATTAATATGTCTTCTGTTGCAGGTCTCATCGCCCCGCCGTTGATCGCATCCTATTCCGCAAGTAAATTCGGCGCGCGCGCATTTACCGATGCCCTTCGCCGCGAAGTTGCCCCGCTGGGCATCAAGGTCAGCGGCATTTATCCCGGCCCCGCCGCCACCGAGTTTGGTCAGCATATTGGCAGCAGCAAGACCTATGGTTCCTTCCGATCCAAATTCAGGATGCGCATGTCTTCTGAATATGTCGCCAAACGCGTGGTGGATGTTGCCAAACGTCCGCGCCGCAGCCTCGTCATCCCCTGGTGGTTTCGCATCGTCACCACCATTGATACGCTTTTCCCCGTACTTGTGGATTGGATTTCATACGCCTTTTCAAAGTCAAAACATAAATTGGAGTAGGAGACTCACATGACTCAATCCCGCCTCGACAAACTTACCGCTTCATTACTTAACTCGGGCCTGTCCGCTGTTGCCATCAATCCTGGTCCCACGCTGACGTATTTATCGGGGATCAGCTTTCATTTGATGGAACGCCCTGTGGTGCTGCTGGTTTCGCCAGGCCAGAACCCTGTTCTCATATTGCCCGAACTCGAACTCCTCAAAGTGGATTTGTTCCCATACAAAATTCAGGCCTTCGCGTACGGCGAAAATCCGTCAGAGTGGGAGGATGCTTTTCGAAAGGCTGCGCAGGCTCTCAGTCTGGATGGGAAGCGGATTGGAGTCGAGCCGCGTCAAATGCGTTTGCTGGAATTCCGTCATATAAAAGCGGGCGCTCCCGAAGCGGATTTTCCCGATGCCACGGATGTGCTTTCGGAACTGCGTCTCAAAAAAGATAAAGCCGAAGTGGATGCGATGCGCCAGGCCGTGAAGATCGCTCAAGATGCGTTGGAGGCGGTGATTCCGCAGATCAAAATTGGGATGACCGAAAAGGAATTATCGTCTGAATTGGTGATGCAATTGCTAAAGCACGGCTCTGAATCGGAGATGCCTTTTGCGCCGATTGTTTCGGCTGGCCCGAACTCTGCCAACCCGCACGCCTCGCCGACCAAAAGAAAAATTGAAGCAGGCGATTTGCTGGTGGTGGATTGGGGTGCGGCCTACGATGGCTATATTTCGGATTTGACTCGCACCTTCGCAGTGGGTGAGGTGGACGAGGAATATAAAAAAATCCACAAGATCGTGCAGGCATCCAATGCTGCGGGCCGCGCCGCCGCGAAGCCCGGCGACCCATGCGCAAACGTGGACATTGCTGCGCGGGATGTGATCGAAAAAGCTGGCTATGGAAAATACTTCACGCATCGCACCGGTCACGGCATTGGCATGGAAGGCCACGAACCCCCCTACATGCGCGGCGATAATATGCAGCTGCTCGAACCCGGCATGGCCTTCACCGTGGAGCCTGGCATTTATCTTGCAGGCCGTAACGGTGTGCGGATTGAAGATAATCTCGTCATCACCGAGGATGGCGCGGAGAGTTTGTCCGATATGCCGCGGGAGATTCGGGTGGTGGGGTAAATCGTATTTCGTCATTCCCCATTCGGGGACGATGTGCGAGGGCGCTCTTGTTCTTGCCCGAAGCAATCCCTGCCAACGCTATGCAGAAAACGTCACGTTTGTAACGTGACCTACGAAAGGGTCGTGTTTATTTTCATATCGGTACACTGAGCACGCGGAGATTTTTTAAATGACAACCTACTGCGATTACTGCAACTCCCACCCCGAAGACACCTTTCATAAAAACTATCACGACACCCAATATGGCTTTCCGCTAAAAAGTGACGATGAATTATTCGAGCGTCTCGTGCTTGAAATAAATCAGGCGGGGCTTTCGTGGATCACGATCCTGAAAAAGGCGGATAACTTCCACAAAGCCTATAGCAAATTCAACATCGCGAAAATTGCCAGGTACACCGAAAAAGACCGCGCCCGTCTGCTGGCAGATGCGGGCATTATTCGCAATCGGTTGAAGGTCAACGCGGCTATTGTCAACGCGCAGAAGATACTTGAACTCAAAAAGGAACATGGCTCCTTCAAAAGCTGGCTCAATGCGCATCACCCGCTGACAAAAGAGGAGTGGACAAAATTATTCAGGAAAACTTTCGTCTTCACCGGCGGCGAGATCGTGAACGAGTTTCTTATGTCTACGGGGTATTTGGCGGGCGCGCACCAAAAGGATTGCCCCATTTTCAAAAAGGTGGCCGCGCAAAAACCCGCCTGGATGAAAAAGTAAAAACTGAAGAAGCTCATGTATCGCAAGATTTATACTGAACGCAGGAACAAATTGCGCTTTCCCTGGCGCCGTGCGGCTTAAGCCGTACCAGGGCAGGTGTGCCGAATGAAATTCTTAACGCGAAGGCGCACACATGCCCTGGCGGGCAGTGCCAGGGCAGGCGCGAAGGAAAAGCCCTTGAATCTTTGCGACTTTGCGGCTTGGCGTTAAAAAGGAAACCGTAATTCATGACCGCGCCCAGTAGTATATCTTGCGAGCGGCGGTTTCACTTCAAAAAACACGAAACCTAAATGCTTGCCCTGAGTTTATCGAAGGGTTGCGGTACGGTTCACGTTATACTTGGGGCAACCATGCCGCCCAAATTCGTCATTGCTGGAAGACTCAACCGCGAATACATCCTGCCGCCCCTGGGCAATCCGCTGATGGATTCACCCGGCGGCAACCTGCTGTATGCCGCAGGCGGGCTGGCCGTGTGGGATGCGAACGCAGGCCTGGTTGCCCGCGTGGGGGAGGATTATCCGCACCAGTGGCTGCGCGATCTCGAAAAACTTGGGTTTCACACAACTGGCATTCACACCGTCCGCGAAGAAAAAAATATAGACCTGCGCTCTTTTATTGCCTACACAGAAAACAATGAACGCAGTCATTCCAATGCCGTCTCGCATTTTGCGCGCCGCCAGCTTACCTTTCCCAAAGCCCTGCTTGGCTACCAGCCTGTGGATGGCTCGCGCGAAGACTTGCGCGAACCTGATATCGCTTCGCCCGCCGCGCTGGATGTGCCAAAGGATTTTCGGGATGTCCGCCATGTGCATATCTGTCCCTTTGACTTTACCAGCCAGAGTCAGATGGTCAATCTCTTCAAAGGCGGTTCAGACCAGACCCTCAGCCTGGATCCTGCTCCGAGCTACATGAAGCCACGCTTTTGGCGCGACCTGCGTTTGGTCTTGCAGGGTGTGACGATCTTTCATCCATCAGAGGAGGAATTACGATCCCTCTTTTGGGGCGAGACGAATGACTTGTGGGAAATGGCGCGCAAGGTCAGTGACTATGGCCCGCGGGTCATTGTGATCAAGCGCGGCCCATTGGGGCAGTGGTTGTATGATGCGGCCGGTAATCATCGTTATGAGATTCCCGCGTATCAATCAAGGCTTGCAGACCCAACAGGTGTTGGCGACGCTTTTTGCGGCGGTTTCCTGGCAGGTTTTGAAAAATCAAATGACCCTCTCACCGCGGCTTTGTATGGAAATGTCTCTGCTTCGCTGAAGATAGAAGGCAGCGGCCCTTTCTACCCGTTGGATGTTTTACCCGGGCTGGCCGAAGCAAGGCTGCATTCATTAAAAGAAATTGCGCGAGAAGTTTAGTGCGTGATGCGGAATGCAGAGTACGGAATGCGGAATTACAACTGGGTGTGTTTCAACTGAAAGGCGCAGTTACTTCGCAAATGAGGTGAGAGAAAGCTGTGTTGCGTGTTCCGTTTTGAAGGTTTATGAGACACGCAACATGTTACATACTGCAAGGCTTCAACTGAAATGAAAAAATGAAACACACGCAAAGGATTTCATAACGCCATGACACTCACAGACAAAATCCTCGACCTTGCCATTCAAATTCAGCAGATCGCTGCGCCCACTTTTGCGGAGGGGCCGCGCGCTGAATTTGTGCGTGATCTTTTCTTGAAGGAGAAACTCAAAGATGTTTCCATGGATTCACTGGGGAATGTCTTTGCGCGGCTGCCGGGGAAACAGAAAAAGGCCAAAGAGTTGGTGGTAACTGCTCATTTGGATACCGTATTTCCGCCGAGTATCAACTTGCAGATTAGGAGAGAAGCGCAGCGCGTCATCGCACCGGGGATTGGGGATAATTCCATCGGTGTGGCGGCGTTGTTTGGCATTCTCTGGTCGCTGCGTGAAAGAGAGATTGTGCTCAGGCAGGATGTGTGGTTTGTGGCGAATGTGGGCGAGGAGGGGCTTGGCGACCTGCGCGGGATGCGCGGCGTGGTGGAGCGTTTTGGCGCGGACATCCTTGGCTATTTTGTGCTGGAGGGGCTGGCGCTTGGGCACGTTTATCATCGCGCGATTGGGGTGAAGCGTTATCGAATTACGGCGAAGACGGCGGGCGGACATTCATGGTCGGACTACGGCCAGCCTTCGGCGGTGCATGAACTGGCCGCGCTGGTGACGCAGTTGACATCCATCCGTTTGCCGCGCGAGCCGCGCACCACGATGAACATCGGCACAATTGTCGGAGGGACGGGAATAAATGTGCTGGCGGCAGAGGCAAAATGTGAATTGGATTTGCGCTCGGAGGAACCAGCCACCCTTGCGAAGCTCGTTCATCAAGTGGAGGATGTGCTGGTGAAGGCGAGCCGCGAGGGGGTCAAGATCACGGCGGAGGTGATCGGGGAGCGGCCTGCGGGTGAAATTCCTGCCGAGCATGAGATGGTGCAGCTTGCGGTGCATTGTACGCAGGAGCAGGGGCTGGAGGCGATCCTCACTGCGGGTTCGACGGATGCGAATATTCCGTTGAGCGAGGGGATCCCTGCGGTGGTGATGGGCATCACCACCGGCGGCGGGGCGCATACGGTGAATGAGTTTATCGATGTGAAGCCGATTGAGTTGGGAATGAATAGTGTGGTGAGGTTTGTGGAGAGGGTGGGAGGGAGTGAGAAGTAAAAAGGGATCAGTGGGCAGTGATCAGTGATCAGTGGGCAGTTGACGCAAGCGCCGTCCCGAAGGTTTATTTCGAGCAATTTAAGCGTCTGGCGGCAACCTTCGGGACGTTTTTTACTATTACTAACTGACCTTACGCAGTAATGGTATGTCGTTGCGAGGACGCTCTTGTTCTTTGTCCGAAGCAATCTCCTAGCCGTCTCGGAGATTGCTTCGCCGCTAAAACCAAGTGCGCGGCTCGCAACGACATCACTTTTTCTCAAAACTGCGTAAGGTGAGTTAATAACTGACCTTACGCACGGAAGAACTCTTTGCCGAAAATTTTAACGCCAAGCCGCAAAGACGCGAAGTTTTATTTCCCTTTGGGCCTTCGCGTCTTTGCGTTAGATGTTTTGGGCAAGTATCCCACCCTGCAGAGCGGATTGCGTAAGGTGAATTATTGAGTTACCTTTTTCCAACCGCCAAGCAGGCGGCCAATTTCAGCCACCATTTGCGAAACATGCAAATATTGCCCCTTGTTGAGCCAGGCCCAGCCTGCGGCAAGGCGCAGGTAGGTTCTTATTTTATCAAGAGATTCATCCGCCGCTTTGAGATAATCCAGCCGCTCCTTGCCCATACGGTGATTTGCGGCTTCCAACTGTTCGCGCAGGTCAAAGGCGGCGTCCAGCAGGCGTTTCGTAAAAGTATGCCTGTGCGCAGTGGGGAAGTGATTTGTGGCGGGCAACAGCCAGGTTAGGAAATCAAAGGTGCGGGTAAAGATGGGCATTTCTGTTTGAGCCATAGTTTCTCCAAAAAATTTTTTTAAGTAATGGGGGGCATAGCCCCCCATACCCCCCAAAGAATCAGAGACGCCAGAGATTCAGAGTTTCCAGAGAATCAGAGTTTAGGAAAAATGGGAGAACACCGCACACACCACCACACGAAAACCGATGAAGTGGTTCCTGTAGTGCGGGTTGAGCCAGTCACGAAAGGCGCACCGCACGCGCCCATCATTATAGTAGAACGAACCCCCGCGCAACACACGGAGACCATCGCCTTCAGGCTTGTTGTTTTCCTTATTCAAATAATCATTGTAGTCGTCAAGCCATTCAGTGGCGCACCATTCGTAAACATTGCCGCTCATGTCGAGCAAACCATAACCGTTCACACCTAAAGGAAATGCACCCACCGCGCTGGTAACATTGAGTTGAGTGTCTGAATAATTTGCATGGCCGGGCGTGATCTCATCGTCCCAGGGGTAGGGCTTATTTTTTCCTGCGCGTGCAGCTTGTTCCCATTCGGCTTCAGTGGGCAGGCGGATTTCATATTTACGATTGACGATTTTGGATTTCAGACTGTCATCTTCAAAAATAGAATGAGTTTTTGGGTCGTAAACCTGAAACCTGGAACTTGAAACTTGAAACTGGTTTGTCAGCCATCTGCAAAACGCCGCCGATTCGTACCACGTCACGCCCACGACGGGATGGTTGGATAAGTTAAATGGCGCTCCATAATCGACAGGCTCATTTCTGGCTTGATCATCATATCTGCCTTTGAATCCATCCGCGCTCCAATAGCCTGCCTGTTTTGCTTCGCCCCAATAATTTTCGATCTTATACCCGTCCGCTTTTACGAACAGGTCAAATTGCGCGTTGGTGATCGGGTAACGCGACATGAAATAATTGTTGGGAATGTTGTACTCGAATTGTGGGGTTTCACTTTTCTGAGAATCTTTCTCGCCTTCCTTGCTGCCCATCCAGAATTTGCCTGCGGGGATTTCGCAAAAAAGGAAATCGTTTGTTACGCCAATGCGCGGGTCACTCAGTTTGGCGAGGGTATCTCCCGCTTCGGCGCGTTCGCGCGGGGTGAGGGCGTTTTGTTCGAGCAGTTGAACGAGCCAGTTTACAACTCGCTTGATGATGGTCTTGTACTTTATCTGGTCGCCGCCTTTTTCTTTCAAGCGTATTTCGAGCAGGGCTTGCCCTGCCAGCGCGGCGGCTTGCCAGTCGGTTGGGGTAATTTCCTGTTCCATTTTTTCGATATCGCATGGCGCAAGCGCATTCACTTCATCGGCGGCGTTTTTTAAGTTGGGCAACATTCGGGCAATGCCAAGCAGAACCACTTCACGCCACCATTTCGATTCACTACGAAAGATTGCGTCGAGATGAAATTTTTCGTCCGACTGCGTGTTCAAAAACCCTGCGGCAAGGTATTCCTGAAAAGAGCGATGCGGGAAAACATAAATCCCTTCCCCGCGATCCAAAAGCAGCCCCGCGCGTTTTTCCAAAAAGTTCAACAGCGAGTCCATATCGATGTCTTTCGGCAGGGAAGGGGAAAAAGCGGCCCAGATTTCGTCCCTGTCAATGTCGGCGGGAGCCTGCTCATTGGGTTTCGATTCCCGGCCCTGCCTTTCGTGTACTTTGTAGGCGAGTTTTTGCAGGATGTCAAGAACCTTGCTGGAGTCCGTTGAAAAGAACTTGACAATTTCCTGTTCGGTAACGCTGTTTTCCTTTCTCCGATGCCAGCGTTGCAGTAACAGGTCAATGGTCTCCTTGTATAATTCGGCGCGGCCTTCGGGTAGTTGCGAGCCGCTGCTATCCACAGAGGCGATCAGGGTTAATAACAGGGGGCGTTCCGCCAGTTTGTATAAATATTCCCTGCTTTGGACGGCCTCGTTTAATCCGCTTTTTCGCAATGCAACCAGCGCGTCGTCCCAGTTTTTCACGACTTGCACGGAATCATAGAAACGGGAAATGAAACTCTCGATCTGTTCGGAACTGAAATCCAGCAGGTCAAGTATTTCAAAATGCGGCAAATGCCATTTGGGGTTGTCGTAGGCGTAGGGCCTGGCCGTCACTATCACAATGCTTTGTTTGAGAGGGGCGGCAAAATTTTCAATCGCTTCCAATAAACGCGGGCGGCGTTCTTCCGATTCTGGCACTTCATCCAAACCGTCCAGCATAATCAGGCAGGGCGTGGTTTTGATGCGCTTTTGCAGATGGGGAAAGAGTTGGTCCGCCTGCTCTTTGCCGATTTTTTTTGCCAGGTCTGCGCGCAAGGCATTCCAAAGAATATCCACACCGTCTGTTTTTATATCTGTCGGAATCGTCACGTCGCGCAAAATCAGGCGGATCGGAAAATAACGCGCCAGCGTCGAATCCTTGGGCAGGGGCTTTTTCGCGATTACATTTTGCTGAATCGCGGCAAGCGCAATCGTTAGGTAATGAACGCAGGTTGTCTTGCCTGAACCTGCCTCTCCCAACAAAACCACGCGGCGCAATTTTTCATCTTCCAACGCCTGTGCGATGGGAATGCGCTGCGGCTCGCGTTCTGCGGCTTCCATCTCTTTCTCTTTTTGTTGTCCGCGCGTGCGAGGGCGAATGTCCAGGTCAATATAAACATCCTCCAAAGAAATGGAGGCTTCGTGTTCGGCTTTTTCAAGGGTGACATGAATTGTGCCGAGCGGCAATTTCTCACATTCTGCGGCAAGGGTTTGCAGGTATTCATGTGTCAACTGTTCCACGGAAAAGGAAGCGGGCGGGGTCTTTTCGCGATGAATATTAATGATGGTATCCGCCACCTGCGGGTTTTGCCCCATCGCAAATTTACTGTAGTTTGCATCCCTGCCCACCACCAAGCTGCCGTCTCCCGCACGGATGATTTGTTCCACCTGCTCGGCAAAGATCGGGTCTTCGTTGAACATATCCTCGAATTGAAATTCGAGCAGGTTTGCGCGTTTTTCTTCGGGCTTTTCGGCCACGCGTTCGAGCGCCTTTTTGGTTTCGGGGCTGGCATCCGCTTTCGGTTTTACCTTTTCCCACAAGGTCTCGGCTTGCTTCCAGGCCGATTCCGCGAATTCCCGGCCCGCTTCTTCAAACGCTTTCTGCGCGGCAGTCTTTGCGCCTTTCAAAAGATAGGGCAGAAAGGGCGTCAAAATTCTTGCGGCGTCTATCACCAATTGGGGAATGTCCATGCTTTGCCTCACTGGTTGGGTCTGAATCGTTTTTACCTGCTGTATTTTACCCCCACCCAATTGTCATTTCGAGTAGATGTCATTGCGAGCGGTTTTCCCTGCGGAAACAAGAGATTGCTTCGGGCCGCGAAAACATGCGGAACAAGAGCGCCCTCGCAACGACATGGCACACAACAAAAAACTTCCGAGGTCATTTTCACCTCGGAAGCCCAATCTCCAGTCTCTACTCTCTAATTCTCTAATTCTCCAACCCCCTCACTTCAACCCCAGCACCTCGAACACCGCTATCGGCTGGGTCTTGCCTTTCACGCTCATATCTGCGTGGGGTTTCGCTTCCACATCTTTTTTCACGCGCTCGTAGGCTTCCCTGCTGATGAGGATCTGGTTCCTGCCAGAGTTTTCCTGAATGCGTTTGGCCGTGTTCACGCTGTCACTGATGGCGGTGTATTCCAGGCGTTTTTCGGTGCCGATCAAACCGAGCACGGCGTCGCCGTAATGAATGCCCACGCCGAAGGCAAGGTGTGAATCGGCTGGCAGTTCCTTGTATAAATTCTCCACCGATTCGCGGATGGCCAGCGCGGTTTTTACGGCTCGCAGGGTATGGTCTGGCTGGGGCACGGGGGCGTTGAACCAGGCCATGATGGCGTCGCCCATGAACTTGTCGATGGTGCCTTCCTGCGCGAGCACGGCTTCGGCCATGGCGGCCAGGTAGCGGTTCAAAATGAAAACCAGTTTTTCTGGCGCGAGGCTTTCGCTGTAGGTTGTGAAGCCGCGGATGTCTGCGAACAGCACGCTGATGTTTGTGCGTTTGCCGCCGAGTTGCAGGCTGTTCGGGTCAAGCTGTTCGATGACAGCGGGGGAGACCATGCGCTCGAAGAGGCGGCGCTGCGCTTCCAGCTTCTTTCGTTCTGTGAGGTCGTCGAGGACAATCGCCACGCCCTGGGTTTTCTGTCCTGCGTCTTTGAGCGGAGAGAGATTCAAACGCCAGTCTACTGCGCCGCGGTTGGGGAGGATGTGGCTGATCTCAAGGTCTACGATGGCTTTGTCTGTATCGCGGACCTGAATCAGATGCGGACCCAGCTCACTCGAAACAGAAGCAAGCGCCTCGTTAAGATAATGACCGATGATGTCAATCGAAGCGGCGCCGAGGATATTTTCCGCGGCTTTGTTGGCAAGCGTCACCTTGTCTTGAAAATCCGCAGTGATCACGCCGCTGGCAATGGATGCGAAGACGTTATCCATCAGGTTCTTGAGGCCGGTTACTTCTTCGAGGGTTTGTTTGAGCGAGGAGAACAGGCGCGCGTTCTCGATGGCAACGGCGGCCTGGTTTGAAAACGCAGCCAGCAGGTCGCGTTCGGTCTCTGCAAAGATGCCCGTGCGGATGCGGTTGTCGGCATAGATCACGCCGATGAGTTCATTTTTTACTTTAAGCGGCACGCATAAAATGGAACGCAGGTTGAAGGCCACGATGCTTTCCTGCCCCAAAAAGCGCTGGTCTTCCTGCGCGTTGGTGGTGACGATGGCTTCGCCCGAGTCGATCACGCGCTGTACCACCGTGCGGCTGACGTTCTTCTCGGATGAATTGATGGATTCCATTTCCCAATTGCGTCCCATGCGGATGGCCATTTGGCCTTTGTCATCGCGCAGCATGAGAAAGCCGCGTTCGGCCTTGGTGAGGCGCACGATGTTGTCCATCACGATGCGCAGAACTTCATCGAGTTCCAGCGATGAATTGATGACCTGTCCCACATCGGCCAGCGCCAGCATGTTGCTGTTTTCGCGTTGGGATACCTCCATCCCTTCGGCCATTTGGATCAGGGACGTTTGCAGGATACGCAGTTCTTCCGTTGTATCTTTGGGAAGTTTTGATTTGCCTGCTTCCAACTCAGTGCGAATCTTTCCCGCCTGGGTGCTGAGGGCAAGCAGTTGGTCGTGCAGGGTTCGGGGGCGTGTTTGTTCAGAGGTCATAAAGGATACCAATTGGCAGGTTGAAAAGGGTCTGATGCGATGCTTTCTCGCCTTTTTTTCTATCGCTTGCAGCATAATTTACTAACTTTTTGGCGAAATTATGAGTGAAAATTCGAGTACTGGTTTAGTTATTTTTGCGATACTCCGTAATTGTATCCTAAGATGAAGATTTTTAGACGTGTAGACAAGGTTTGCTGGAGAATCTTCCATGCCGCGCGGCGGGCCGACCTGACGCTGCCCATGCGTTTACTAAACAAGGTGGCTTGATATTCACGTAATAAAATTTCAATCGGCTCGAATGCCGAAGGAATAAGATTTTGAAGAATGCCCGCGCGTTCTGCGGGGGTGGCGTGAACAGGCTGTGGCGCATCCATCCAACGCAGGCTGAGATTAATACTGTGAAAATATTTTTCGATGGGGGCCAGCGCTGTCCAAAGCGTCCAGCGATTCAGCCAGGCGGGGGTTTCCCAGCCGTTGCGTTCAACCACCGTTTTCAGAACCGCCGCCGCCCGCATGTTTGGGGCGTAGCGTCGTTTAAGGAAGAAGGCGATCATAAACAGCAGTCCCAGCCCCCCTGCAATGCCGAGCTGGATGATTTGCGCGCGCGCTCTAAAATCCACGGGCGATTGTTCGAGGGCTTCGTTGGTTTGGGGTTCCTGCTGGGCAATCGCCTCCACCTCAAGCGGATTGTTGATCGGGTTTTCGTTTTCAGGTTTCTGCTCCCGCTCCAACGGACGTTCCACAGGTTCCTGGTTGCCCGTCGGTTCAAACTCGATCCAGCCATAGCCGGGGAAATATACTTCGGGCCAGGCATGGGCGTCGCGTTCGCGCACGGTGTAAAAGGTGTTTTGTAAATTGGGTTCGCCCTGCGCAAACCCCACGGCCAGCCGCGCCGGCACGCCAATCGAGCGCAGCATCAGCACTTCGGCGCTGGCGTAATAATTGCAAAAGCCCTGTTTGCCTTCGAATAAAAAATAATCCAGCGGGTCTTCCGTCCCTTCGGGAAAGGACATGAGCGGGTTGTATGTAATTTCCGAGCGCAGGTAGCTGGTGATGGCGGCGGCCTGGTCGTATGGATTATCGAAATCGGATGTAATGTCAAATGCCCGCGCCTGGATGCGCACCGAAAAATCCGCGGGCAATTGCAGGTATCTATCCGTCACCCAGGCAGGGTATTCCCGCCCGGCTTCGCGCAATTCGGTGATGGTGGGGTTGGCAAGCATGGCCCTGGTGTGATACGTTTCCCCCGCTTCCAAATACGGCGACGCCTGCAACGCCACGATATCCATGATCTCCGCCTCATCATTTTCCCCGGGGATGACCACATGCGCAATACTGGCAGGGTGGCTCGTCCAGATCGGTTGCGCCGCCGAATAGAGAATGGTCTGCCCTTTTCTATAAACGCTGTAGGTAAAGTTTAAGTTGAAGCGTTTTTTCAAATCAGGGATTTCAAAATCACCGTCCTGCGGGGCATATGTGGCGTTCTCCACCTGCGATATTCGCCAGCGCCCCTCTTCAAATTGATCATAAACTCGTCCCCGCCAATACAGGCGTGGAAAATCCTGCGCGGCAGGCGGCGTGTATACCAGAAAAGCAATGGCTTCGCTTTGCGCGGCGCGCGTACCCAGCGGCAGTTCATTGCGGTAAAAATCACTGGAAGGAACATTATCCTTTTTTACCGCGGCAAACATGTTATCCATCCGCTCGTTCTCCGACCAGTTTGCAGATACGCTCTGCCAGGCTTTCCTGGCTTGCGAGTTGAATGGCAGGGTGTAGGGAAGGGCCCATACCGCCAGGATCAACGCCGCCGCGCTCACCACGATGGCGTTGTTGAAATCCATGCTGCTTTCTGCCGAAACCTGCACCCGCTGCTCCCTCCATTTTTTTCGGTCCACGATGTATTTGACGCGCCCAAGCAGGAGCAAGACCGCGAACAGGTACGCGCCGAACAGCCAGTTG
Organism: Anaerolineales bacterium; assembly: GCA_919902735.1. GTDB lineage: Bacteria > Chloroflexota > Anaerolineae > Anaerolineales > Villigracilaceae > Villigracilis. The sequence continues at coordinate 16,874 of CAKKRM010000077.1, read as the reverse complement.
TAATCGCGGGTGGTGTAATGATTTAAATAAATGAAGAACATCAGGATTCCGCTGGGCAGGGCAGCGGCCAGCGCGTTGGCATGGCGGGTTAATTGGAATCCTCCTGCCAGCGCGGTCCACCAAAAGGGAATGAACAATAAGGCGATAAAGAACAACGGGTCTTTGACCGGCCTGCCGGCTGCAAACTCGCTCGACCCCGTCAACAGCCTGCCAGCCAGGATGATGAACCTGTTCCCCAGGTAGGATTCTTCCGCTGAAAATTCAATGTACCCGAACCATTGCCAGGTAAACACCGCCAGCATATAACCGATGGATAAAAAGATCACACCGCGTTTCTGAAATGTGCTTTGCCCCAGCGCCAGCCCAACGACCAATCCAAGCAGCGCCACGTTGCGGACGTGTTCAAGCCCCTCCACCCAATCGGTGGATTGCAGCCGCCATGCTGAAAACAGGATTGCCAAAAATAAAAAGATGGCAGCGGGAAGATCCCACCATCGCGCGGATGATTTTTCCATTCATTGAGTGTACAATGAAGGATGTATGTTCGTCAATTGCGACACGCTAATAAACCCTACTGGAGGACTATATGCAGACTCTTATTGACGGCGGTATCGCCTTTATTATCGGCCTTCAAGGCCTGGGGGACTGGCTCACCCTGCCCATGCGTTTTTTCAGCTACCTCGGAACAGAAGATTTCTTTTTCCTCGTCCTGCCCCTCATCTACTGGAGCGTAGACTCTGCGCTGGGTCTGCGAGTGGGGTTTATTCTGGTGACAAGCAGCATGTTCAACTACATGGGTAAATTGCTTTTTGCAGGCCCGCGTCCGTATTGGGTGAGTTCACACGTCCGCGCGCTTTGGCCCGAAACATCCTTTGGCATTCCATCAGGTCACGCCCAAAATGCCATGAGCGTGTGGGGCATCATTGCGGCATATCGCAAACAGGTTTGGGTTTGGGCGGCTGCGATTGCGCTCATCTTTTTTATCGGCTTCTCGCGCTTGTATCTTGGCTCACACTTCCCGCACGATGTCATCGCAGGGTGGCTGTTGGGTGGGGTGTTTCTGTGGGCCTTCGCCCGATTTTGGGAACCGCTTGCCGCATGGGTAGGGAAAAAATCATTGATTCAGCAAACCGTCTATGCGTTCATGGGTTCGATGATTTTCGTTGTGTTGGGAATGGCAGTTGTTTCATTGAGGAACGGATATCAAGTCCCTGCCCTCTGGATGGACAATGCGCTTCTTGCCGGGACCGAGTTGCCTGCCCCGGTGGACCCAAACGGAATCTACACCTCAGCAGGGACTTTCTTCGGGCTGGGCTTTGGTCTCGCGTGGATCATGTCGATGGGCGGGTATCAGGCCAACGGTCCGGTTTGGATGCGCGCTCTTCGTTACGTCATCGGCCTGATCGGCATCCTCATCCTATGGATGGGGTTGGGCGAAATTTTCCCGCGCGGCGACGGCGCGCTTGTGTATTCCCTGCGCTTCATTCGCTACGCGCTGGTGGGCTGGTGGGTGACAGGCGGCGCGCCGTGGGTTTTTATTCGTTTCAAGTTGATTGAAGTTGGCAGGAGTAAAACTTCAATCTGATATAATATGCGCTCGTTCAGGAAATTCAATCAACAATCCAATTTGTTTTTAACGCGCAAATCCATTGCATGGCGCGTTATTGATTTTAGGCAGGCCATTAGGTTTTAGATGACGCTCGAAAAAGACACTCTCCTTCATAATCGTTATCGAATTATTGATATTCTTGGCCAGGGCGGCATGGGCTCTGTGTACCGCGCCATAGATGAAAACCTTGGCGTTCAGATTGCGCTCAAGGAAAATCTCTTCACAACGGATGAATATGCGCGCCAATTCCGTTTGGAAGCGGTCATCCTTGCCAACCTCAGGCATCCAAACCTGCCGCGTGTTTCAGACCATATTGTGCTGGGAGACCAGGGCCAATACCTCGTCATGGATTTTATCGAGGGCGAGGATTTGCGCTTCCGCATGGAACGCCTCGGTATGCTCACCGAAGATGACGCCGTTCATATTGGCGCCGCCATTTGCGATGCGCTCGCGTATTTGCACTCGCGCAAACCCCCCATTTTGCACCGCGATATCAAACCCGGCAATGTCAAGATCACGCCGGATGGTCATATTTTTTTAGTGGATTTTGGTTTGGCCAAGGTGTATCAAAACGCAAGCCAGGCAACCACTACCGGTGCGCGCGCCATGACCCCCGGTTATTCCCCGCCTGAACAATACGGAACTGCGCGCACCGATCCGCGCACGGATATTTATTCATTAGGCGCCACGTTATACGCGGCGTTAAGTGGCATCATTCCTGAAGATGGGCTTGCGCGCGCAATGGACAACGCGCAGTTGACTCCTTTAAGGAAGCGCAATTCAAAGGTGTCCCGTCGGTTGGCGGCTTCCATTGAGAAGGCCATGGGCGTGGACCCAAGTGACCGCTTCCAAACTGCCGAGGAATTCAAGAAGGCATTGCTTGGCGCAAAATCCAAAACCCAGCAGATACCCGGCAGTTATATGGTTGCCCCTCCCCCCGCAGATACCTTCCCTGCAAGGGAAATTGATGAAGCGGCGGCGACCCCTCTTAAAGAAAAGACTCCCGTTCGCGTTGCCCCAAAAGGGCCCCTTCCCTCTGCCACCACTGTGGAAGAGGATCAGCCTTTTATTTCACCGCTTAAGAGACAAAAGGAACGTGAACGGAAACGCCGTTCCACGTTTATTCGCTTTGTGGTTCTTACTTTATTGTTATTTCTGGTTTTGGGCGGCGTTGCATATTTTACGCCGGGCGTGTTGCCGGCTGATATACGCGGGATCATCCCCTTCCTTGTGCCCACCAATACAGCCACACCATCCGCTACGCCCACTTCGCCGATTCCCACAAGCCTGCCCACCTTTACAGCCACTTCAACTTCCATCCCCACTGCAACCAAAAAGCCCCCCACAGCAACCAGCGTGCCCACCAATACGGTCATCCCAGGCGTTGTGGATACTGTTGTGCCAACGGACACGGCCCTTCCGAGCACCTCTGTTCCTTTAGGCGGGGGCACGGGGCAGATTGCGTTTGCATCCAATCGCAGCGGATTACCCCAGCTATACCTGCTTGACATAGCGGTCAACGGCGCCATCCAACTAACCGATATGTCCAACGGAGCCTGCCAGCCCGCCTGGTCGCCGGATGGCTCGAAGTTGGTCTTCATCTCCCCATGCAAAGGCATGGATGATATTTACTACAATGCCAGTTTATACATTATCAATGCCGATGGCACAGGCTTAACTCAAATTGCCCCCGGCCCCGGCGGAGATTTTGACCCCGTCTGGTCGCCTGACGGAGAATCCATCTTCTTCACTTCGTTGCGCAGCGGGCAAATGGAAATTTTCTCCGTCAGCGTGGATGACCTTTCGAAATTCTCACAAATCACCAAAGGAGCGCTGCGCGTGGAATCCCGCCAGCCCTCATTTTCGCGCGATGGCTCCCAGATCGTATATGCGGTAAAACGCTTTGGCGTCTATCAAATTTGGATGATGAATGCCGATGGCACAGAACCACAGCAGATCGTCCGCAGCGGCGTGGCCTACACAGATTATCTTCCCGCATGGTCGCCCAACGGCGAACTGATCATCTTCAACCAACGCTGCGCCACCGTATTTTGCAACCCTTATTTGATGAGCATTTCCGCCACAGACCATACCCTGGAACAAGGCACGCGGATGCAGGTCAACCTGACCATCATCCAAAATGTGGGCTACTCCCCGGATGGCTTCTACCTTGCCTACGAAGGCGTGGAAGAGGAGAGTAATGTGGATATTTTCTACATGACCGCCGCAGGCGGAGGCCGTACCCGCCTTACAACCGACCCGGAATTGGATTTCCATCCCGCCTGGCGGCCCAGCGTAACAACCACCCCATAGATCCAAAAGAGGAAAGATCATTTTGATCTTTCCTCTTTTTTTCCTTTTGTAAATAACTCCCCTTAGGGTTCATAAAAATATAACTTCCCTCAGTTACGTCATTGCGAGCCGTTCGTTGGCGAAGCAATCCCATGTACCGTGAGGGAGATTGCTTCGCCGGGAAGTGCATCCTCCTCGCAATGACGGAAGTCAATAATTCTTACACTCCTCTTATTGACTTCCCTTTTTCCCACTGTTATCATTATTGTACGATAAATAGCGCTCTCGCTTCGGGAGCGCTACATTATGAATATGAGCAACCTCACCGAACGCCAGAAGACCCTGCTTCTTCTTATCATACGGGATTACATAGAATCCGCTCAGCCCGTTGGCTCGAAGCGGCTTACGGAGCATTACCATCTCGGGCTATCGGCGGCAACCATTCGTAATGAAATGGCCGCGCTCACAGAAATGGGCTACCTGCGCCAGCCTCACACCTCGGCGGGGCGCGTTCCATCTGAAGAAGGCTATCGCTATTTTGTCAGCCAGATGATGCAGGATGCGGAACTGCCCGAAAGCGTGCAGCACACCATCTCGCACCAGTTCTACCAATCCCGCGCCGACATGGATCAGTGGATGACTCTCGCGGCATCCATCCTTGCCAACCAATCGCAGGGCGTCTCGGTAGTCACGGCTCCCCATTCGGAGCAGGCAAAGTACAAGCATGTCGAGTTAATCTCCACGCAGGGAAGGCAAATATTAATGGTGCTGGTGATGGCGGGTGGGGAAGTCTCCCAGCAGATTCTCACGCTGACGGAACCTGTGCCACAGGAGCGACTCAGCCAAACTGCCGCGCGTCTTAACACCCTGTTAGCTGGTCTGGCCGTGGACGCAATTTCCTCGCTGACACATCGCTCTGACCCGCTCGATCAGGATATCCTGATTCTCATCCTTCAGGACATGCGCAGCTCGGCGAGCCGCGTCTCCGGTGAAATTTACACGGATGGATTAACCAACATGCTCAACGAACCTGAATTTTCAGGATCAGATGAAGCGCGCAAGACCTTGAAACTTTTTGAAGAACGTTCCACCTTGCAGGATTTGCTGGCTCGCACCACAACCAACAGCAACATCGGCGGACTGCAAGTATTGATCGGCGGCGAGGGTGAGTTGGACGAGTTCCGCCAATGCTCAATGGTCATTGCGAGATACGGCGTCCCTGGCATGGCCACGGGTACATTGGGCGTGCTGGGGCCGATGCGAATGTCTTATGCAAAGACCATCCCAACCGTGAGATATGTCGCTGGCTTATTAAGCGATTTGGTGAACGATACGATTTCGGGTGAATAAAAAAACGTAATTAGTAATTGGTAATTTGTAAATGAAATTACCAATTACCAATTACTAATTACCAATTTGAGAGTGAGAAACATGGCAAAAGCGAAAAATAGACAGGATGAATTCAATGAGAATCAAGCCCCAGCGGAAGAAATACCTGTTGAGGGCGATCAGGCGTCGGCGGAGCGGGAGGCGTTGATTAATCAACTGAAAGAAGCTGAGGCAAAGATGTCCGAATATAAAGATGGGTGGGCGCGGTCTCAGGCTGAATTCCAAAATTATAAGAAACGCATTGAACGCGACAATGAGTTGATGTACGCCAGCATGAAAGGCGACATCATCAAGAAGGTCTTGCCCGCGCTCGATGATTTGGAACGCGCCCTGCAAAACCGTCCCGCGGATGATGCGTGGGCGGGCGGCATCGAGTTGATCGCGCGTAAATTGCAAAACATGCTGGATGGCGAAGGCTTGAAACGCATCGAGGCAAAGGGCATGGCCTTCGACCCCAACTTCCACGAGGCGATCTCGCATGAACCAAACGATGATGTTGAAAGCGAACACGTCATCGATGTGGTGCAGAATGGATACATGCTCGGCGAACGAGTGATACGACCTGCATTGGTGCGGGTGGCACAGTAAATTCGGTTAAAGGTTGAAGGTTACAGGTTTCAAGTTTGCATAAACCTTCGACTTTTAACTTGAAACTTAGGAGCAATCATGGCAAAAATTATAGGAATTGATCTTGGCACGACCAACTCGGTGGCCGCTGTTATGTCTGGCGGGGAGCCTGTTGTGATTCCATCTGCGGAGGGTGAAAGACTCGTGCCTTCGGTGGTGGCGATGAATAAGAACGGCGAGCGTTTGGTGGGACGTGTGGCGCGCAATCAGGCGATCACGAATCCGCAGAATACGATTTTCTCGGTGAAGCGTTTTATGGGACGCAAGGCCGATGACCCCGAAGTGGAACGCACTCGCAAGCGTGTGCCGTACGCCGTGAAGGGCGCGGACAACGGCGATGTGCGTGTGACGTTGGGCGAGAAGGATTATTCTGCGCCCGAAGTTTCAGCGATGATCCTTGCAAAAATCAAGGCGGATGCGGAAGCCTATCTTGGTGAAACCATCACGCAGGCGGTCATCACTGTCCCCGCGTACTTCAACGACGCGCAGCGCAACGCCACAAAAGATGCAGGCAAGATCGCGGGCCTTGAAGTCTTGCGAATCATCAATGAGCCAACTGCTTCTTCTCTGGCGTATGGCCTTGATAAAAAGAAGAACGAAGTGATTGTTGTGTACGATCTCGGCGGCGGCACTTTCGATGTATCCATTTTGGATGTGGGTGACGGCGTGTTCCAAGTGCGCGCCACGAGCGGCGATACCTTCCTCGGCGGCGATGATTTCGACCTGCGCATCATGGATCATTTGATCGAGACCTTCAAGAAAGATAATGGCATTGACCTGAACAATGACCGCCAGGCCTTGCAGCGTTTGAAGGAAGCCTCTGAAAAAGCGAAGATCGAACTTTCCACGGTGATGCAGACCGAGATCAACCTGCCTTATTTGACGGCGGATGCAAGCGGCCCCAAACATTTGGTGATGACCATGACCCGCGCCAAGCTGGAACAAATTACAGCCGATCTTGTCGACCGAACGATTGCTCCTGTCAAGCAGGCATTGGCTGACGCTGGATTAAATGCTGGCAACATCGACGAAATTGTTCTGGTGGGCGGTATGACCCGAATGCCCGCCATTCAAGACCGCGTACGCGCCTTCTTTGGCAAAGACCCGCACAAAGGCGTCAACCCTGACGAAGTGGTTGCCATCGGTGCAGCGATTCAGGCGGGCGTGCTTGGCGGCGAAGTCAAAGATATTCTTTTGTTGGATGTTGCTCCGCTTACACTTGCAATTGAAACATTGGGCGGCGTTGCCACAGCTCAAATTGAACGCAACACAACCATTCCGACTCGCCGTTCACAGGTATTTTCAACCGCTGGCGATAACCAGACTCAGGTTGAAATCCATGTGCTGCAAGGCGAACGTCCGATGGCGAATGATAACAAGTCGTTGGGTAAATTCATTTTGGATGGTATTCCACCTTCACCGCGCGGCGTCCCTCAAATTGAAGTGACCTTCGATGTGGACGCGAACGGCATTTTGAAAGTGAGCGCAAAGGATAAGGCGACGGGGCGTTCACAGCATATTACGATCACCGCATCCTCTGGCTTGAGCGACAGCGAAGTCGAAAATATGCGCAAGGATGCGGAAGCCCATGCAGATGAAGACCGCAAGCGTAAGGATTTGATTGAAGCGCGAAATAATGCCGATAACACGGCCTATGCTGCCGATAAAGCATTGCGCGAATTTGGTGACAAAGTTCCTGTGGAAGTTCGGAGTGATGTTGAAGCCAAGGCAGCGGAAGTCAAGTCTGTGGCGCAGGGCGAGGATGTAGAGAAGATCAAAGCCGCTACGGAGGCGTTGGGGCTGGCCATTCAAAAGATTGGCGCATCTGTTTATGAGCAGGGGCAACCGTCGGCGGAGGGCGAAGCGGAAGCCGAAGGCTCATCCACTGATGCTGGGCCTGATGTTGTCGATGGCGAAGTGAAGGAGTAAAAGAGTTGAAAGTTACAGGTTCAAGGTTACAGGTTCAAGGTTACAAGTTGAAACCTTACCTGTAACCTTGAACCTTCAACCTGTAACCAAATCATGAGCAACCAAGATTATTACGAAACTCTGGGCGTGGGACGGAGCGCGGGCGATGATGAGATCAAAGCCGCGTTTCGTAAACTCGCGCGCCAGTATCATCCTGATGTAAGTAAGGAAGAGCACGCCGAAGAGAAGTTCAAGGAAATCAACGAGGCGTATGGCGTGCTTTCGGATTCTGAGAAGCGCGCGCGCTATGACCGCTTTGGCAAAGAGGGACTTGGCGGCATGGGTGGGGGCTCCCAGCGTGATTACACGGTGGATTTTACAGACATCTTCGATGAACTCTTTGGCGGGTTTGGATTTTCCTCAGGCCGCCGCTCGCGCAAATCTCCGCGCCGTGGACGTGACTTGCAGATGCAGGTTACATTGAAATTTGAAGAAGCCGTCTTTGGCGTGGACAAAGAGATCGAGTTCTCGCGTGATGAGACATGCTCGCACTGTAAAGGCAATGGCGCCGAGCCAGGTACATCGCCAGTGAAGTGTTCCACTTGTCATGGACAGGGTGAAGTGCGTCAGGTGCGCCAGACCTTTTTAGGGCAGATGGTGCAGACGGCGACCTGCCCAACTTGTAACGGGCGCGGTGAGATGATCGCATCCCCGTGCAAAACCTGTCACGGCAATGGGCTTGAGCGCAAGAAAATCAAGAAGAAGGTACAGATTCCCGCAGGTGTGGATGTTGGCACGCAGATCCGTTTGACGGGAGAGGGCGCGCCTGGTGAAAATGGCGGCCCGCAGGGAAGCCTGTTTTTAGTTTTGGATGTTCAACCTCATCAATTCTTCAAACGTCGTGAGAATGACCTGGTTCTGAATCTCGATATCAATGTGGCGCAGGCCGTCTTGGGCGCGGAAGTGGATGTGCCAACCATTGACGGCGATGAGAAATTAAAAATCCCCGCAGGCACACAGCCTGGCAAGGTGTTTACGCTTCGGAATAAAGGTGTGCCCTATTTGCGACGCAAAGACCGCGGCAATCAATTGGTGATCGTGAATGTGGCTGTCCCAACCAAGCTAACGAAGGAACAGCGCGAGTTGTTCGAGAAGCTGGCCGAGAGTTTGGGAACCACGGTCAAGCCGCAGGAGAAGGGATTTTTGGATTGGCTGAATGAGACGTTGGGGGGGTGAGAGCAGTTGCCAGTGATCAGTAATCAGTAATCAGTAATCAGTAATCAGTAATCAGTAATCAGTAATCAGTGATCAGTAATCAGTGACGAGTGGATGAGAGTCCGCTCGTTTTTGTTTTGGACGACAGACCATTGACCACGGACGATGGTTTGTCGTCCGTCGTCCGTCGTCTGTGGTCTGTTGTTATAATGCCATGATGAAAACTCTTTTACGCCTCTGGCGTACACTGCCGTTATGGATGCATATCCTCGCCGCGAAACTGGCACGTCCCAGATTCCGTGCGGCGGTGGCAGCGTTGATTTTCGATGAGCAGGGGCGAATCCTTCTCTTCAAGCATACTTATCGCAATTTCGAGTGGGGCATTCCTGCGGGCGGAGTTGAATATCGCGAACAACCTGCGGACGCGATTGTGCGCGAATTTTACGAAGAGACAAGTATGCAAATTGAAATTGAGCGGTTGCTCACTGTGGTCAGCGCAAGGGAAGACCATCACATCAGCATGGTTTATTTGTGCAGGATCGTGAGCGGGGAATTCAAAGAGTCTCATGAAATTTCGGAGATCAAATATTTTTCTGTGGATGAAATGCCTGCCATGATGCTCACTACTGAAAAAGAATTGATAAAATGGGCAGTAAAGGAAGTTCGACGATAGACGGTGGACGGCAGACCACAGGTTTTTCCATCGTCCACGGTCTACGGTCCATCGTCAATTATTTTTTTGGTAAAAGAGGAAATGATTTGACAAACATTCTTCTCGTCGGTTTTGGCGGATTTATCGGTTCAATTCTGCGGTATCTTGCAAGTGGATATGTTCAACAGGCGACCAAAAGCGTGGGCTTTCCTTACGGCACGCTGGCGGTCAATGTCATTGGGTGTTTTGTGATCGGGTTCCTTGCCCAGCTTGCCGAAAGCCGCGGCATGTTTACGAGTGAAGCACGTTTGTTCGTATTTGTCGGCATTCTTGGCGGCTTCACCACCTTCTCATCCTTTGGGAACGAGACCCTTAATCTCGCGCGCGACAGCCAGATGATGAGTGCGCTTGCCAACATCGGCGCGAATGTGATCGTCGGCCTCATGGCCGTTTGGCTTGGACGTACGGCTTCATACTTGATTTGGAAATGATAAATCGTACTGGTGGTCGAGTAGCCCCGTGTGTACTTCGCGGGGCGTATCGAGACCCCATTTGACTTGGAGATAATCATGCACCTACCAGAAGAAGGTTACCTGCTCCGTATTTTCATCGGCGAATCAGATAGACATGAACATAAACCGCTCTATGAATGGATCATTTTCCAAGCCCGCGAGCAGGGGCTGGCGGGCGCAACCGTTCTGCGCGGTATGATGGGCTTTGGCGCGAACACACGAGTGATTCACACCTTCAAAATCGAGCGCCTTTCCGAAGACCTGCCGATGGTGATTGAAATCGTGGATACAAAAGAAAAACTGGAAGCATTTCTCGACTCGATTGACGGGCATATCAAAGCAGGTTTGGTCACGTTCGAAAAGGCGCAAATCAAATTCTATCGCTCCGACAAAAACTAATCACTGACCACTGATTACTGTTCACTAATAACTGGAGATATAAATGAACTGGCTGGAAGTTTCATTAACTGTGGACGGCGAACTCGCCGAGTCCGTTGCGGATGTGCTTGCGCGTTTTGCGCCTAATGGCGTGATGACCGAGCAGGGCGTGAAGTTCAATGACGAGGAAGACGAAGGTACCGCGACAGGCCCCATTACCGTTCGCGCTTATTTGGAGGTGAACGATCAACTCGAAGAGACGCGACAGAAGCTCGAAGAGTCGCTGTATTTTTTGGGGATGATCAAGCCTGTGCCGACTCCTGCTTACAAGCAGATCGCGGATCAAAACTGGATGGAAGCCTGGAAGCTGCACTACAAGCCGATCCTCATCGGACAGAGACTTCTCATCCTGCCTGCGTGGCTTGAGTCCCCTGAACCCAAACGCATTCCGATCAAGATCGACCCTGGCATGGCATTTGGGACGGGGACGCATCCCACGACGCAATTGTGTTTGGAGTTAATGGAAGTATCGTTTGATAGATGTCACCCTGAGCGTAGCGAAGGGTCTCTACGCAGCGTTGGAGATTCTTCGCTCGCCAAAGAACGGCTCGCTCAGAATGACATAAACGTTATTGATGTCGGCTGTGGCTCTGGCATTCTCTCCATTGCTGCTCTCAAACTCGGCGCAAGCAAAGTCCTCGGTGTGGACATTGACATCGAGTCAGTAAAAAATTCGCGTGAGAACGCGGATACTAACGGAGTGGGGGAGGAACTACTGCTCGGGCAAGGGTCAGTGACTGAGATTTTGAGTGGCAGCTTCCAGATTAAGTCCGCGCCGCTGGTGGTGGCGAATATCCTTGGCCCAATCCTCATCCGCCTCTTTGATGTGGGCCTCGCAGACTTGATCGAGCCGAATGGCGAAATCATCTTAAGCGGGATTCTCGATCATCAGGCGGAATCTGTCATTGCGGCGGGAGAAGCCAAGGGGTTGAAGCGGGGCGAGATTCGTCAAATGGGCGATTGGGTTGCGATTTCGTTGAAACGTTAAAACGTTCAAACGTTGAAACGTTTTGTGCTATCATCAACCCATCTATGGGTCGTCGAAAGCTTATCCAATACCTGCTTCTAAACATCTTCGTCTCGGCGAGTGTGACGGGGACGATCCTGTTCTGGTATGACCGCAACTCTCGCGCGGCCAATCAGCCTTCGGTTCAGCAGGCCGCGCCTGTCAGTGGGAGTGACTCGTCCAGCACTCCCATCGCTGAGTTGCAGACGGATGTTCCGATTAAGATCAGCAGCGTGGTCGGCGCAGGGACGTTTACATCCGAGATCGTCGTGATCAAATTTGAAGGCGCAGGCCAGTTGGATTTGGCTTCATGGCAATTGAAAGACGAAGACGGTAACACATTCACTTTCCCCGAAATCACACTATACCCAAATGGAGCCGTGCAAGTCCACACCACCACAGGCACAGATACCGTCATTGATCTGTATTGGGGCATCGGCGACGCCGTTTGGAGTTCTGGCGAGAATGCCCGTTTGTTTGATTCGCAAGGCAATTTGAGAGCTGTTTATCGAGTTCCGTAATCTTTACCGCCAAGCACGCTAAGAACGCGAAGAAAACCACTTAAAAATCTTAGCGATCTTTGTGCTCTTCGCGGTTCAAAAAACCTGACACCTGAAACCTGGTACCTGAAACATACTATGACCCAAGCCCTCTACCGCAAATACCGCCCAAAACAATGGGATTCCGTGATCGGACAGGAGCACGTCGTCCAAACCCTCACGAATTCCATCAAAGCAGACCGCGTTGGTCATGCCTATCTTTTCGCTGGCCCGCGTGGAACTGGCAAGACAACCGTTGCGCGTTTGCTTGCGAAGGCTGTCAACTGCCTCAACGAAGACCCCGCCCAGCGCCCCGATAACACCTGTGATTACTGTCAGGCTGTCAACGAGAACCGCTTTATGGATCTCATCGAGATCGACGCGGCTTCCAACACAAGCGTGGACGATGTCCGCGACTTGCGCGACAAGATCAACTTCTCGCCCTCACAGGGTAAATATAAAATCTACATCATCGATGAAGTCCACATGCTTTCCACTGCGGCCTTCAACGCGCTTCTCAAAACGCTCGAAGAGCCGCCGCCACATGCCATCTTCGTCTTGGCGACCACTGAAATTCACAAAATCCCTGCCACGGTGCTCTCGCGCTGTCAGCGTCACGAGTTCCGCCGCGTGCCCATTGATGAGATCGTCGCAAACTTAAAGCAGATCGCCGCCTCCGAAAACATTCAAGCCGATGATGAAGCTTACACGCTCATCGCCCGTCAATCGGCGGGTGGGATGCGCGACGCGCAATCTCTGCTCGATCAACTCGCCTCCACTGGCACGAAGATCACGCTCGCTCTCGCGCAGCAGGTTCTTGGCACGGCAACCAGTCAAACTGTTCTCGATCTCGTCGCGTCCGTTCTTGAAAATCAACCCGCGCGCGGTCTCGAAACCATTCATCGCGCCCTCGACTCTGGCGCAGACCCGCGCTCCCTCGCCCGTCAAATTGTCGAATACATGCGCGGCCTCATGCTCATTCAAATGGGTAATCCTGATCAAGTCGAAGCCACGCGCGATGTCAAAACCCAAATGCAAACCCATGCCGATACATTCAATTCATCGGATGTTCTGCGCATGATGAAAATCTTCAACAATGCCGCTGTGGATTTGCGCGGCGGCTGGCAGCCATCTCTGAGTTTGGAACTTGCCCTCGCGGAAGTGCTCGACGCTCCAGCAGAATCTCATCAACCCGCCGTATCATCCCCTTTGGGGACCGCGCCGCGTCAGACTCCGCCCAAGCCTGCTACAACTCAAAGAGCAGAATCCAAGCCCGAGGTTAAGAGCGAAGCGCCTCCTCCAGCAGGGGAGTCGTCTGTGTCTGAAAAGCCAGTCCTCAACTCAGCGGATATTATCAAGGCGTGGAAGTCGTTGGCCGCATCACTCCCGAAGGCGCAGGCAAATTTATCCGCACTCCTGAATTCAGTGAGGATGATCGACATTCAAGGCAAAACTCTCGTGCTCGGCCTCGCAAGTGACGTGCTGGTCTCAAAGCTTGATAAGCCCGACCAGATCGAAGCCATTCAAAAGTTGATCAAAGACCACTTCGGCGTGGATATTGGCGTTCGCTGCATTGTCACCAATGCCAAAGGCAAAATCCCCGCCAACGTCCCACAAGACGGCATGGTCGCTACCGCCATCCAACACGGCGGCGAAATCGTGGATATGGATGAGTGATGTTCCGTGTTCCGTTGGTGGTCGAGTAGGCGGCGCTCTTCCGCCGTATCGAGACCCGTGCTCCGTAATCCGTACTGAAGGATGAGCGATGCCTGCAAAGAAGAAAATAACTATAAAGAAGAAAGATGAAAGAACCGCCCCCAAGGTTGAAGTGAGGCCTGCGCCTCGAAAGAATGCGAAGATAAGCAAGGCGCAAAAGTTCCAACTTGATTTGATCGCGCGGACGAATTTCAATTTCTTCAACGGCAAAAAGATTGTGGAGTTGTTGAAAGAAAATCGAAAAATATGGCGGTCAGTTTACTTGCCGCTGAGTTCCATCTCATTGAGAGATTTGGAAAATGACTCATGGCACGCAGACACTCTTTACATTTATGTCGAAGATGGCTGGCAGTTTTCTCTTGAAGAATTAGTCAGAGAACAATTTGAGGCCGATGAAATTCATTGGATTGGCAGTTCCAGCGCAGTGGATATGCTTGGAACCACCGAAGTGATAAACAAATCCCAAGTAATTCTTTCGATATGGTGGGATTAGGAGAATTCGTTCATGAAATATTATTATCGGGTTATGCTTGGCAAAGGTAGTGTGTATGCACAAGAATGTATTGCGGGAAATTTTGTTGGCACTGACTTTGGAATCAATCAAGACCTCGCAAATAAATTACCCGACGAATGGCGGGCTTTCAACCGAGAATTTGCACCTATCTTCTTAAAGTTACATCCTGATAAAACCAAGGTTGCAGCAGGTTTAGCTTGTGGAGCATTGTGGACAGTTTCAAAGGGTATTAAAAAAGGAGACATTGTACTTTGCCCAGATGGTGAAGGACATTATCATGTTGGCGAGGTTAGTGGAGATTATTTTTATCAATCTGGAGGAGTTTTGCCTCATCGTAGGCCAGTACATTGGTTTAGTCAAACCATTGGTCGTACTGAAATGAGTGAACCGCTTAAGATGTCTACTGGGTCGATTGGCACAGTTTGTAATATCACGGGACATAATGTCGAGATTGAAAGTTTTATTAGCGGTGTTTCAGTACCTAAGATTATTTCTACTGATGAGACAGTTGAAGATCCGTCTGCTTTTGCAATGGAAAAACACCTCGAAGATTTTTTAGTAAAAAATTGGTTTCAAACAAATTTTGCAAGAGAGTATGATATATATCAGGAAGAGGGCGAGAGTGTAGGGCAACAATATCCTACTGATACTGGGCCTATAGACATTCTGGCAATAAGTAAAGACAAAAAGACTTTATTGGTTTTAGAGTTGAAACGAGGTCGCGCTAGTGATATTGTTGTGGGCCAAACACTTCGTTATATGGGGTATGTACAAGACGAACTTGCAGAAGAGAGTCAAAGTGTTAAAGGCGTAATTATTGCGCTTGAAGATGATCAAAGAATTCGTCGTGCTCTTGCAGTATCACCAAATATTACTTTTTATCGTTATCAAATTACCTTCAAATTAGTAAAAGCATAGTATCGCAATTCTTTTATAAAAAACCAGGAGACTAACTTATGGCAAAAGGATTCAATAAAGGCTCTGCAATCGGCGGACAGGCTGGCATGATGCAGCAAATTCAGCGGATGCAAAAGCAAATGGAAGAGGCGCAGACGAAACTCGCCGAATTAACCGTCAGCGCAACAGCAGGCGGCGGCGCCATCAAAGTCACCATGACGGGCGACCAGAAATGCAAATCCGTCGAAATCTCCCCTGAATTTCTCAAAGACGCGGACGCCGAACTTCTGCAAGATATGGTTCTCTCTGCTGTCAACTTGGCATTGGACGAGTCCCGTGCCCTGCGGGAAAAGTTGATGGGTCCGCTCGCGAGCGGGCTGCCCTTCTAAATTTTACGTTACAAGTTGAAGGTTAAAAGATACCTGCAACTTGTAACCTGCAACCTGTAACTTTCCCATGCACCTCCCCGAATCCATCCAATCCCTGATCACCGCCCTCGAACGCCTGCCAGGCATTGGGCCAAAGTCCGCTTCACGGCTGGCTTTCTATTTGCTGCGCACCTCCGAAGATGTTGCGTTGGATTTGTCTGTTGCGCTGGCGAATCTCAAGGCAAATACGGCCTTTTGTCAGGAGTGCTTCAACTTTACTGAAGCAGGCCGCGAGCGTTGTGAAATCTGCGAGTCACACAAGCGAGACAGTTCGCTCATTTGTGTGGTCGAAGAAGCCTTGGATGTCCTCGCCATTGAACGCACGAGTGGCTTTCACGGCAAATATCATGTCTTGCAGGGCGTGCTCTCGCCCATCGAAGGCGTCGGTCCTGACGACTTGAAGATCAAGCAATTGGTGGCGCGTGTCGCTAGTGGGGGAGTGAAGGAGATTATCCTTGCCACAAACCCCAGCATGGAAGGTGATGCCACTGCGCAATATTTGCAGGGACAGTTGAAGCATTACGATGTGCATGTCACTCGCCTCGCAAGAGGTCTGCCCGTAGGCGGCGACCTTGAGTATGCCGATCAAAATACTTTGTTGAGAGCGTTATCTGGAAGACAGGAAATGAATTAGAATCAAGTGGTAGATTGGCCAGGCAATTGCTGAGGCGGAGTCGAATGTTGTTCGTGAGCGCATACAGGTTATCGGTCAAAACATAAGAGGCGAAAATAGAGTCAATAACGCGATCATGTGGATAGAGTCGCATGTTTCTCAATTCAAAAACAATCTAGATTCTGTGTTCTAAAAATTTGATTTAAATTGGTGCAATTCTTTAAGGTTCAAAACCCTTTTTTCCATTGACAAGTTTTAGGTAATGCATATAATTGCCATTCGCCAGTACAAAACAAAAGATTTCGTCTCCCAGACAAATCATTGACAACTGAGTAACCGTCTTACATCAGAGACACAAAGCAAATAAGTTTTGCAGCCTGATGAACCGATGCGAAAGAAAGCATCGGTATTTTAGTCTGTGTAAAACCTTGACAGGCGGTTATAGTAGCGGGTAGAATACGGCTCGCTCAAATGGCAAGCACCTTAACAACTGAAAAGTGATAGGAAACAAAATTTTTG
>CAKKRM010000076.1 GCA_919902735.1 Anaerolineales bacterium | reverse complement strand
GTCAAGATCATGGATGATTGGATCGCCAACCCTGCCTACGTTTTGCTCTTCCCCACCGGCTGGTGGCTGGCATCTATTGCGGGCTGGCCTTTGACCATGCCGTGGATTCTCGCCGCCCTTATTTTGTATGCGGTAGTGTCAGTTGTTGGGTTGGCGATTTACTCGCCCACTTTGAAAAAGCAAATTGCAATTGCAGAATCTGCTGGCCCCGTATCGTCTGAATACAAAAAAGTTTCTTTCCGCTCGAACGCCATCGGCATCACGCTCAACATTCTTGTTCTGATCGTCATTTACTTGATGGTCGCCAAGCCCGTATTATGGGGTGGATAAATTCCAGGCAACACGAAACACGCAACAAGGAGTTCACACATGCCGCTTACTCACGCCATCCTCGGCTTTCTCGAATACCAGCCCATGTCTGGTTATGACTTGAAAAAATTCTTCGATCAATCTGTTGCTCACTTTTGGTCTGCTACACAAAGCCACATTTACAAGGCTTTGGAAAATCTGGAAAAAGAAGGTTTCGTGGAATCACAGGTTATTCCACAGGAAGGGAAACCCAACAGGAAACAGTATCGAATTACAGATGAAGGAAGAGGCGAGCTGCGTCGCTGGGTATCCACTCCCCTGCCGCTGGAAGTCACACGCGAGGCGTGGCTGATCCAAATCTTCTTCGCGCATGGGATTACGAATGAAGCTATTGTTCAACTGTTTGAAAAACGAATCGAAGCCATTCGGGAGTATCTAACACAATGCCAGGTGGCGCAGGCGAATATAGATGAAAACTATGAACAGCTCGGCATTAAGCGCCTGCGCGAGTTGTGGCAATTGACTCTCGATTACGGCACAGACTATTACGAGAACGAGATCGCGTGGCTGGAAAAAACTTTGCCGCGTGTCCGCAAACTGCCCGCGATGGAAATGCCGAAGGAATAATTACGTCCTTCTGTAACTTTTTCAGACAGCGCCTGTATTCCTCTTGAATCAACCGCCCAAAGATTTTCAATCAGGGTGGGATTCATAAGGAGAAACCAATGACCACAACCTCACGCATCACTATTATCTTGATTACCCTGCTCATCGCAACACTAGCTTGTGGCAGACCCACAACCTCTGCCGCGACTGTGTATCCCGTCAGCCACCCTTTTGATTACTACGGATGGGTATATGTTTTTTATGACGAGACCCACAATGATCTTGCCAGAATTTCATCCTACACAAATACCGCGTTTGCAACATCACCTGAACAGGTAAAAATTCTCGCGCCATTTGGCTTTAAGCATATCGTTTACATGCTCAATGAACAGGCTACACTTGAAATTATGTATGCCAATGAAGGGCAATCCATGCCCGATGATGGGAGCGCATTCCACGAACAGATCATCCCTGATTATCGTGAAAAATTCTTCGAAGCCTACCGTCAGTACCTTTCTCAAACCAAAGACCTGCTCATAAGCGCGGACGTGTACTCTCAAATTGATCTCTTTTACATCGCCGACGAACCCGCCTTCCATCGCAATGTTTATGTTGACCAGGACTTCCTCAACCAGTACGCAGACGAGTTCAAGGCAGTCTTCACAGAAAAGCAAAGCGCGATAGCCTTCGCCGCAACAGACGACCCGCAAGTTGTTTCTGCGAGACCCCAAAGCGGCCCGCACTTTGACCCGCCTCCCAGCCTCGACGTAGTTATCGTGGATCCGTACTTCTACAACTTTTCAGGAGAAGTGGACGTGTCTTGCGAGCGCGCTGCGATTCAAAAGTGGCTATATCAAGACAATCCGCTATCGAACATCAACTGGGCAAAACAATTCGACAAGCCCATCATCGTTGTTGGTGACGCGGAGATTCGTGGCGGGCAATCCGCGAAGGATTGTCACATCACGGAGACCTACGCCCTGCTCAAAGATGACCCAGCCATTGCAGGCCTGGCGTGGTTTATCTACGACAAGGAATACGATGAAGGCGGCTACATCCGCGGCGCGGCAAATGATCCCCATCTCGTGGAAGTCATTGAAAATCTTGGAAGAAAATAAAAGGAAAAATAAAATGGAAAAATTTGAAATTGTCGTCATCGGCGCAGGTCTGGGAGGATTAAGCTCCGCCGCGTATCTTGCAAAAGCTGGCAAAAAAGTTTTGGTGCTCGAGCATCACGCCGTCCCAGGCGGATACGCCCACGAATTCCGTCGCGGCAAATATCGCTTTGAGGTTTCGCTGCACGCGCTCGACGGCGCTGCGCCAGGCGGATGGGCTTACCCCGTGTTGAAAGATTTGGGCATCATGGATCGCATCCACTTTCATCGCATGGACCCGTTTTACACGGTGCGCTTCCCCAACCATGAAATCACCGCGCACGCAGACATGATCGAATACGAAGCCGAATTGATCCGCCACTTCCCTGCTGAAAAAGAAAACATCCGCGCACTGATCGCGGAGATGATCGAAATCTATTTCCAAGTCCGCCATTTTGGCGCGGACGGTGAAATCGGTCAACGCCCGCCTATGGAGCAGATGCCCGCCGTTTATCCTAAAATGCTTTCCGCCATGTCGCAGAGTTGGGATGAGTTCATAAGTCAATTCACGCAGGACAAACAACTCAAAACTGTGCTTTCCACGCTGTGGGGTTATTACGGATTGCCGCCCGCGCAACTCAGCGCCGCCACTTATATTTTTCCGTGGGTCAGCTATCACCTGTACGGCGCGTATTATCCCGAAGGCGGAAGCATGGCGATGAGCCGCGCCATCGAAAAGACCATCAAGGAAAATGGCGGCGAGATTCGCTATCATCAAACCGTCAATAAAATCGAAATTCAAAATGGGCGCGCAATCGCTGTTGAAACCGAAAAGGGTCTGCGCGTCGAAGCGGATGTCATCATCAGCAATGCCAACTCACCCGACACCCTGCTCAAATTTGTCGGCAGGGAAAATCTTCCGCAGCAGTACGCAGACCAGGTTGAGTCTGCGGCGCCGTCCATTTCCAATTTTGTCGTTTATCTTGGGCTGGATCGCAATCTCAAATCCGAAGGCTGGAAACATCACGAACTTTTTGTCAGCGAAGGCTACGATATTGATGCGGATTATCAAGCCGCGCTGGATGGAAAATTTAATGCGACCGCCATCGCCATCACCAACTACGATCAAGTGGACGCTTCCTGCTCCCCCGAAACTGGTTCTGTTCTCTCGATCTTTTCTCTCGCTGATTGGAAAACCGACAACACTTGGGGCACGGGCGGCAACCTGGAAAAATATTCCGACAACCCGCAGTACAACGAGTTGAAGGAAGCCGCCGCGGAAATGATTCTCGACCGCGCTGAAAAAATTATCCCTGGCTTGCGCGCTTCGATCAAATACAAAGAGATCGCCACGCCCATCACCAATTGGCGCTACAGCCGCAACATCGGCGGCGCAATTTATGGCACCGAGCAAACCGTTGAAAATATGTACTCAGGTCGTCTGCAAGCCAAGACTCCCATCTCCAATTTATTCCTGACAGGCGCATGGACATTCGGCGGCGGCATGAGCGCGGCGTTGATGTCGGGACGCGAAACTTCGCGCATGGTCATCGGTCAGATGGACGGTACAGAAGTGGTTTTGATGACCGCGCCTAGTGAAGTTATCAGTCATCAGTCATCAGTAACCAGTGACGTTTCGACTGCAAATAGCGCAAGTCAATTACCAATTACCAATCTCCAATTACCAACCATCAAAGCCGCTGGTTCGGGACGCGAAATCGCGCTGAATAAAATCGGCAAACCTACCGTACTGATTTTCCACACGCAGGAAACCGCCGAGACCGCCGCGCAAATCAATGAAGCCATTCGCGCGGAAAGCAATTATGCAAAATGCGAATCAATGCTAATCGCCAACGTGGTGGATTTACATTCTGTCCCTAAACTTTTTCGCGGGTTCGCTGAAAAAGCCATGAAAAAGTCTTACGACAAAGCCGCCGCGTCCCTTGCCAAAGGACTCGCGCCGCAGGATTACATCGTCATCCTGCCCGATTGGGATGGAAGCCTGACAAAATCTTTTGGCTTCAAGAACACAAACAAAACTGCCGCATTTGCCGTGTTGGATAAAAATGGGAACTTGGCAGGCTCGTATCAAGGCAGTGGGTCTGGCGCAAAGGCGCTGGAAATTCTCAAAATAAGGAACAAACATGAATAGCCCATCTCAAAAATTTGGACGCGTCTGGTGGACATTACTCGCCGCGCCGATTCTTTTCTTCCTCGGCATCGTCGCCGCGTCGGTCTATTTCGGCGTTGTCACACAGGGGCAAAACGTGGAAGCGATTCCGCAAATGGTCGCCGACTCCACGCCGTATCAACTGGTGGTATTACAAATCTGGCTGTTATTCATTCTGATGAAATCCATGAAACGTGACGGACTTTCATGGAAAGACATCGGCTGGAAACTTCAAGACGGTCAACAACTTTGGCGCGAAGCGCTGATTGGCGCTGTGCCTGGGATTGCGCTTGCCTTGCTTTATGTTTACATCCTCTCCCCCATGCTGACGAGTCTCCAGCAAATTTGGGATTATGTTCCCGCGGGCGAATTGTTGGCAACTCTCGGCGCGTCGTTAATCCCGTTTGCGATTGCGGACGTTTTGTTCGCGCCGTTCGTGGAGGAAAGCATTTATCGCGGTTACGGTCTCACGCGCCTGCTCGGACGATTCAGCCAGCCCCTCGCCATCGCGCTTTCGATGTTCTTCTTCGGCATCCTGCATTGGACGGGCGGATTCTGGTACATCCTGCTGACGGGCATCGTGGCGGGCGGACTCTTCGCCTGGCT
The DNA here is from genome assembly GCA_919902735.1 of Anaerolineales bacterium. Lineage (GTDB taxonomy): Bacteria > Chloroflexota > Anaerolineae > Anaerolineales > Villigracilaceae > Villigracilis. Next base: position 5,087 of record CAKKRM010000076.1, on the reverse strand, counting down.
GCGCGTCTCGCGCAAAAACATCATCGCGCCGTTTGCCGCGCATCTGACATTGAACATCGTTGAGACGATTTTCATCATAACAACCATTGGAGGTTAATTTGACAAACAGCAAAACCATCCTTGTCATCGGCGGGACAGGCATGTTGGGCAAGCCTGTTGCGCAACAACTCAAGGCGGACGGATTCAATGTCCGCTTGCTGGCACGCAGCCCTGAAAAGGCGCAAAAACTTTTAGGCGCTGATTATGAAATCATCAAAGGTGATGTGGACAATCCCGCATCCTTGCGTGCCGCGTTGACTGGCGCGGATGGAGTCCACATCAGTTTAAAGGGTGGACCGAGCGAAGCAGACTTCGACCGCATGGATCACATTGCAACACGAGACATTGCTCAGGCTGCAAAAGAGTTGGGCGTGGGGCGAGTCACACTCATCTCGGCGTACGCCGTCAGCGAGGAAAAAGCGGATACGCCAGAGAGCAGGTCAAAGGTTAAGGGCGAAGCGGCTCTTAAATCCAGCGGCGTGCCGTACACGATATTCCGCGCTTCGTGGTTCATGGAAACGTTGCCGTTATTCGTCCAGGGCAAAAGCATTTCGCTGATCGGAAATCAAATCCACCCGCTGCATTGGATCGCCGCCGAAGATTATGCGCGAATGGTATCAAAGAGTTATCAAACAGATGATACGCTCAACAAGGAACTTTATATCTTCGGACCCGAAGCGTACACGATGGGCGAAGCGATGAAAATTTACGCCGAATACGCAGGCGTGAAGGTCGCGCCGATTTCAACAAAGATGTTATCCATTCTTGGCGCGTTGTCGTTCAACACCGAATGGAAAAGCATGTCCACGTTGATGGGACATTACGAACGTCACGGCGAAGACGGCTCTGCTGAGGAGGCAAATCGCTTGCTCGGCGCGCCGAAGACTACGCTGAAGGAATGGTGCCAAAAGAATCGAAAGTAGTTTTTTATCTCGTCCGCAGTCTGCGACCAGGACTGCGGTTTTTTGCCTCTTGACAATTTAGTAAACATATACTAAATTTAAGGGAAAGGAGCAACGATGTCACCCAAGATTTACAAGCCGTCATTACAAACCAAAAACAACATCCTGCAAAAAGCGATTGAACTGTTCAACGAGAACGGCACGGCTTCGGTCTCGATGAACGCGCTGGCTGAGTCGCTGGGCATCAGCGCGGGGAATTTGCAATATCACTACCGCAACAAGGAAGAGGTCATCCGAGAGATTTTAGAGATGATGTTCAAGGAGTTCGATGTGATCTACCAGCCTGTTGAAGAGCTGTTTACACTCGAAACCTTGCGCCAGATCATGCGCCTTAATTTCAACCTGAGATGGAAATATCGTTTCTTCCATCGCGAATTTGCCGCGCTGCTTCGCAATGACAAAATCCTTGCGAAACGCTATCGTGAAATTCAGGAGCAAAGAATCACAGAGCAGGAAAATCTCATTAAGCGGCTGGCAGGCGCGGGCGAAGTCCGAGGCGATCTTAATCCCACAGAGGTGCGCAATGTGGTCCTCATCGGCTGGGTGCTGGCAAACACATGGCTATCCTACGCGGAAAGCACCGGGCAGAAAATCAACGAGACCGCGCTGGAGCAGGCGGTTGAGATCATGGTGCAGCATTACAAACCATATTTACAGGAGACACATTGAAAAATTTACTGAAACTCGAAGAACTATTTATGTTCGCTCTTACCATCTTCCTCTTCTCAAAACTGGATTTTGCCTGGTGGTGGTATCCCGCGCTTTTATTTACGCCCGACTTTAGCATGGTCGGGTATCTTGGCGGCGCGAAACTTGGGGCAATCACTTACAACTTTGTTCATCATAAAGCGGTTGGCATCAGCATCTTTGTGCTTGGCATCATCCTCGCCATCCAGCCTTTGCAACTGGCGGGTTTGATCCTGTTCGGTCACTCCAGCATGGATCGGGTGATGGGCTATGGTTTGAAATATCCTGATTCATTCCAACACACTCATTTGGGAATGATTGGCAAAGCATAGCGAATAGTTGATAAAATAGGAGATAATCCAAATCAAAAAGGAATCAACTCATGAAATACTTTATCACTGGGGCAACAGGTTTTATCGGTGGACGATTGGCTCGTCAATTACGGGAAGCGGGACATGAAGTGATCGCTGTTGTGCGAAACCCTGCCAGGGCGCAGGAACTTGCTCAATTGGGTGTGACCCTGCATCAGGGCGATGTGACCGAAAAAGAATCCATGCGAAGACCCATGACGGGCGTAGACGGAGTCTTCCATGTAGCAGGTTGGTATAAAGTCGGCGTGCGCGATAAAAGCCAGGCGTATGCCATCAACGTGGAAGGCACGCGCAATGTGCTCGAGTTGATGAAAGAACTCAACATCTCCAAAGGCGTATACACCAGCACGCTGGCCGTAAACTCGGATACGCAAGGCGTGGAAGCCGATGAAAACTATCGCTTCACTGGCAGGTATATCAGCGTCTACGAAGAAACCAAAGCAGGCGCGCACGATCTTGCCATGAAAATGATCAAAGATGGACTGCCGCTCGTCATCGTGCAACCTGGGCTTGTTTATGGGCCTGGCGATACAAGCCCTGTCCGCAAAACTTTAATTCAATATCTGAAAAAAGAATTACCTGTCATGCCGCAAAAGACCGCCTACTCCTGGGCGCATGTGAACGACATCGCTCACGCGCATTGGCTCGCCATGGAAAAAGGCAAGGCCGGCGAGAACTATAACATTTGCGGGCCAACCCATCTTTTTATCGATGCGCTTGGAGTTGCAAAAGAAATTACGGGCGTGCGCCTGCCCATGGCTGTGCCGGCAGGCATGATCCGCGTGATGTCTGCGATGATGTACGTGTTCGACCGATTCATCCCTGTCCCCGAAAGCTACACGGGCGAAGGCTTGCGCTCCATTGCAGGCGTTACCTACATTGGGAACAACAGCAAAGCCAAACGCGAACTTGGATACGATCCGCGCCTTCTTAAAGACGGTCTTGCTGAAACCTTGAAGCATGAAATGAAATTACTTGGAATGTAAAATGAAATCAATCCATCTTGGCAAATTATTCGGTTTGCAAATTAGCGTCCTGCCGCTGGCATTCGCAGGTATGTTCATTTTGTGGATTGGGTTTTCTTCCATCGCTTTTTATGGACTCAACATCCCATTCGGCGAATCCATTCTCATCGGATTGACTGCCACGCTTCTTCACTGGACCTTTGAACTGATCCACGGCCTCGGCCACGCCTACGCTGCCAAACGGACCGGTTACCCGATGATCGGAATAACCTTTGGCACACTGGCCATCTTTGCACTCACCCATTACCCAAAAGATGAGCCAGACCTGCCGCCCTCCGTTCACATCCGCCGCGCGCTGGGCGGTCCGATCATCAACGGGTTGCTTTCCATTATTTTTTACCTGCTCCTCCCCCTCTGGCGCGGAAACTGGTTCTGGCTGGGCATGTTTGCCCTGTTTGAAAACCTGTTTGTTTACACCCTGCAGGTTTTCATTCCGCTTGGGTTCAACGATGGCAGTACCATCCTGAAAAATCTACGAAAAATGTACAGTCAAAAAGATGTTGAATAAATAACTCACCTTACGCGGAACGTCCCGAAGGTTCTCGTAAATCAAGCCTGTTTGTAGTCCAAACCTCACCGCACTGGCGCGCGGCGCCAGTGTCGGGACGGTGCGTACCATCAGTTCCTCAAATTTATTGCTTCTATCAGGGTCAATTCTCAGGGGGTGGGTTCGGCTCTTTTTCTTTTTTCAAGGTTTCCTGTAAATCCAGAATGATGGACTGATATTCCTCGGCATCTATCAGGTTGTCCATTTCGTACGGGTCAATGGACAGGTCGTAGAATTCGGAGAGATCGTCATCGGTCTCGATGTAAACATATTGCCCGGTGTGGATGGCGGTCCAGTGGCCTCTGTCTGGCCAGGCTTCGAGCAGCAGGCAGGTGCGCCAATCCTGCGTGCCTTGCAGTAAAGACACAAGCGAAAGCCCATCCACGGTATCTGGCATTTTGGTCTCAGAGAGTTCATACAGCGTGGGGGCAATATCAACATTGGCGACGAGACGGTCTTCGGTATAGGGAGCGGGAACAAGCGGCGGATACCGAATTGCAAACGGGACTTTCACCGACTCTTCATAGGCGGTACTTTTAGTATCCAGGCGGTGCTCGCCCCAGTGCTTGCCATTGTCGGAGATGAAGATGACAACAGTGTTGTCCATTTCGCCGGTGGCTTCCAATTTCTGCATGATCTCCGCGATGGAACGATCCAACGATGTGAGGGTCAATATCTGCCTGCGGCGGACATTTTCGATTGTGGCTGAATCCCCTTCTGTGAGCAGGGGCTTGCCTGCAATCGAGAGGGGCTTGTCTGAAATATCCTCTTCGTTGTAGTTTTCGGGACGGTAAGGCGGCAGGTCTTGATAAAGTCCCTTGTCTTCATCTGCAGGCGTGAAGGGGGCATGGGGCGCATTCGGCGCAAAGATCAGGAGGAAAGGTTTGCGCTGACTGACGGCTTGATCCAAAAACTCGTTGACGTACTCTTTGAACAAATAGGTGATGTAGCCTGTATGTTTGGACCAGGTTCCATTTACATTTAAGTCCGGGTTGTAATAGGATGGCACCGTGCCGCCCCAAAACGACACCCAATAATCGTATTCGGATCTTTCGGCTCCATCCCACGAATTCAGGTACTTCCCCACTAGGCCAGTGTAATATCCGTTTTTGTGCATATCCTCCACAACGGTCTTGTAATTCAGCTTATCTTCATTTACATACACCTCGTGGTTGTGGGCATACATGCCTGTGAAGATGCTTGCGCGGCTGGGGCAGCAAAATGGGGTGGTCACGTATCCGCTGGAAAAAGTAACCCCCTGGTCGAAAATCAACTGCTGGGTGTTTGGCATATATTCCATCGTATCGAAGCGCTGGTCATCGGTAATGATGATCAGAAAATTGGGGCGTTCATCATTAAAGCGCGGCAATGCCTGACAGGATTGCAACGCGAAAGCGAAGAGCAAAAAAAGGAAAACGATTCGTTTGATGGTTGGCATGTGTTGTTCCTTGCGAAG
>CAKKRM010000075.1 GCA_919902735.1 Anaerolineales bacterium | reverse complement strand
CGTCTGGAGTAGTATTCGACGATCAATTGTTCGTCGAGACTTCCGTCAATTTCAGCGCGTTCCGGCATACGGGCCACGGAACCAGCCATGGATTTAACATCGCGGCTGAGCCAGCTTGGAGCGTTACGCTTTTCAGTGTAAACGTTCAAATCCTTGAAGTAGGTCAACTTGCTGGAGCCTTCGCGGATGGAAATGATATCGCCTTCACCAAGAAGCATGGAGGGGACATCCGTGCGGCGGCCGTTTACAGTAAAGTGACCGTGAGACACGAGCAAGCGGGCCTGCGAGCGGCTGGATGCAAAACCAAGGCGGAAGATCACGTTGTCGAGGCGGGACTCAAGGATTTGAAGCAAGTTCAAACCGGTGAGGCCGCGGCGCGTGATCGCTGTATCGTAGTAGCGGCGGAACTGGCGTTCCAGCACACCATAGATGCGGCGGGCCTTCTGCTTGGCGCGCAACTGTCTGGCAAAGTCGGAGACGCGCCCCGTACCCATGCCTTTACCGCCGCCGCGTCCTGCGGTGCGGCCATGCTGGCCGGGAGCGAAGCTGCGCTTGTCAAAAGAGCATTTTGGTGTAAAACAGCGCTCGCCTTTGAGGAAAAGCTTTTCTCCCTCGCGGCGGCAAAGTTTACAAACCGGACTTAATAATTTAGCCATATATCAAGAACCTCATCAATTACACGCGTCGCTTTTTCGGAGGACGGCAGCCGTTGTGCGGCACCGGCGTAATATCTGAAATGGAGCGAACTTTCAAACCCATCGACTGGACAGCACGGATGGCGTTCTCACGGCCAGGTCCGGGGCCTTTTACAAAAAGTTCCACTTCCTGCAAGCCAAGCTGCTGGGCGGCTTTCAAAGCCTGCTCAGCGGCAAGGCGCGCGGCAAAGGGGGTGCTTTTGCGCGAACCCTTGAAGCCAGCAGAACCTGCGGAACCCCAGGCAACTGTGTTGCCTTCGGTATCTGTAACAGTCACGATGGTATTGTTAAAGGAAGCGAATACATGTACCTGTCCGGAGGACAGGGTACGCTTCCCTTTTTTCGCGCCAGTGGCGCGGCGGGTGGAACGAACACTCTGAGCCATATTTCTTTATTTACCTTTCGGACAGGATTATTTCTTGGCGCCCTTGCGACGACCACGACCAGCAACCGTTTTCTTGGTGCCTTTACGGGTGCGCGCATTTGTCTTTGTGCGCTGGCCGTTTACGGGCAGGTTGCGGCGGTGGCGCAAGCCGCGATACGAGCCGATTTCGATCAGGCGCTTAATGTTCATTTGAACTTCGCGGCGCAGATCACCTTCGACCTTGAAATTTTTGGAGACAACTTCGCGAATCGCGGAAACTTCCGCTTCGCTTAAATCCTTGATGCGCGTATCAGGATTGATCTTGGTCTGAGCCAAAATCTTCTGAGCGCGTGTCGGGCCGATACCAAAGAGGTAGGTCAGTCCAACTTCAACCCGCTTATTGCGGGGCAGATCAACACCTTCAATTCTCGCCATAAGTCACCACACTACCCCTGTCTTTGTTTATGTTTTGGATTTTCGCAAATGATAAAGATTACTCCCTTGCGCCGTACGATACGGCACTTGGCACAACGCTTGCGAATGGAGGGCGAAACTTTCATGAAAAATCTCCTAACTTGCGGCGGTCTCTCTGACAGCCAAAGGTCTGATTATACTGTTCGTTTTACAAATCGTCCATACTAAACGGTTGTCTGTGTGGTCACAAGACAGTCAGTATGAGGGGGTCTCCTTCGGTGACGGCGACTGTATGTTCAAAATGCGCCGTCAAAGACCCATCAGCAGATACAACCGTCCACTTATCCGGCAGGACGCGGGTTTCATGCGTCCCAATAAGCACCATTGGCTCCAAAGCGATGGTTATACCCGGGCGGAGCAACATTCCGGTTCCCGCCACGCCGATATTTGGCACCTGGGGACCTTCATGCATTTCCTTCCCGACGCCATGCCCGGTATATTCACGGGTGACATGGAAGCCATGGTTTTCCACATAATTCTGTATCGCCGCCGAGACGTCACCCGTGCGTTTGCCTTTTCGCATATTTTCAATGCCAGCAAACAGCGCGCCTTCCGTGACCTCAAGCAGTTTCGTCGCTTCGGGGGAAATTTCCCCTACTCCGGCAGTGAAAGCAGAGTCTGCGACGAAACCTTCAAAGATGGTTCCACAGTCTATCGAGACAATATCCCCTTCCTTCAGCTTGCGCTTCGGGTGGGGAATTCCATGCACCATCTCGTCATTGATACAAACGGTGATGGATGCAGGATATGGCGGACGACCATAGCCCTTGAATGGCGACACACATCCGTGTGACTTCAGCACTTCCTCAGCAGCCGCGTTGAGGTCTGCCGTTGTCACACCAGGTTGTAAATGTTCTCGTACCTTTGCCAGAACAGCGGCATTGATGCGTCCTGCTTCTCTCATGATCTTGAGTTGCGCAGGGGTTTTGATGTTGATCTGGCGATCCGAACTCATTTTATTCAACCTACTTTTCAACAGAGCCAGTCTTTCGCTCTGCATACTCACAATTATTATTTCTTCAATGCAGCGAGCAGTTCTTTTGTAACCTGCTCAACTGTTTGAATTCCATCGATCTCGACCAGCCTGCCGCCTTTTCGATAGTACTCGACCAGGGGGATGGTCTGTTCAAGATAAACATGAATTCGTTTTGTGACCGTTTCAACCTTGTCATCGTCACGCTGGTACAACTGGGAGCCGTCTGCATCACAAACGCCAGCCTGTTTGGGCGGGCTGAATTTTTGGTGGTAGATGTGACCCTGTTCGCGACAGGTCCAACGCCCGCTGACACGTTCGATAATAACGGCCTCATCTCCAGTAATGTAGGGAACTACATTCACATGACTGCCGAATTCGGAGAGCATCTTTTCGAGCGCGTCTGCCTGTGCCGGGGTGCGGGGAAATCCGTCGAGAATTACACCAGCTTCACAGTCCGGGCGGGAGATGCGGTCTCGTATCATATTGATGGTCACGCCGTCCGGTACCAGTTCGCCTTTATCCATAAAGGATTTGGCAAGTTTGCCAAGTTCTGTTTGATTTTTAAGGTTTTCGCGGAAGAGGTCTCCAGAAGAGACGTGCGCGAGTTTGGTCGTTTCAGCCAAAATTTTGGCCTGGGTTCCTTTACCAACACCGGGGGGACCGAGCAGGACGATAAAGGTCGCCATAAGACTCCTTAGCGAACGAGCAGCGAATCTTGATAGCCGTGGAGTTTGAGTTCGGCATCAATGTTTTGGAAAGTGTCTCGCACCACGCCGACTACGATGAGCAAACCCGAGGAAGAGACGAGGAAAATACCTGTCTGTGAGCTTGCGGCGGCGAGGCCGAATACACCGAGTAATAAACCAAGCAGGAAAGGCATGATGGCAACGATGCCGAGGAACAAAGCGCCGACCAGGGTTATGCGCCTTTGAACGGTGCTTAAATATTTTTGAGTTGGAGCGCCCGTATGGACACCGGGGACAGTTGCGCCGACTTTCTTGAGGTTGTCACCATAATTCTGCTGGTCGAACAAGACCGAGGTGTAGAAGAAGGTAAAAACGACAACCATGAAGAAGTAGATCGTCCAGTAGCCCCAGTTGCTTGTGCTGGTGGCGCCAAAGAAATTTTGGATCCCTGTAAAAAATTCAGCAACGCCGGGGTTTTCACTTTGCGTAAAGTAGCTCGCAAGGATGGTTGGGAATTGCAATATCGCGCTTGCGAAGATCAACGGGATCATGCCAGAGAGGTTCACCATCAAAGGCAGGGTGCCCTTGACAGGCATGGACATGCGGCTACCCATTCGGCGTCCAGGGTACATGACTGGTACGTTGCGGCGTCCCTGTTGAACGTAGACAATAGCGAATACTGTGAGAACAATGATCACAATGGTGAAGAGGAGCATAACCAAGCGTGTCTCTTGATCTGCAAGAAGTGAGACGAGATTGGCCGGAAGCTGTGAAACGATGCCTGCAAAGATAACCAGGGAAAGGCCCTGCCCGCGAATTCCATATTCCGAGATCAATTCACCGAGCCAGATGGCAAACATGGTACCTGCTGTCATTGCGATCAAAACTGTGGTGGATTGCAGCCATGTTTCTGCTGAAAACCCAAAGGGAAGAATTGCCTGTCCGATTTCCTGAAGTGAAAGGGAATTGAAAATGTTGATCTGACCGATCGCAGAAAGCGCAGCCATTGGAACGGCAAGATAATACGTCCACTTTTCCTGCCAGCGGCGTCCCTCGCGGGGATCTTCCTGCATTCTACGCTGCAAGGAAGGGATGATGGGAATGAGCAGTTGTAGAATGATCTGGGCGGTGATATAGGGATATACACCCATTGATAACAATGAAAAATTGGAAACCGTGCCGCCTGAGAGCAGATCAAGGAAGCCAAGGAAATTCCCCTGGCCTGAGGATGAGTTGCGAAATGCGGCAAGGATATCATGATCCACGCCCGGAGCGGGTACATTCGCGGCAAGCCTGTAGATCGCCAAAATAACAAAGGTGATGATCAATTTGCGGCGAATGTCTTCCGACTTCCAGAGGTAACGCCAGCCTGAAAAGGTGTTCTTCATGCAAAGTATCCTTTGATAAGGGTTAGGCGATCAATTCAACAGCGCCGCCAGCCTTTTCGATCTTGGCTTTGGCGCCTGCGCTGATGCGATGCACGCGAATCTTGAGGGCGATGGTAATTTCACCGCGGCCCAGAACAACTGTCGGGTTGCGAGAATCGCGCAGGAGATGAGCTTTTTCGAGGGCTTCCGGGGTTACTTCCTCATTGGCCTTGAAAGCCTGTGAGAGCTGGTCAAGGTTTACTTCATTAAAGAAGACCTGGTTGGGGGGAGTAAATCCCTCACCACGAATAAATGGCAGGCGGCGGAAGAAAGGGAGGTTGCCACCCTGACGATAGGCGTGACCGCCTTCACCAGAACGAGAGCCCGCGCCTTTGGTACCGCGACCGGCAGTTTTACCCTGCCCCGCCGAGATGCCGCGCCCGACACGTTTTCTATTCTTTTTTGACCCAACATTGGGTACGAGATCGTGTAGTTTCATAATTTAATAACCTACTCTTCGATCTTGAGCAAATGGATGATCTTGTTCAACATACCGCGCAGGGCGGGTGTATCCTTGTGCTCAACTGTTTGATGTAATCGGCGCAAGCCGAGCGCTTTGACGGTGGCCTTTTGATCTTTGGGAAACCCAATGTCACTCTTGACCCAGGTCACGCGCAGGGTTTTGCCGGTAGTTTCTTTCTTAGGCATGTTGCTTCCTCCGTTCCCAGAATGGGAGCAGTTCATCAGCACGCTTGCCACGGCGGGCGGCTTCGAGAACCGGTGAGCGTAACCCATCCAGTGCATCGAAAGTTGCCATCACTACGTTGAGAACGTTCGCGCTTCCCATGGATTTGGTGAGGATATCGCGCACGCCAGCCACTTCCAATACAGCGCGTACGCCGCCTGCGGCAATAACGCCTGTGCCAGCCGAAGCGGGCTTGAGAAATACTTTGGCTCCAGCAACCTTTCCCAATGATTCGTGAGGAATGGTAGTGCCAGAAGTGTTAACCACTCGCAAATCCTTGCGGGCGCGCTCGGATGCCTTTCGCATGGCATCTGGAACGGCATTGGCTTTACCTACGCCCATGCCGATGGTGCCTTTCTTATCGCCGACAACAACAGTCACGCGGAAGCGAAAGCGGCGACCACCCTTGACGACTTTTGCAACACGGGCGATTTCGATCACGCGCTCTTCAAAGGCGTCCTGCGTTTCATGCTGTTGCTTTTCAGTAAATTGATTTTCTGCCATATCTTTCTCCATGTAGTAACGAAATTACTTCGTTACGGAACATTTTAGAATTGCAAGCCACCTTCGCGCGCGCCATCGGCCAATGCCTTAACCCGCCCGACATAACGAAAACCACCACGATCGAACACGACGGAAGAAATACCCTTGGATTTGGCGCGTTCTGCAACGGCCTTGCCAATGGCTTTCGCCTGTTCGGTTTTCTTCATGCCCTTCATCTTCTCACGCAAGTCTTTATCAACTGTGGAGGCTGAGACGAGGGTATTTCCTTGAATATCATCGATGATCTGGGCATAAATACCGCCAAGGCTCTTGAACACGTTCAAACGAGGGCGGACCGGCGTGCCGGAAACATGCTTGCGAACGCGCACATGGCGGCGCTCACGAGCGAGGGAACGACTTTTATTAGCCATGGATTACTTGGCTCCTTTTCCGGCCTTGCCAGCTTTGCGGCGAACACGTTCGCCCTGGTAGCGTATGCCTTTACCATGATATGGCTCCGGCGGACGTACCTTGCGAACATTCGCGGCGATCTGGCCGACCAGTTCTTTATCGAAGCCCAACACCTTGATCTGGCGGGTCTTCGCATCTGTTTCAAACGACACACCGGCCGGGGGGTCCATCTTGACCGGGTGTGAATAACCAACAAACAGGGCGAGTTTCTTTCCGTCCATTTCGGCGCGGTATCCCACGCCTTCCACTTCCAGAACCACTTCAAAACCCTTGCTAACGCCATGAATCATATTCGCAAGCACAGCGCGTGTAGTACCATGCAGAGCGCGCTCCGCAGGATTCTCGGAATTACGGGTGATGTTCAACTGATTATCTTCCATTTTGATACCAACCAATTTGGAAAATTCCCGTTGCAATTCACCTTTCGGGCCCTTGACGCGAACCTTGGAACCATTCAGTTCCACTTGCACGCCGCTGGGAATATCTACAGGTAAACGACCAATGCGAGACATGATAAACCTCCTACCATACCTTGCAAATAATCTCGCCGCCCACGCCCAACTGTCTGGCGCGCGCACCGGTCATAACACCCTTGGGAGTCGAGAGAATGGCAACGCCAATTCCCGAAAGCACCCACGGAATGTCCGTCTTTTTGGTGTAGATGCGGCGGCCAGGCTTGCTGACACGTTCCAGGCCTGTGATTACCGCGCGTCGCTGGCGGCGTTCGCCAACATACTTAATCTTTACACGCAGGACTTTTTGTCCTTCATGTTCACCGTCGACCACTTCGAATCCTTCGACAAAACCTTCGTCTTTTAGGATTTTGGCGATCTCCACCTTAATCTTTGAGTTGGGCATTGCAACCTGGGCATGGCCTGCCAGCACAGCATTGCGAATGCGAGTCAACATATCAGCGATCGGATCAGTAAATGACATGATCTACC
>CAKKRM010000074.1 GCA_919902735.1 Anaerolineales bacterium | reverse complement strand
GCTCACATCGTCCCGATGTCCTTCGGGAGGGAATCATGGGCGGTGCGTAAGGTGAATTATTTAGTCATCTTTCAAAACCTTCGGGACGGTTTTTTTATTTTCAACGCCACCCATCCTCCAGCCAGTACGCCCAGATAACTTGCCAGCAAATCCACGAGGTCGAAGGTGCGGGCCGAGAAAAATTGCTGCGAGTATTCTTCGAGGGCGATGCCGAGGGCGAGGATCAAACCCACTGAAAGAGTCACCCAGCTTCGAGATTTGGAAGGAAGCGCGGAGAGAAATGCGCGGGTGATGAAAAAGTTCAGGAGGCCGTAGAGGATGAAATGTCCGAGCTTGTCCCATTTTTAAAATCATAGATCGAACGAATGAAAGGCGGAATGTTTCCATTATCGGCAAGGACGGTAACGGCGATGATGAAAGCAAAAAATAGAACGCTGATGTATTTCATAAAAAAAGGGCCGGGCTGAAACCCGACCCAAAATTTTACAATGGAGCGGCGATTACGCCTGCTTCATTTCCGCTTTCGTTTCTTTTCTCGCCTTCCACCACTCGAACACCATTGGCAGAATGGAGACCAGAATAATGACGATGATCACGTATTCAAAGTTATCCTTCATGAATGGGATGTTGCCAAACAGATAGCCCGCGAAGGTGAAGAGCAGGACCCAGACCACGCCGCCGACGATGTTGTAGGTGATGAAATAACCGTAGGTCATCTTTCCAATGCCAGCCACGAAGGGTGCAAAGGTGCGGACAATGGGGACGAAACGCGCGAGGAAGATGGCTTTGCCGCCATGTTTCTCGAAAAATGCGTGAGTCTTGTCGAGATATTCCTTCTTGATCCACTTGATGTTGTAGGCGCGTTCGCCCAGATAATGGCCGATGGAGTAATTGACGGTGTCGCCGAGGAAGGCTGCACCGATCAAAAGACCGACCAGCGCCCATATATTCAACGAGCCCAACGCTGCAAAAGTACCCGCTGCGAACAGGAGCGAATCGCCAGGCAGAAATGGCATCACCACGAGGCCGGTTTCCACAAAGATCACCGCGAACAAAATGCCATACGTCCATGTACCGTAATCAGTAATGATCTGGGCAAGGTACTCATCCAAATGCAGGAAGAGATCGATAAAGCCGCTTAATATTTCCATATTTTTACTCACTTTCA
>CAKKRM010000073.1 GCA_919902735.1 Anaerolineales bacterium | reverse complement strand
CTGCTTGAGATTGCCGCAGAATCCCCAGCGTCAGGTGCACGCTTTGTTGGCTGGCGTTTGAACTTCACGAGACTCTGGTTGCAATTATAGCCACTTGCGTTGCAGTTGTCCTTACTTCTGTTCCGATAACTCTAGGATTTCTAAATATAAACTCTCGCTTTTCATCTACCAAGTCATCCCAATCTGAAAGCCATAGTTCTATTGGTAATAAATCATCAAAAACTATTTTCCCGCCAACCTTCACCATGTCAGTAATTCTGCCATAGTTTTCTGGAGTGAGAAGGTGGCGAATACCTGTATCTATAAATAAAAGGTCAAAAGGCATTTCGTTTTTCATTACTTCAAAACAGTCGCCTTGCCGAATTTCTACATTTGAATATTTTGCAAATAATTCCTTTGTTCGAGCCACAAGTTTTTCGTCAATCTCTGCCGAAATCAATTTTGAATTTTTCGGAAGACCATGAAGTAGCCATGCCGTTCCAACCCCTGCGCCTGTACCAAATTCACCAATCTTTCCGTTTGGATAACCTGCGGCTAATACGCTTAATAATTTTCCCACTTCGGGAATACATGCAGATGGCAAACCTTTATAACCTGCTGGTCTACCTTCGGGCATAAGCGGGAATCCCAATTCTTCTGCAAGTGCATTTGCTTGACGAACAACTTCAGGTATTTCTAATTTGTATCGTTCAAATTTTGTAGTCATAATCACCTTGTTTTATTTACGGACAGCCAGCCAACGGTTTGCGTTACCTGCGCTGGGGCGGGGACGGCGAAGCCGTCCAACTGGAAAAATGCTGAGGCGTAGAAAACTGCTTGAGATGGCCGCAGACTCCCCAGCGTCAGGTGCATGCTTTGTTAGCCTGCTCTTTGTTTGCAGAATTAAGCAAACTCAGCAACGGCTACTTGCCGTTTAGCGGCAAAACTTTGACGATGAAGTTTGATTCTCTCGATTTCGTGCAATGTCTCTGCCGTGAAGTAACTTTCTCCACAATGAGGACAGGTTATCAATGGAATATTTTCAACAATGAGCAGATTCTCGCCTTTACCATAATTGCGAGTGACCAAACGAGTACGAGCGCCTTCTTTACCACAAATGTCGCAAATCATAGTTTTCACCTTTACTTGCTATAAACGATATACGGTTATAAAGACCAGTTTTCCAGTAGGGCTTATTTTGAGAACAACAATAATCTTATCATCAGCTACAGTTTGACCTTTAACCAAATGTTTCCATTCACCTGTGTTGCTGTCTTTTTGTCGTTCAACAATCTCGCCTGTCAGAAGACATCGTTCAATGTCAAAGATGGTCAATTCATCATCGCTCATCTCTTCTTCGGCGTGTAGCGTCATCACATATTGACGGAGGCGAACTTTTTCACGGATTTCTTCCAAGATACGTTCAAACACGATGTTCTCCTGAAACGACGTATGTATTCACATGGCTTGGAAAAAGTATACCAGATGGAACGCGACTGGCAGGCTAACGGTTTGCGTTACCTGCGTGTGGGCGGGCGTGGATTCTGTTTGGGAGCAGGAAAAACTCGAAGCCAGAAAAATGCTCGAAAATGCCGCAGAATCC
>CAKKRM010000072.1 GCA_919902735.1 Anaerolineales bacterium | reverse complement strand
GACTATCTTAGAGACCCTTCGCTCCGCTCAGGGAATCATAGGCGGTGCGTAAGGTCAGTTACCAGTTACTAATTCCCTAATCTCCAGTCTCCAACCACCCCCTACCCGCACCCGCCTCCGCTCTTATCCCGCTTCAATTGCAGTTTGATCTTCTGCTCGAATTCAAGTTTTTCATACTCGATTGGGTCGGGTGAGCATGACTCGTAGCGGCTGCCTAATGCGGCAGGGAAGAGATAGCCCAATTGGTCGTCACCAGCATTCGGGGCGGGGTGAAGCGTTTTGTCATCCTTGCCAAAGAACGCGATCCAGTTATTCACTCCGCCTTCGAGGATGTAGACATTCTGCACACTCGATCCCACCAGCAGTTTCCAGGCTTCCACTGCGGCGGCTTCATCGTTGCTCATCAAAATGAAGACCGTGTTCGCGGGCGGCTCAGAAAGCAGAACGGGCACAACTTCCAGCATTCGTTCGAGCGGCACGTTGACCGCATCTTCGAGGTGATACAGGTTGTAATCCGCTTCGGAACGCACATCCAGATAAACGGGATTCATGGACTGGTTGTATCTTGCTTTGAAGACTTCAGCAGGTGACGTGAATACAAGCCTGTTTGAAAGCATATCGTCTGCTGTGTAAGTTAATGTGTTGACGATGGGATCTGCGTTTAACTGCGGGATGGTTTCGGTGCGCGTGAATTTGACCTTGTTATATTTTTCTTCGAGGGTGGGGTTGCCAAGCGCCAGGACTACAACAGCCGCGGCGAATAATGCTACTGCGCCTGCAACGCGGAGTTTGGGTTCCTTGGTCAGATCTTTCTTGCCGAAGATTCGTTCAAGTTGTTCGCCGCCCCAGAACATGAAGAGCGCCATGAGGATGACGATCACCACCACTGCGCCAACGGGAATGCCGAAGACCTGGTCGAGAGTCAGGCGTCCGTAATAACCCGCGTTGGTGTACCAGCCGTCAAAATATTTTTCGGTTTCGCCAAACAGGAACGCGCCGACAAATCCGCCGAGCATGAATAACATGCCATCGATCTTGCCCGTGGACGCGGAGGCCAACGAAGTGGTGGGGCAGAACCCGCCGACGATAAAGCCCACGCCCATGATGAGTCCGCCGACGATGCCTGAGGCAAGGTAGGTAGGGTTGACCCAGACCTGGCTGAAATCGAGAATGCCAAGACCGACCGCGCCAAAGAGCAAAACCATTGCCACGGTGATGGCAGTGAACATGACCTTGAGCACGGTCATTTCTGTGAAATAAAATTGAGCGGCGAGTTTTCTTGAATCACCAAAGCCAGACATTTCCAGCGTGTACCCGAAAGCAAAACCGATGGCGGCAAAAAGCACATAAGTCCACGGGTTGGCCGCGCTGACTGCTACGAGAGAGGGGAGGGGAAAGTTCATTATGTTTCTCCTGAAGGTGTTGAAAAATCTTTACCACGAAGGAGACGAAGGGTCACAAAGGAAACCCCAAGTATTCCTTTGTGTATCTTCGTGACCCTTTGTGGTAAAAAAATCCATGTTAGTTCCAAAACTTCCTTACAAAATACGCGACACCGTATGCGCCGCCGAAGATGGCGAACATGACCACCCAGGAGCCAGCGGAGAGGGTTGCCCCGCCCGAAAGCGCCTGCCCGGATGTGCATCCGCGTGCCAGGCGTGCGCCGTAGAGAAATATCACACCGCCGAGGAAAGCCATCAACCAGCGTGTGCGGTCCGAGACGTTGGGGCCTTTGGTGGTCATGAATTTCAAGCGTCCGTTGAAAAAGCCCGATGCAAAACCGCCGAACAGCGCGCCGAAGAATACAGGCACGATCCAATCATCCAGCGGATTTTTATCTCCGCCCGCCATTTTCAAGAGATAAGGGGTATTGTCCACATGCGAGGGGGAGATCGCATCCATGATGGCCGCATCAATGCGGCTGGTCGCGCCCGAAGAGCCAAGTCCGTTGCCGGTCAGGAAGAAGGCGAGGAACAACACAATTCCCAGCACAATTCCGCCAAAGTACGGATGCACGTATGATTTTTCAGGTCGGTTGAATATTGATTTTCTTGTTTGAGTAGTCATGTAAAACTCCTGAGTTACAAGTTGCAGGTTGAAAGTCAAAGGTCAAAAGTCAGAGCATTATTTACAGCCAACTGTCAACTGATTACTGATCACTTCACTTCCACTTCTTCAAACCCCGTTACCATGCCGCGCATTGCTTCGAGCGGAGTTGCGCCAGTGGTGGTCATATACACATGTACGATGATGAAGGTCCCGAACAGCCATGCCACGAGCGAGTGAAAAGGCGCAAGGAAGGGCAGTCCGCCGAGCGCGTTTGCAAATTGCGGCCACTTCTGCACGCTCCACATCAACGCGCCTGTGATCATTTGCAGAGGCAGCAGCACATTCAAAATGCCAAAGTAGGTTGCCTTCTGAATTGGGTTCATGCGGCTGGTCGGTACTTTTTCAAATGGGTGTCCCTCGCCTTTGAAAATTCCATTGACGTAATACTTCGCCTGAACAATGGCATCGTCAAAGAAGCCGTACGGGTGCGGGATGAATTCCCGAATTCTGTCGGTCGTGATGTGATAGAACAATGACAACGCCGCATTGATCACAAGGATGACCGCCACCACATTATGAACTGTCACCACACCGCGGAAGGAGAACGCGCCGAAGATATCGGGTCTGTGAATGATCAAGCCTGTAAACAACAGGATGACGATGGATGTGGTCTGTAACCAATGCCAGAAGCGGCGATAAATATCGTACATATAAATGCGCTCGGTTCGGACTGCGCCTTGTGCCTGTTTCTTCGACGATAAGAATCTCATCGTCCCATGCCCGGTCACACCTAAAAGCGAACCTGCAAAGGCGAGTGCGCCCAGCCAGTCGATCCAACTCACACGGCTGGAGCCGAAGACGTATATATTGTCACTGGCGGGTATGGGCTGGTAATACAGCGCGCCGTCTGCGCCTGTGACGAGTTCACCGCTGCCTTGAACATTATTGTCCACATCAAAGACGGGCATGACGGGTGCATTACCCGCAAGTTTGATGGGTTGCGCCACACGCGAGCCTGCGTTGTGACAGGTCTTGCATTCGTTGATCGCACCCTCGCCACGGGTGACGCTGTGGTTGATGCTGTACGGCTGCACCATGCCCTCGATGCGCGGGTTGATCAGCCCCAGCGCTTCAAGTTTTGTTTTGACCACATCGGTCTTGGCAGTCGAGTCGAGCGTCAATTCGTTTGCGCTGAGTTTGCCATCGCCGTTTGCGTCGAAGGCAGAGACGATATCGTTCGCGTATTTTCCGTTGTCGAGAAATACGGTCTCGAGATCAACCAGGCGGGCGGGACGTGAGTTTCCATTTGCATCGTCATACACCCAGTAGAAGGATGTGATCAAGTTGTATGGCGCGAGCAATTGTTGCCCATCAATATTTGTGCGGTTGAGCAGGACAGGTTCGTAACCAGTGACGAGTGAGGTCACTTTGTTCGGGTCGCCCTCCACGCCGCGGCAGGTTTCAACAGCCTTGCCGTCGGTTGTGATGACTGTCCAATCGTATGTTTGAATCGCGGGTGCGTACATCTGCGGGATATGGCAGGTTTCGCAGGCGACTGCGTCCATGTGCGTTTCGATGTATGGAAGCCAGTCGGCATGTCCCTTGCTGGCATCGTGGCAGTTCTCACAGCGGCGCATCGTGCCTTTGTATTCGGGCGCAACGTTGAATTGCGCGCTTTCACCGCGTGCGAAGTTGTGGTCTGGCCGCTGGAGATATTCGCCAATCTCCAAAGAGCGCGGATCATAAATAAGATGATCGGGGTTATTGCTTTGCAGTTCGCTGGCATATGCGGGATTATTCAAAGCATAGTGGCAGTCTGTGCATTGCAATTGGCGCTCGGCGTGAATATCCCAGGAACGCTCGATATCATTTTTGTCTGTGAGGTTTACGCCAGACTCGTTGATGCGTTGTCCGCTGACAACCTGTCCCGTTGTGGCGGTTTGTGGATAATTCAAATCACAAGCATTAAGCGTAAGCGGCTCATCTGTTTCAGGATGTACTTCACCATGACAGGTTGCGCAATTTGAATTGGTTGGGTCTTGAATGCCAATAAGCTCACTCTTGAGTTCGCCATTTTCGTTGAAGGCTTCGGCGTTCCAAGCCCAGCCTTCGCTGGATTGACTGACGATGCTCAGGCCGATCAATGTGGCGGTGTTCGCATTGCCAAACTCGCCTGCGTGAATGGCTGTAGTGCGCGCTTCGGTGTTGGGGGCTTCGAGATGGCAGAGGAAGCAATTCATTTCCATCGTGCCTGATTTGTCCCAATCCCAGGTTGTGGGGCTTCCATTTTTCAAGATGGATGTTTCGGGATTCTCTTTGCTGGTCTTTAAATCTTCAAGTGAACTTCCGTCACGAGAGCTTGTGGCAGGCCCGCCGCCGACAACACGTTCGCCGTTGAGCATTAACCATTCAGCGGTGGATAGGTCGAGCCGTTCATCGCCATCCTGGGTGAGGAAGCGATAGGTGAGCGGATTCCATTGGCCGAAGATGCCGTCGCTCGAGTCCCATGTTTCGGCGGAGGTGTTGTAATCGGACAGGCCGAGATCGGAGTGAAATGCGTGCGAGGCGATGAATTCGGTGTCGTGGCATTGTCCACAGGTTTGCATGGTGGAGACGGCGTTGTTGCTTTCGAGCACGTTTGCGCCGTTTGCATCGAGCAGGATAAAGTTCGGGTGTAGCGCAGATGCTTTAGAAACCGGAGCAACTGTCGGCGCGGCAAGAACCGTTCTAATCCCGAATGCAAGCGCGAGGAGCGAGAGTCCAATGATCGTGATGAGGGTGTGTCGTTTCATAGTCATATCCTTGATGAGAAGAGACTGCAGGCTAGTTGCTAGTCTCCAGTCTTCAGTCTCTAGCCACTACCGTCCACCCCATTCAATTGGGTCGCCGGGGTAACCGAGGGCTGCCCAGTCCATGCGGCCATTTTCACCGTGGCATGATTCGCATTGCAATGCCTTGTCGGCGGGTTGAACCATGTGTGTGGTTGCCCAGTACATGTATGTTTCGGTGAAGCCATATTCGCCGCTGTAATCGAGACCCGTGATGGGTGCGGCGAGTTCGAAGGCGCTGTCCCAATCGAAGGTTGTCCAGAAACCGTCTTTGCCAGAGGTGACGGGTTGAAGCAGATAATTATTTTTTACATCGTAAGGTTGTTTTGCGATGTGTAATTTGAAGGGGAATATCTTTGCGGTTTTATCTTCAATGTTTCCCGCGGGCTTGTTGATGTAGGTAACTCCATCCTTGCCAAGCGGGTCGCCGAGGATGTAGCGATATTCGTTGTCGCCATTGAACCAGAGATAAGTGGGCGTGAAATTCTTTTCGTACGTGAATTCGCCTTTGATCTTGAGGTAGGTGAAGTGATCGTCTTCGCGTCCCTCCTGACCCGCTTGCGACCAATCCCAAGTGACTTTGGTCGGGTCTTCGAGTGCAATGGCGGGAATGTGGCAGGTCTGGCAGGCAACCGAAGCAAGGTGGGTGTTGATGCGTTCGTCTTTGTGCTGTTGATCTACGTGGCATTGCCCGCAGGAGACTTGTTCTTTGGGATCAATGGTGTAATTGTCTGCGATCATGCGTCCGAGAATTTGATGGTCTTCCGTCCAATGGCAGTCGGTGCATTGCATGTTCGCTTCGCCGCCCATATGCACATCCAAAGATTCATCGGGGAAATATAAACTCTCGTCGAGGTCGCCGTGTTTGACGCCGTTACCGCCGCCGCCGTCGAAGTGACATTTGCCGCAGTTCTCGCGTGTGGTGGCACGCACACTTTGCGCGGCAGCGAGCAAGTCCACGCCTTCAGCGGGGTTGCCGAATAAGCCTTTGCCGTACGCGCCAGTATCTGCATGGCAGGCGAGGCAATCCACATTTTCGGGGTTGGCTTGCTGGGTTTCTTTGCCTTGTTCCCAACCATAACCTGCATGACAGGACATACATTTATTTTCGTTCCCTTGTGAACCGATGCAGAAGTTATTGATCTGATTGATCTTACCGATGGTCACATCTTCATCGCGCCAGGGGACATCGAAGGCTTTTGATTCCCAGGTCCAGTGCGTCGTTTTCATGAATTCAGTTGCGGCGTCTTCGTGACATTCGAGGCAGGCGCGAGTGACCTCCTGTCCCGTTTTGAATTCGCCTTTGACGATATCTTTATGATCCACGTGAACGGCTTTTGTGGGGATGTGCGCCGCGGGGTCGGTAGATGCCTTTGCGCGGGGTAGGTAGTAAATGACTGGGACTAGAATCAGCAACAAGATGCCGAGCAGTCCCAAAGTCCAGGAAGGGAAGCGGTTCTTCATCAACATTCTCCTATGCGATTTCATTGATCAAGCTTGCACGCTGGGTCAAACGATCCCGCATAACAGATCGAAGGAGGTCAAGCGCTTGAATTAATCTTTGGTCTGAAAGATGATAGGTGACAGTGGTGCCAGTTCGGACGGTTTGTACCAAACCCCGCTCCCGCATAACTTTGAGATGCCTCGATGTAGTGGGCTGGTTCAACCCGAGTTCATTTGTGAGTTCGGTTACATTGAGAGGTCTCTCGCTGAGGGCATACAGCATGAGGATGCGATTGGGGTCAGAGAGCGCAAAGCAAAAATCCGCTTCAAGCTGGGAGATTTCCTGTTTAAGGGTTTGGTTGACCATGTTGTCCTTGCCTATATTCGTATAAACGCGTACTTGCACCCCCATCATAATATTGTGACAGTTTGTACAATAGTGAAGTGTGTCATCTTAAGTTTCGTTTAATGTCACATAAAATGGGTGTATAATTTTGGCAGGTTTGGTAGCATTACAGGCGAAAAATAAACACAAAGGACACTACGGGCACGTGTGTTTAATGATTTAAAAGAGGAGTGAATTATGGAAGCATTTCAACGAGAAGCAGTATCTGTAGATGTGGCCTCCCGTTTGCGTGAATTGCGCGAGGCGCAGGGGATTTCCATGCGCACGCTCGGCACGAAGAGCGGCTTGTCGGCCAACGCGCTTTCGATGATCGAGCGCGGCAAGACCTCGCCCTCAGTGAGCACACTTTATAAATTGGCAGACGCTTTGGGAGTTTCGATCACTGCATTCTTCGGCGTGGAAACTGAGAAGAAGCAAATTGTTTTTTTGAAATCAGATCAGCGTACGCGCATTTCGTTTACGCGGGGTGTTTTCGAGGCTTTGGGCGGGGAGCAATTTACAGGAAGGGTGGAGCCGTTCATGCTTACACTGGAGAACGGCGCTTCGTGTGGTCCGCATGGCATGGTGCATACGGGGCACGAGTTTGTCTTCTGCCTGCGCGGCCAGTTGGATTATTATGTGGAGAAGGAATTATTCCATCTCGAAGCGGGTGATAGTCTTTTGTTTGCATCCAAGCTAAGCCATCGCTGGCGAAACCCTGGCACGAATGTAACAAACGCCTTGATTATTATTTCAGGCTTTGCGGAAGGGGAGCAGCCACATGCCATGCACTGGAAAAAAGGGGAATGAAGGGGAAAGGATGAAAGAAAAAAGACGCCTATCCAAATTGGATGGCGTCTTTTGACATTTGACCTTCAACTTTCGACTTGTAACTTTTGTTATGCGTACATTCCCCAATCGAGCGCAGAGGGGTCTTCCATCATGGAGAAGTCCCACATTTCCATGCCCATGTCTATGGTGACGGGCATATTCAACCCTTCGGTGGCTTTGGCCTTGGTCATTTCGATCATTGCCGGGCCGTAGGGGCAGAAAGGCGTTGTGAGGATCATCTTCACATGGCCCACGCCGTTTTCAATTTCGACATTTCGGATCAGGCCTAACTGGATGATGGTCATTCCAATTTCGGGGTCTACCACCTCTGACAGGCTTGCGCGAGCCTGTTGCACGATCTCGGGGTGGGTGGTGTGGATGCTCCACTGGATTTCTTTAATTTCTTCGCTCATAGTTCCTCTGGATTAATAAGAGTGTTTATTTGATTTTCACTTCCGCCTGCTGCACAACATAGGTGCAATGCGTGCCGCCATCCAAAATACATTGCACTTTGTTGGCAGGCAGGGCGAGCATTTTTGAGATCAGGGTCTGGTCTACAGTGCAGACTTCGGGGTGCGCCACGCCGATTTGATAGTAGGGACAGGAGATTTCGTGGATGTGATACTGCCCATCTTTTTTCTCCCATTCTACCGTGAAGCCTTCCTGCGCCAGCATTTCCTTGACGAAGTCAAGGCGTTCTTCCATACTTAGGTTTTTCATGTCTTCTGTATATTCACTGGCCAGATCTTCGGCGATTTGGTTGAATAATTTTGCCACCACCGGCCCAGGCATGGTCTCTTTCATCTGAGAAAGTAGTCGTGTAGTCAATTTCATGTAGCGGGTGGGGAAGTGTTCCATGCCTTCATCGGTGAGTAGGTATATCAGGCGCGGACGTCCCACTCCATGGCGCTCTTCCTGCGCTTCGACGAGTCCCTCCATTTGGAGGTTGGTAAGGTGGTGACGCACAGATATGGGGTTAATGCCGACGGCTTCGGCAAGATCATTTATGGTTGAGCGTGGTTTTCGCAGTAAAGTTTGTAAAATTTTGTCTCGCGTAGATTTCATACAGGGCAGTATAACTGCCCTGTATCTTCTTGTCAATATATTAGATAAATATCATAAATATTTTCCCTCCGGAGCGCGGAATGCAGTCCGCTTTGCCCCTCCAAAACCGCAGACTAATGCCTGCATTCCGCGCTAGGCTTTAATCTAGCGTTCGTTACGGGATGCTGTATTCAATAATCAACTTGGGGCGGTTTGCCGTGCCTGCGTTGCCGCCGTAAATTTTGAGAAAATCTGAGCTGAGATCGTTATTATCATCCTTGGCGAAGCGCAGGCGGAATTGGGTGATGCCCGTCAGGTTGATATGTTGGAAATTTGCAACTGTAAACGACTGTGAGTACCAGTTATTCACCTTGCTGTTTGTGAAGGAGAGGATGTTGTTTTTGTTGGCGGCGGCTTTGAAATCGTTGAGTTGGAAGACGGGATTGCCGCTGAAAGGGCCTTTGCGAATGTCCACGAGCAGGCTGCCGTGGGTGTTGAACGGATTGGTTCCATTGATGCCGAAGTACTTGAACTTGAGAGTGGCTTTGGTAATCACGGCGTTGTCGGGCAGGGGGGAGGTGTCGAATGACAGGATGGCGCGATACTGCCTGTTGGCTGAATCATCTCCCAGATTAAGAGTCGAGGCGGTGGAGTTCATGCTTCCGCCGTTGCCGCTCGTTTCCGTCGATTCAAGAATCCATCCATCCTGTGTGGCGGCGCTGGTGATTGTTTTGCTGTACGGGGTTTTTCCCGTGTATGGTGGGATTACGATCAGGGTGATGGAGTTTGCTGGAAAGCCGTATGTAAAGCCATTGGGCTCCATTGCGAGGTTGGGTTGTTGAACAAGGGCATTTAAATTTGCGGAGTTGTATCTGTATACCTTGGCAAGACCGTCTGGAATAAAATTTGACAGGGCCACATTGCTTGTAATTGCCGTAGATGTTTTGTTGACGATCATGATGGTGAGCGAGCCGTCGCTGTTTCGTTCGGCGGCGAATACAGAAAGTGTTGACGGGTCGGCGCTGATTGCGCTGACGCTGGTTTCGCCAAATTTGCCCCCGTTTCCATCGTAATTTCTATACATCCGAAACGCATACGCGCCCGGCAGAGTTTCAAAGTGATGGTATCCCAGAGGGTCGTTGGGATAGGGGTAATTCCACAACGTGGCCATGTCCACTCCCTCGCGGCCAAAGATGCCCAACACTTCCGCCTGGGTCAATGCTCCATTGATGTGTTCCAACCCGCCAAAGTTGTATTCGGTTATGGCAAGTTTTGTGCCGGGGTAATTATCGTTTACCCAGCCATGCATCCGCGGGATGAGTTTTACATAGCGCATCTCTGGCGTCTGGTCGTTGCCGCCGATCCAGCTTTCGTCGCGGTAGGTGGGGTCCCATAAAGAGCGGGTGGAGCGCAGGCGCAGGGCTTGCTTCGCGGCGTCCCCGGCCAATTGCAGGGCAACTCCGCTTTCCGGGTAATAGTGGAGATCCAGATAATCCAGCAGGCGGAGGGCACTGGTCTGCTCGTATTGATTCATTTGAGCGAGATACCACTCGACCTGATGTTTGTTTCCATGGGTTGCATAGTCGGGGAAATAGGTGTATCCATTTTGCGCGGCAACGATCAGGTCGTTGTAAGAATACCAATAGCCAGACCAGCCAAAGGCAACATAGCCCAACAATTTTGCGTTTGGGTCAGCCGTTTTTACCGCCTCTCCATAGCTGATCGATTTTTCGAGCAATTCATCATAGGTTTGATGCGCGGGGTGAATGTCGCGATGAGTCTCGCTCCAAAGCTCTGGCTCGTTATCCAGCGCGTAAAATTTCACGCCGCCAGATGTGGATGAGCCATGATCTGTCACCATGGATGTCACCCAGTCCTGTGTAAACGCAGGGTCAATGGCAACGCTTGTGTCCAATGGGTTGTTGCCCGTAATGAAACTGCCGTTCTGCCGAATGCCATTTCCGCATGACGGCAGGTAGGGGTCCACGCTTTGTTGATTTGGGTAGGTTGTGGTGTTGAATCCACAGCTTGTGCTTGCTCCGTCTTTGGCGGCGTATCCGAGCATGGGAATGGTAATCAGGGAATCGCTTGCCGTGCGAATGTTTTGCTCGACCCAGCCATTGTGGTTTTCAGTGACAGCCCAGTTGTAGGCGTTGGCGACTGTTGCGTTTTCGTAATACCAGTCATTGCCCGAGTTTGTGTCGCCCGTCTGCCAGTTGTAGCGGGAGGTGGCATTGCCGCCCCAGCGCCGCAGCGGCAGATCGATTTCATTTGCAAAGGATTCTTTTGCGAAATTCAAGCCATAAATATGCGGGCTGATTGCGTGTCTTTGGCCGCCGGCGTCAATATTAATATTGATGGAAGTGGCAAGATTGGAATTTGTCATTGAGCCGGGCGGAGTGAAAAAGCCCGTTGTGAAAAACAGGATTGTATTAAGCAAAATAACAAAGAGGGACTTGACGGGGAATCGTTTTTTCATGTGCGCTGCCTGTGTTTGCGGTTCATCATTTAACGGAAAGCTGGTGCGTCAAACCCCGGCACAGCCCAAGCTGACAGGAGTATAACGTTTGTTGAATACGATTTTGGAGTCAATCAGCTTGCTGCCCGAAATTCCCATCAGCGAGCTGATCGACTCCAGAATTTTAATCCACTGATTAAACATAATCGGAAATAAAATATAAACACCGTCCCGACACTTGCGCCGCGCGCCAGTGCGGTGAGGTTTTTTCCGAGCAATTGAACTGCCTGACGACAACCCTTCGACAGGCTCAGGACAATGCCTTCGGGACGTTTTTGCTAATTACCGATAAAGTCTATTATATACGCAAGCCTACGGAACTGTGTATTCGATAATGAGTTGCGGACGGTTCGCTGTGCCTGCGTTACCGCTGTAAATTTTGAGAAAGTCAGCGCCCAGATCGTTGTTATCATCCTTCGCAAAACGCAGGCGAAACTGGGTGATGCCCGTCTTGTTGATGCGCTGAAAATAGGAAAGGCTGAGCGGTTGCGAGTACCAGTTTCCCAACCTTGTGTTTGTGAACGTTATTGCGTTGTTCCTGCTGGCGGCGGCTTTGAAATCATTGAGTTGAAGAATGGAGTTGCCGCTGAATGGGCCATTGCGAATGTCTGCGAGCAGGCTGCCGTGGGTGTTGAACGGAAGCGTACCTGTGATACCGGCGTATTTGAATTTAATCGCAACAGAGGTGAGGATGGCGTCATCCGGCAGGGGGGAGGTGTCGAATGACAGGATGGCGCGATACTGCCTGTTGGCCGAATCATCTCCCAGATTAAGAGTCGAGGCGGTGGAATTCATCGTCCCGCCTGCATTGCTGGTTTCCGTTGATTCCAGAATCCGTCCATCCTCTCCGCCTTGCGAATAAATTTTTTCGAAGAGATTGCCAGAATCGTTCTGATATTCTGTGGCGCCAATATCGCAATGAGTCCCGGCGGGCCGGGGTTCGCCGAACAAGCCGGTGGCAGGGCAATTTGTATCGTCGGCGGCGTCAATGGCTGGGGAGGCGGCCAGAATTTTCAAGTTGCCGGAATCGGCATCCAAAAACAAGGGGTTTGTGCCGATCAAACCATTTCCATCGTTTCCGCTGAATTGTTGATAATCGGAAAATGTGGAGTAGGTTGTGTTTTTCCAAATCCATGTGCCGTTTGTTCCGCCGCCGCTTGAAAAATACAGGTTGTAGTCCACGTTGTTGCCGGACATGACCGCGCTCCAACTTTCGATAAAGTTTTTTGCGGGGCTGGAAAAAATAATATTGTTTTTGATGATGTTATTGCGAGTGTCGTATTGGATGTATAGCTCCGCTCCCCAATCGCCCTGGGTGGCGTTGTAGTACAGGGTGTTGTTGATGATGACGCTATTTTCTGTGCTGCCGCGCTGGGTATCGTACCCTCCAATGGAGATGCCAGCCTGGGTGTTGCCATAAATAAAATTATTTTGAACGGTAATATAGCTGGTGGCCCTGTCCGCATGTTCGCTTGCCAGTTCTATGCCGAGGTTGCAGTGGTGAACCTTGTTTTGTTCGATCACGATCTGGGTGCCGCCATCCACATAGATACAGCCTGCGCTTCTCGTGTTTCCGTAGGCTGGGTTGCCGTATGAGTTGATATTGTAGACGTTGTTCCCGCTGATGAGTCCGTTGCGGGCCTGATCGTAGGCCGGGTCCGGGGAGGTTCCCTCGAAACCGATCGCGTCTATCCCGATGTTGTTACTGTCTCGAATAATATTGTTTTTCACCTGAAACCCATCCACGTTGCCGTTGATGACCAGGGCTTCGCTGGAGCCTAGTTTCAGGTTGTACAGCCGGTTGCCGTTGATTCTGATGTTGTTGAGCGCGGCTGGGGCGGATGTGCCGTATACTGCAATTCCATGAGCGTCGCCGCCATTTGCGCCCGCATAGTTTGTTTCGATGTTGTAGATGATGTTATTGATTGCTTCGATCTGTTCGCCGGAGCCGGCGATAAGTATTCCAATTGGGATATGGTCTTTTTGGGCGGTCTTGTAATTTCGGATTGTGAGTCCGCTGATGGTTATGTAGCTCTTGTTTTGGATTTTAATCATGGCCCCCCAGCCGATGGGAACGTTTAGATTCGTTCCGTCCAATATGGCCTGTTCGTTCGGGTAATTTTGAAAAGTAATCATCCCCCCGGTTGCAGAGCCGGATACATTGATGCTGACCGCTTCTGAGTAGGAGCCTGCTCGTATGCAAACCACATCCCCTGCCAGGGCAGAGTTCGCCGCTTTTTGGATGGTTTTCCAGGGCGCATTTTCTGATGAGCCAGAGTTGTTGTCGTTTCCATTGAGGGCCACAAAGCGGGTGCATGTACCTACTGCTGCAAGGCCGGGATAGGTTGTTGTTCCATTAAACGTCCCAAGGTTGAAAAGCAACAAGCCGAATAACAGCATTCCCTGCTTTATCAAGTGGCGGTCATTTTGCATAAAAAATACGTTCATTGTGCCCTGCCTGTGTGAAGTTTAAGATCGAAGTTGAGACATGCGAAAATTTTGTGTAAAAATTATACCCCTCAAATTTTCAGTACTTAATAGACAAAGCGAAATAAATAAAGAGACCCGGTTGCATAACCAGGCCTCTCTATTTGTTTCAGAAAGTACGGGGCGCGGCCCTTTAGGATGAGGCCGTTATTATGCCTTTATGGGACATAATACTGAATAATCAGCTGCGGACGGTTTGCCGCTCCTGCGCTGCCGCTATAGAATTTCATGTAATCAAAGCCATTGTCGTTATTGTCATCCGTTGTAAAGCGGAGGCGGAATTGGGTTGTGCCTGTGCGGTTGATATTTAATTTACCAGCGCCATTCAAGGCGGCGCTGTACCAGCCGCCGGCGGGGATGGTGTTGAACAAGGCAGTAGACACCTTTGTTGCTGTTGCCTGAAAGTCGTTACCGGTCAACCCGATCGTTGTGCCAAAATAGGGTTTGCGTAGGTCCACGCGTAAGGCGCCCAGAATGGTGAATGGGTTTGTGCCTATCACTCCCTGCCTCTTGATCTTAAGGGTGGCCGAGGTGACAACTGCTGTATCGGGCAAGCCGGACGTATTGAAATGAAGGATGCCGCGATATTGCCTGTCTAAATTGTCATCACCAAGAGAGAAGGTGGCGGCTGTGCTGTTTACAGTGCCGCCAACATTACTGGTTTCAGTGGATTCCACAATGAAACCGTCGTTGATATGGTTGGTGATGAGAGTCATTGGGGCTGGCTGTGTGACAGTAAGCGTACCATTCACATAGGAGGTGAAGGCGTAATTATTATCCAAACCTCCGGAGCAAACGATTGGATAGTCGCCGGGAATCCCATGAGCGCCCGTAACGCCGCAGGTTGGAGGCGTGTCAATGACGGCCAATGTCTCGCTGTTTACGAAGCCGGTGTAATCGAATGTGAACGCGGGATCGGGCGTGCCGGAAACCTTGGTTTTGTTATTCGCTGTGACAGTGAGCGGGGCCTTGGTAATGCTCAAGTTGGCGCTGGTGTAGTTTAGGATATAGTTAGCGCTTAAACTTAGCGTTCCCTGATTGATGGCGTAAGTGTCGACATTTTCGCCTGTGTCGCGTGATAATGAGCCGCTGAAGCTGTCGCTGCCTACCAGTGCAGGAGAATTGCCATAGGTTAAGGCGGGGTCGGAAGCCCCATATACCTTTGTCTTTCCATCTGCAGTGACTGCGATTGCAAGCTCATCGACTGAGAGGCTGCCGCTTGTATAGGAGAATTCATATTTGTCATCGACACCACCGGAGCAGGTGATAGGGTATGGGCTGCCTGCATGTGTAAATGGTCCGGTTGCTGTACAGGTTGGTGCGGTGTCAATGACTGCTGAAGTATCGCCGCCATCGAATGGACCATACGTAAAGGTGTAGAACGAGGATGCAGGATCGGCGTCGCCATATGTGATGGTTTGATTGTCCGCCGTTACCGTCAACGTGATCTTTACGTGAACGGTGAGCGTTCCGTCAACATTGTTAATGCTGTAGTTTGTGCCTGCATCACCGCCAGAACAAATGATTGGGTAATTGCCTGCTGTGCTGTGTGCCACCAAAACACTACAGGTTGGAGAGGTGATAAAGGTATCGGGGTTTACAAAACCAGAGATGCTATAGGTAAATGCTGGGTCGGGATTGCCGACGGTGATTGCTTTATCGTCTGCGGTTACGGTTAAAGTTTTTGCGGTAATTTCGCCATTAAACACATCGAAGAAGGATATAGCATAGTTACCGCCGCTGTTGCCGTCGCTTACCGAGCCTGCTGGGGTGATGGTTTTGCCAGCGCCTACATTCTTGTTATCGAAGGTCTGGGTCCAGGTGGCTGAGTCGCTGCCTTGAAGCGCTCCTGTGGTAATGGTTGGTGTACCAGTGGAGTTGGTGGTACCGTCATAAGTTTTGGTGTTTGTAGCCGCTGTGACAGAGATCGGGCGCTGGGTGATGTTTGCTGTTGTAGTAGCGGAGCTATTAACTGTGTAATTGCCTAAATCTGCTCCGGAAAGGCTTAGCCCGGTTGCGGAAACCGTCTTGCCAGTGCCTACATGCTTGTTATTAAATGTAGCTGTGCCGCCGCTGTAACTGACATCATCAGGCGCGACAACGCCAGTGAGTGAGCGGGTTGCAATTGTTGCGCTGTCGCTGCCATCGTAAACTTTATTGTCGGCTGTAATGCTGCCAGTGAGCGCCTTGGGCGAAATCACAAAGTTGCCGGCTGAAGCGTCGGTGAGGCTGTCGTAGTTTGCCGTATCAGTGGGCGTGAAATCGGCAGTGACGGCATAAGTACCCGCGTCAGTTGGCTGGGTTGCAGAGGTGTCGTACTTTACATTGCTGACTGTGCCAGCCACGGAACTTGTGACAGTCGCTGCCTGTGGAGAACCGTTGTATACAACAGGCGAATTTGTTATTGAGAGAGTCGGGGTGCTTTTATTGACTGTGACAGCTTGGTTTCCGCTGCTGGTCAGGAAGTTTGAGTTGCCTGCATAGGTTGCGGCGATTAAATGGGTTCCTGATCCAACTGAACTTGGTGTGTAAGTTACGGAACAAGTGGCGGATGCGCCAGCCCCGGAAAGGGTGCATGGGCTGGTCGTGAAACCTCCACTGCCATCTGTGCTCCAATTGACTGAGCCAGCGGGAGTGTTTGTGCCGGCGCTGCGTGTTACGGTGGCCACACAAGTGATACTGTCCTCATAGTCAATAATAGGAACGCCGCTTCCACAATCCACGGTTGTGGTTGTGCTGGAAAGTTGGTAGGTAACAGTGATTTGCATGTAATCAACATGAGCCTCCCTGGTACCAACGGAACTTCTAACGGCTAGCGCTAATCCGAAGTTGGAACTATTAATATCTTCAGCGGTCCAGGTTGTCCCCCATAAGTCGGTAATACCTCCATAGGTAGCCGCTGTTTCAGCGCTTGGCCAGTCGGTTGTCACTGCCGCTTTATTTTCGCCGGTAACAACTCCACCTTTGATCAAACTGACTATATTATCCCGCACATCAGAGCCTAATCCATCGGTTCCAAGACGACCAATCTTGGTTTCTATTCCGGATATAGTCGAGCCAGACGGAATATTAAAACCGTAATTGGTAGCTTGGAGATAGTGGGAGGTTGTGCCAACGGTAAGGTTTGCCATTGCGTACGAATTGTTGTTGGAGACAATATTTCCGGGGTTTGTCCATGCAATTGTGCCGATGCCAGCATCATCGCTACCCGTTCCGCCGTTTTTAGGGCCACTGACTGAAATCGTGTAGTTGATAACTGCGGATAGAATGCCAATGCGCACCCTGTTGTTTGTAGCGCCCCCGCTGTTTATTTTCACCACGCCGATTTCAAGGGTGGTGATTCCACTCTTGGTGGTGTCTGTAATATCGAAAGCGTCGGTGTACGATCCCAGGCAACTGCCCGTTGTGCCTGTTGCCGTGTGAGTTGCGGAATTTGCGCTATCTATTCCATTGAAGCGTATGAATGTTGCATATGTTCCACCGTCAACTGTATCGCTTCTGTCTTTTACAAGAACATCAATATTGGTGATAGTGGCGCCGTCTGGAACAGTCGCCAATGAGATTACAGCGGATTCTCGCACTGCACCAGTGGAGCTGTGTATATAATCCCCATTATGGCAAATTGCAGATCCTGAGCCTTCATCGATTGTTGTGTAATCATTAGTCCATCCTGTATACACACCATTTCCGGTAGGTACGATCTCGGCGGTTGTTGCGGCTGCTACACGTGTGAGCGGCATGACCGCAAGGAGCATGGTCAAAAATAAAACCAGCGAACGATTTGTCAAAGTTTTTATATTCATTTTTCTCCTAATAGTTTGAAAGACTGGGGAAGTATGGGTTTCCATCAGTGAAAATTGATTGATAGCCGCCATTGTTATTTGTGGGATCGCCCTCCTTTGTTATAGTGTATACAACCTGAAGCGAATTCAACTATAAACGTTGATATGAAAGCTTTTTTGCATCGTGCCCACGGATGGTGTTCTTGAATTATGTTGTTTTTCATGGGTTCATACCCACTAAAGGAAAATATTTAGTGAGAAAAATTACATGAGAGGTGGGGTTAATAATTTTCATTATAAATTTCTTTTTGAAAGCAAAAATAAAAACAATTTATATTTTTGTTTAAAAAAAACCAAACTTTCATTTTTGTTAGGCTATGCTTTATTTTAGCATAATACTGAATTAGTCAAGCGGGAAAAACATTGCAAAAACCTAATAATTTATATTTGTCTGTACATATATTGAGGCTTTTTACCCCTCTTTGAACAGCGCCCTTGGATTTTTCCAAGGGCGCTGTCGCGTTTTATGTTTACGGCACGAAATATTCCACAATCAACTGCGGACGGTTGGCGGCACCGGCATTGCCGCTGAAAATCTTGAGGAAATCTGCGCCGAGATCGTTGTTGTCATCCTTGGCGAAGCGCAGGCGGAATTGAGTGACGCCCAGCTTGTTGACTTTGTTGAAGTCGGCCGTCTTGAAGGAACGGGAATACCAGTTGGCGGGTTTGTTCTGGTTGTAAGCCAGCGCCTTGAGCTTGCTGGGCACAGCCTTGAAGTCGCCGAGCTGCAGGGCCGAGTTGCCGCCGAAGCCGCCCTTGCGGATATCCACCAGCAGGTTGCCGTGCGTGCCAAAGGGGGAGGTTCCCGTTAGACCCGCATATTTGAACTTGAGCGTCACTTTGGTAATGACGGCATTATCCGGCAGGGAGGAGGTATCGAAGGAGAGCAGGGAGAGGTATTGGCGGTTGGTCGCATCATCCCCAACGTAGAGCTGGGTGGAGTTCTTGTTCATACTGCCGCCCGATCCGCCGGTCTCGGTGGATTCGAGTATCCAGCCATCGAGACTTGCGGATGAGTTGAAGGTAACGGTTTTGTTGACAGTGTACACTTCGCCGCTTGTGAAATTGCCGTTGCCCGCGCCCGCGCCGCCGAGTGGATTGCCGACTGCATCGAGGATCGAGTCGTCATCCACTACATCGAGGCGGATCGTGCCGTTGCCTGTGCCGGTGTTGACAGTGACTCTGTAAGCAGCGCTTGAGCCTGTAAACATATTCAAACTTGCGCTTGAGACGCCCGTTGTTGTCAACGCGAAGTCGGTTAAATCTACACCTGTGACGGGTTCGCTAAATGTGACAATGAAGTCCACAGCTAAGAGAGATGTGGGATTCGTGTAATCGCGGGTGATCGTCTGCACAGTGGGGGCGGTGGTATCGGTAACCGTGTAGACTTCACCTGTTGTGAAATCCCCATTCCCCACGCCCGTTCCGCCCAGCGGATTGCTGGACAAGTCCATGATGGAGTCGTCATCCACTACATCCAGGCGGAGGGTGCCGTTGCCGCCAGTGTTGACTGTGACAGTGCGGATACTGCCCGAGCTGCTGATCCCGCTCAAGGTCGCGCCTGATACGCCGCTTGTCGTGAGGATGAAGTCATTTGAGTCCAAACCTGTCACGCTTTCCGAGAAGGTGACGGTGAAGTTCACCGTTGCCGCGCTGGTGGGGCTGGGATCTGCACGGGTAATGGAAACAACTGTCGGCGGGGTGGTATCGGGCGTGGTGGGCATGCCGTAGGCGGCGAGGTAATCCGCTTCCTTTACGATTGCGCCGTTGTTGCTGGCATCCATAAAGAAGCCGCCCACCAGCAGGTCACCGCCGCTCGCGGACATCGTCGTAACCCAGGTGTTGAGCGAGCCGCCGCCCATGCCATCACTGCTCAATGGAAGCCACTGCGAGCCATCAAAACGGGCGACATGATCTGCCTGGAACAAATAAACATTGCTGTTGTTTTTTACATCGTAGAACGAGCCGCCGATATAAACATCCGTGCCGCTGACGACAATCGCCCTGACGTCGCCACTCCACAATGCGCCGTCTCCTGCGCCGTTGCTTCCCAGAGCCGACCAATTTCCTGTAAGGGCGTCCCATTTGGCGATGTTATCCGCCGCGCCGAGAACCGTGCCGTTGTTGTTCAGGTTGGCGAAGTACCCGCCCGCGTACACATCCGTGCCGCTGACGGCGATGGCGGCGATGTAACTGCCAGGGGGCAGGGAGCTGTCCGCCGCGCCGTTGCTTCCCAGCGCCGACCAATTTATCCCGTCCCATTTGGCGATGTAATCCGCCGCACCGAGAATCGTGCCGCCGTTATTTACATCCGTGAACGCGCCACCCACGTACACGTTCGCGCCGCTCACGGTAATGACATAGGGTGAACTGTTGAGCGAACCGCCGCCCGCGCCGTTGCTTCCGAGTGTGGACCAATTTACCCCATCCCATTTCGCGATGTAATCCGCCGCCGCGAGGGACGTGCCGCCGTTGTTGACATCGGTAAAACTGCCGCCCACGTACAAGTCTGTGCCGCTGACAGCCAGCGTATCGACGTAAGCATTCAACGACCCGTTGCCCGCGCCGTTACTGCCGAGCGCAGACCAGTTCGCGCCATCCCATTTGACGATCTTATCCGCCGCCGTTAGCGATGTGCCGCCGTTGTTCACGTTGTTGAAATTACCGCCCACGTACACATCCGTGCCGCTGACGGCAATGGAGGAAACGAAAGAATTGAGCGACCCGTTGCCCGCGCCGTTGCTTCCCAATGCAGACCAATTTGCGCCGTCCCATTTGGCGATGTAATCCGCCGCCGCCAGGTTGACGCCGTGGTTATCCACATCGGTGAAGTAGCCGCCCACGTACACATCTGTGCCGCTGACCGCGACGGCATTCACATCGCCGTTCAGCGAACCGTTCGGGTTGGCGCCCAGCGCAGACCAATCCGCCGCGTCCCATTGCGCGATCATCTCGGCGCTGTTAAGAACTGTGCCGCCGTTGTTTACGTTGTGGAATATCCCGCCCAACACCACGCCGCTGCCTTTGGCGGCGATTGCCCATACAAGATTGCCCGAAATCACTGGAAGGGAACCATCGCCCGCGCCGTTGCTTCCCAGCGCAGACCAGTTCCCCGTAAGGGTATCCCATTTGGCGATGTAATCTGCCGCGGTCAGGGATGTGCCGCCGTTATTCACGTTGGTGAAATCACCGCCCGCGTACACGTTCGTGCCAACTACGGTAATGGCAGTCACCGTGCTGGTTAGCGACCCATTCCCCGCGCCGTTGCTTCCCAGCGCAGACCAGTTGCTTCCATCCCACTTGGCGATCTTGTCCGCCGCAGTTAATGTTGTGCCGCCGTTGTTGATGTCGGTGAAACTGCCGCCCACGTATAAATCCGTACCGCTGACAGCCAGCGCGCGCACGCCTGAAAGAAGCGACCCATTACTTGAGCCGTTACTGCCGAGCGCAGACCAATTCGCGCCGTCCCATTTGGCGATGTAATCCGCCGCGCCGAGAACTGTGCCGCCGTTGTTCACGTCGGTAAAAAAGCCTCCCGCATATATATTTGTGCCGCTCACGGCGATGGCTTTCACATCCCCGTTGAGCGAACCGCCGCCCGCGCCATCACTGCCTAGCGCCGACCAGTTCGTCCCATTCCATTTTGCGATCCTGTCCGCCGCCGTCAACAGAGCGCCATTGTTATTCACATCGGTAAACGCGCCGCCCGCGTACACGTCCGTGCCGTTCACGGCGATGGCATACACAAAACTGTTGATGGAACCGCCGCCCGCGCCGTTCCCCCCCAGCGCGCTCCAGTTGGTTCCATCCCATTTGGCAATGTAATCCGCCGCGTCCAGCGAGCCGCCGCCATTCCACACATCGCTGAACTGCCCGCCCGCGTACAAATCTGTCCCGCTGACCGCCAACGCATAGACTGTGTTTTTTAACGAACCATTTCCCAGCGAGTCGGCGTTCAGCGCAGACCAGTTTACGCCGTTCCATTTGGCAATGTAATCCGCCGCGGGCAGGTTATCGGCATTCTCGAAACTGCCGCCCACGTACACATCCGTGCCGCTGACCGCGATGGCGTAGACGATTCCCTTGAGCGCGCCGCTCCCATCGCCAACGTTATCCCATTCATCGGATGGGACAGCCGCCGCGCTTCCTGCTGGACCGAAAACGGGTCCCCGCTTCGGGTCCATTTCCACGCTGTAGCCGCTCAAATCCAACGAGCCGCTGAAACCTTTATCGAGATTGAGCGTGCCGTCTGCGTTCAACATCCCCGCGGGCGAGACGCCCTTCGAGGAAGGTGATTTCGCCTGCGCCGCAACTTGCGCCGCAGGCGTGAGCAGGCCGATCAAAAACGCGGCCACTAAAACGATTCGTAACGGTTTGGTTTTCATTTTTTCTCCTTTGATTGAATTGATCATTTTGCCTTCTCCAGCAATTCCACGGATAGGATGGCGTCTTCGATGTCGCTGATGTTGGCGTCCGCGTAATATGCCGCGTACACGTCGCCCTGCATCATCGTGTCCGCCAGTTCCGAATCCACCTCGAAGGTTTGACGTCCCACGTGCAATTCGTGAATGGTATGCTCAGAGTTCGTTTTGGTGGCAGAGTTGTAACTGCTACGGGTCTCTCTCACAATATTAATCGGCCCTTCCGCCTTCTTCACCTTGATCTCCATCTTCGCGAACGAACGGCGAATGCTCACAACGCCCAGCCCGCCCCAGATCAACGGCCAGATGACGCCGAAGCCGAGGATCAGCGCGATCAGCGCCCCGCGTTCTTCTTCATACAGCGCGGGCGCCGCGGACACAGTAATGCCCACTCCGACCAGGCCGATGCCCACCAGGAAGATTCCCAGAATGGAGGAACAGCCCTTACTGCTTTTCTCGGCTTTTTCCAGGCGGGTTTTCTGTTTCTCCGAGAGACGTCCGTTTCGATTGCTTTGCAAATCGGATTCGTCAAACTCGAACATCTTCATCAATTGTGGGTCGCTCATGAAAACTCTCCTGTTATTACCGTATCGCAAGATTTATCTTGCGCGTGTTTTGAGGTAAAACCGCTATTCGCGAGATAAATC
Source organism: Anaerolineales bacterium (assembly GCA_919902735.1). Taxonomy (GTDB): domain Bacteria; phylum Chloroflexota; class Anaerolineae; order Anaerolineales; family Villigracilaceae; genus Villigracilis. Next base: position 3,101 of record CAKKRM010000072.1, on the reverse strand, counting down.
TCGCGATACCAATTAACTCCTGAATTGCGGATCATACAAATATTTTTCCATGTCATCCGCCTTAATGGGCTTGTTCTCGGCAGGGATGAACAGGGTCTCGTCTCTCATGCAAAAGTACAGTTGTTCCCAGCGCGCTTTCGCGCGCTGCCAGCGCGGAAGTTCATCCCTATCGAAGACGGCTTTTTTCTCCCTGTATTTTTTCATGTCGCTGCCAAATCTTTTTTTAATTTTCGAACCGAGCCAAAAAACGAGAGCCAAACCAAACGCCCCAATGCAGAGGGTTGGCAGTCCAATGGCAAGCAGGGTGATCGCCCAGGCGGGCATCCCCGCAATGTCTGGAATGAAGGCAGAGCCTGTCAACAGCGGAAGGATGAACGAAAGCGGGACAAGCGCTATCGGGCACAAGATTGACAGGAGCATGAAGACGACCAGCCCGCCGATGCCATACCATAAGCCGGGGTGCGTCGGACCGGACGGCTCCTGCGGGGGCTTGAGTTTTAATCCCAGCGAAGTATGCGCCTGCTTCAGGTGTTCGGTGGTGACCGTATTTCCCCACGAATCGATTCCAGTGGATGTCTCCTTCCACTCCTTGGTGTTGGAGCTGTAAATGCTGGTCACTTTTTGAACCTGATCGGTCTGTGTACAATGGGGGCAGGTGGGTAAGGTCATAGGGTTTCTTCCTTCTTTTTTCAGCGTGACTGCGTGAACCTCTCCCTCATCCCCCAGCCCTTCCCCGAAGGGGAAGGGAGTCCCCTCTCTCTGCGGGACATCGTGCCCGCAGAGAGAGGGTAGGGTGAGGGCGCGTAAGGTGAGTTACTTAGTGACCTTACGCAGAACGTCCCGAAGGTTCTCGTAATTCAGGCTTGCTTTCCAGTCAAACCTTCGGGACGGTGCGTAACATCAGTTACTTATACATAAACGCCCGTTGACTCTGTTCATATTTGTTGACAGATTATTTAGTACAATCGGTTCATGCCCAAAACCCAGCAGGATTTCAGCCCGCAGAGTTTCACCGCTTTTGGAGATTTGTTGCGCTACCTGCGAGAACGCGCGCATCTCTCCCAGCGTGAGCTGGCCGCGCTGGTTGGGTATCACTTTAGCTACATCAGTTACCTGGAAAAAAACACCCGCATTGTGGATGAAGCCACACTGCGCGGACGCTTTGTGCCTGCCCTCGGGTTGGAAGATAAGCCAGAGTGGGTTACGCGCCTGCTCGAACTCGCAAAAAACAAAAAGAATGACACACCTGTGATCGGCAGCGGGGCTGAGTCAAATCTCAGCGAGATCGTCCCTGAAAGGGAAGAAAATGCCGGGGTTTTGCCGACCAGCCTCACGGTTATGATCGGACGCGAGTATGAGTCAACCCGTTTGCGAAAGCTGATCCTTGATCCTGAAATCCGACTGGTTACGATTGCAGGTCCGCCGGGAGTCGGCAAAACCTGCCTTGCTTTAAACGTCGCCCGCGTTGTTTCAGCGGCCTTTAAAAATGGAGTCGTCTTTGCAGACCTCACGCCGATACGCAGCCCCGAGGCTCTGCTCCCCGCGCTGGCTCTCGCGCTTGGCATTCCCGAATCCACGAAGGCGCCGGGCGAAGAGGCTATAAAAAACGCGCTCGCAAAAAAGAGTTTGTTGATCGTGCTGGATAATTTTGAACAGATCGTGGATGCCGCGCCGCAACTGCTCCCATTGCTGGGGGCGGCCCCGCAGTTGAAAATACTTGCCACCAGCCGCGAGATATTAAGGCTGCGCGGCGAGCAGGAGTTTCACCTTGCGCCCCTGCCTGTTCCCGATGAACATAAAAATAAATCCTTCGAGCAATTGCAGGATTTTCCATCCATCCATTTATTTATCGAACGCGCGCAGGCGGTTAAACCAGAATTTAAGATGGATGAAAAAAACGCTTCGCTCGTCGCCGAAATCTGCTTCCGTTTAGACGGTTTGCCTTTGGCTATTGAATTGGCCGCCGCGCGCATCCGCACCTTGAGCCTGTCTTCGATGCTCGAACATTTTGACCGTCGCTTTGAATGGCTGACGCAAGGCGCGCGCGACCTGCCCGCCTGGCGGCAGACCTTGCAGGGCGCGATCGAATGGAGCTACAACCTGCTTTCGGAAAAAGAAAAAGCCTTGTTTGCAAGGCTTTCTGTTTTCAACGGCGGCTGGACCTTACAAGCCGCCGAGGATATATGCAGTGACGATGAGTTGTGTCTGCGCGCGGAGATTTTAAACCTGCTCATGCAGCTGGTGGATAAATCGCTTGTAACCCCGGAACCCGAAGAAGAGCGTTACAATTTTTTGGAAACCCTGCGCGAGTTTGCCGCTCATAAATTAAAAGAAAGCGGCGAACTGGAACGCCTGCAAAAACGGCACAGCCAATATTATTTAAAATTTTCGCAAACGGCAAAACCGCATCTCCTGCAAGGGAGCGCTCAATTGCTGTGGCTGCATCGAATGGAGCGCGAACACAACAACCTGCGCGCAGCATTGGCCTGGGTGGTCGAAGAATCGAAGGATGCCGAACTTGCCCTGGAGTTTGGGCGCGCCATTCATATCTTCTGGCTCACGCGCAGTTACATCCATGAGGCGCGTCACTGGCTGGGGAAAATCCTTGAATTGGATTCTCCCCCGACCGAAACTCGCGCCAATCTTTTGCGGTTTGCCAGCGACTACGCCAGCTCGCAGGGAGATTACACCAATGCCAATCTTCTCGAAGAGGAAGCCATGGAAATCTCCAGAGCTTTGGGCGACGAAGCCGGCATCTATTATTCGCTGGATGGCATGGCCATGCTGGCAGGAATGCAGGGAGATTACGCCAAAGCCGCGGAGTTGTTGGAGCAAGTGCTCGCGTATCGGCGGCGGATGGGCGACATGCTGCTTCTGACTGGTACACTCAACAATCTTGCCATCGCCACCCGCAGGCTGGGCGATCTCGAACGCGCAAAACTGCTCTATGCCGACGCGATCAAGATCAATAAAGAGGCGGGCAATACCAAGTCGCTTGCCCATGCCTTGAACGGTTTAGGAGAAGTCCATGTGCAATTAAAGGAATATGAGACTGCAGTGCAATTACTCCGTGAAAGCCTGCTCATCCGCCATCAATTAGG
>CAKKRM010000071.1 GCA_919902735.1 Anaerolineales bacterium | reverse complement strand
ATGACCTACTGGCGACTTCACTATCATCTCATCTGGGCAACCTTTGAACGCGAGCCAAGTATTACGCCTGAACGCGAAAAGATGTTTTATGGCGTGTTATACAACAAAGCAAAAGAATTGGGAGTGAAAATCCATGCGGCGGGTAATATTGAAGATCACGCCCATGTTGTCGCTTCCATTCCACCAAAATTAGCCGTGGCAGATTGCGTCCGTCATCTTAAAGGCGCGAGTTCATATGCGATCAATCACATGGATGGAAGCGACGGGAAATTCAAATGGCAGGAAGGCTATGGTGCGTTAAGTATTGGCGAGCGGTCATTGGAAACCGTCAAGGAATATGCCGCGAAACAAAAGGAACATCACCGCGAGAATAAGACTATTGAGGTGTATGAGAGAATGGAAGAGGATGATGCGTGAAGCGCAACACGGATTTGCCCCACGATGATTGAGAGCGGGGCTACACCTGCTCTGGCGGACGGTGCCAGGGAAGCCGCCTGCTCAGTGCATGGAAGCCCTTCGGGCTAATTACACGAGTCCGCTTCAGTGGACTTTCACGAACTGAGGCAGGAATTCATTCCGCCGAATCTCAACCACCGAGTATCACTTGAAACTGATAACTGATAACTGATAACTGATAACTGATAACTGATCACTAATGACTAATTCCCTTACCCCCTTCTTCAACCCTCGCGGCGTCGTCGTCATCGGCGCGTCCACCTCGCCTGAAAAATTGGGCTATGGCGTGGCGCGCAATCTCATCGCCAGCAAATATCGCGGCGCGATTCACTTCGTCAGCCAGAAAAGCGGCCAATTGTTCGAGCATCAGCTCTACGCAAGTTTGAGCGATGTCCCCGATCCCGTTGACCTTGCGATCCTCATCGTCCCGCCGAATGCAACGCCCGAAGCCATCGAAGCCTGCGGTCGGGGCAGAATCAAAGCCGCGACCATTGTCACTGGGGGATTTCGTGAAGTAGGCGACGAAGGCGCGGCGCTCGAAAAAAAATGCGTCGAGAT
>CAKKRM010000070.1 GCA_919902735.1 Anaerolineales bacterium | reverse complement strand
GTGAGAATAAAATGTCTGCAAACGGAATAAGTAATACAGCGAGGGAAAATAAAATCATGATTACAAAGTTGTGATTTGGTAGATTGTCTTCAATTATTCTTATAGTAATACCTGCTAATGAAACAACCAGTAGGAGTCCAAGAGTTGCTATATTAATGCCGTAAATATGAGCTGAGCCGGAATAATAATTGATGATGGTTGTCCAGGAATCAGATAGGATATTTATCGGCTGCTCAAACAAATAAGAAAAATCAAAGTAGTGTGAAACGTAAGGCGTGTCCTCAATCCCGTGTAAGAAGAGAAACAGTTTTTCAACCAAATAATAAAACAAAAACGCAAGGGATAACACTATTGCTGCAAACAATAAATCCACGAACCAGGTATGATTGCTGCGAATTTCAATAATGACGTGTATAAGAAGAACTGCAGCTAGCATAAGCGCGAAGGGTTGATAGATCGCAATGGCAAACCCAGCGGGAAGTATTGCCAACCATCGCATGTTGCCCTTATTTTTCGAGAATAGAAAAAGACTCCATCCCACGCAAAAAATCCCTATTCCAATACCGAAATTCAGGGAAGAAAATTCATATATGAATGCAAAAGTTGGAAAGGTCAAGAGAATCGCCCCGCAAGCAACCTGCTCCAGCACCGATTCAATTTTCCAGCAATCTAAGATTAACAATATGGCGAATAAATGAAAAGCTAGCCCGATAAACAAAGGTATTGTTGGTATGATGGCATAGGGAAATAAGAACTTATTGAGTAAATACATCCCCCAGCGCCCTTCGCCGATCCATAGCGGGAGGGGGCTTTCTAAGAAAGCATGAAATTCTTCGTCAACCGTCAGGTTTAAGTTGAACAACTCAAACCCGTATGTAATCAGGGCGATAATACCTAAACAGAAGAGCGCCACGCTGTTTTTCTTAATATACGTGTAGGAATTTATTAGAAATAAATCCGATTGTTCAGAAAGCCAATCAACAGATGTTTGTAATGAAGCGAACGTTTGCGCCAGCATGCCGGCAAAAGCAAAACGAGAGGCCAATTTTGAAATCACTGCATAAAAATAAATCCAGAAAACAACCGTCAAAAACATCAGTAATACGGCCTGCATTATGAGGGATATTTCTCCCAGGTTAAAGAAAACATACCCAATAATAACCGCTGTTAACAGACAGAACGTGGCGCCACCGAACATAATGATTAAGTTACGAAAACGATCTTTCATTTATATTTTCCCTTTTTATAGTTTTTCTAAAATCACCTGCCGTTGAGCCTATGTGTAACTCGAAATTAGGAATCTGAGTACTATAAGTTTTGTGCCTGTTCGGCCAAAAACCATGTCACTGAATTGGGCAGATAAAAGTAGGCCTAATATCGCGTTTGACGTGAATAATAATATCACCGAAATTTTTGATCGGAATATAGGTTTCTTCCAAATATTTTGCCACGATTGGGGCGTAATCCTGAATGTTGCGGGCAGTTGGATTGAAAACCATTGGGCGATAGATATAGAAGGAAACATCATCCGCCCGCACATCTTGCACAACTGTTTCCTGATCATCCGATCCCTTAAAAAACGGGCCAATTGACTTCAATCGTCCGCCCAGCGGTCGATTTGTAAAATAATAAAAATCCACTAGGTAAGGCCAGGCGATGATTTTATCATCAGATTTCGTGCATCTACGAATGAAGTTCATGGCCTGCAAGAGGTCACTTTTGGAATATTGTTGAATTAAACGCTCCGTAAATTGATCGCGCCGCAAGTTATATACAGCCAAAGAAGACAGGGTTTTGCTCATGGAAACAGACTGCCATTTCGGTAAACTAAAAAGCAACATTGCGCTGAGTAAACCAATCCCCAATCCCAGCCCGATCCATGGCAAAATGTTATTTTTAACCGTAAAAAATGAGTACAGATATTTGAATAAATAAGCTAGAAGGATAAAAGTTATCGGGATGGCCTGTAGCAGATGCTCATAATCAGAGCGGTGCAGCCCCTGGATCAAGGTCAACTGGGAAGCGACAATTAGTGAGAATAATATTGACCTGGTCGACGAATCCGTGGATTGTTTATCCAGAAAAAACACAAATAAAGAGAGAGCCGGGATAAGATTAAAAGCAATCTTGGCAAGGAGTTGAAGATTTTGCAGACTTAAAATATCTTGAGAAACTGACACCGGCAGGCTCATTCCAACGCCCGTGGTAACCATGCCAATTGTCGAATTATACAAATAGTCTTGAAGCCCTCCCCGGATACCAACAAATATCAACCAGGGTGATGCAAACACGAGCAGCATCCCGGAAAAATATAATAAGTTCACAAATTTTTTCGGGATCGTGGGATTTTTCTGGGAAAGCACGGCAGTTGCGGCAGACAAAATCATATATACACCAAAGTCTGGCCGAAACAACCCGGTGATGACAACAGCCAGGCCGACCAGCCAAAGGTTTTTGTAAGACGGACGCTTTACGTATCTCCATATAGAAAACAACGTTAATGCGGGACCGAGGACGATATAGTATTTATAAAGCCGCGGAACCAAAACAAGCAAAATTATCAGAAGAATAAAAGCCAGCAATTTATCCCGGCTGATTGACGCCATGAGCCAGTATATTATCGTGTAAGCAATCGAGAAACCTAAACCGATAAGAAAAATCTCCCCAATAATCCTTGTGCCAAAAATAACCTGGGCTATTGCGCTGGCATAAAAGGTGAGTGGTCCATAAACATCCAAAAAAGTAATAAATGGATGCTGCCCTTTGAGAATTTGGTTGGCTCCGGATAGTTGGTGCGCCCAATCCTGGTCTTGAATGAACTTTAGCGGCGGCGGCAACAATAATGTGATACTGAGGGCGCTAAAAAGAAAAACAGCCGCAAGGGTCAAAAACGGCGAAAGGGAAATAACCCAGCCAAATATCTTCCATTTATTCTCCGCCCGCTTATTTTTAGACGGGCTTTGACCATCCTCCAAATCCAGCATCTGGCGGGAGGTTATGTGTGCGACAAAAATGAGGGAGAGCCCCAAATAAATTAATCCATAGCGGAATAAACTATTTAATGATTCGCCAAAGCGGACTGTGAAAAAGATAAATAGCACGCCTGCAACCAGGAGGGTTACGCGGGCAGTTCTTCGAATTGTCATCAAAAAGACTCCTGTGAATTGTCGCCAGAATATTGCTGAAAATATAAGCCGACAGGTGAATTTTACCAGCACATGAAACGCATATTAACCTGATCAAGGACATTCCCCCAATGAGCGCCTCCGATCTTAACCGACAGCGGTTCCCGCGCCGAATCGTTAGATCCGTGCGCTAATTTTGGCGAAAATAAAAAGGGGATAAAAAACACATACACCCCATGACCTAACCCGGCATACAATCAAATTATCAATCGTTAATCGGGGAATTCCCATGACAATAAAGACCTTGATACAGCCGCTGTTGCTGGTGGTGGCAGAACAATGCAAGGCGGAGACGATGCCCATTTGTGTGTTGCAGGTCGAGGCGGAGAAAGAGGCGGAGTTCCTCGTCGCAGAATTGCACACAAAGGTGAATGTTCCAAATATCCCCATCTATGAACTGCCTCCCGCAATTGTCGTTCATGCCGGGCAAAAGGCAATGGGAGTGGGCTTTTTCACCGAGTAAATCCGGCGAAGATTGGCGGATAAAACCGCATGGTATAATTTTTTCGCTCAACGCAAATTCCCCACACATGTGGTTGTTTCATTGAAGGAGAACGCGTATGTCTGGTCATTCCAAGTGGTCCACCATCAAGCGCAAGAAAGGCGTGGCAGATGCCAAACGCGGCGCCATTTTTACACGCCTAGCCCGTGAGATCGTAATCGCCGCCCGTGAAAGCGGCAGCGACATCGATACAAACTTCCGCCTGCGGCTGGCAGTGGATAAAGCCCGCGCCGAAAACATGCCCAAGGATAATATCGAGCGCGCCATCAAACGCGGCGCAGGCGAGGATAAAGACGGCACGGTTTTTGAAGAGATTACCTTTGAAGGCTACGGCCCGCACGGCTCGGCCCTCATGGTCACCTGCGTTACCGATAACCGCAACCGCACCGTGCCAGACATGCGCCATGCCTTTACCAAATATGGCGGCAACATGGCCGAACCCGGCGCAGTAGCCTGGCAGTTCGACCGTAAATCGTATTTCGCTTTTCCCGCGAGCCAATTCTCTTTCGACAAAGCCTTTGAACTCGGCATCGTAGTGGGCGCGGATGATGTGGTGGACGGCGGCGACACCATCGATATTTATGGCCCCGTTGAATCTTTCAAGACCATCGCCGATGCGCTTCATCAAGTCCATGTTCATCCCGACGAAGCAGGCCTGCGCATGATCGCCAAGCAGGAAATCGAACTGGATGTGGATTCAACCTTGAAGTTCATGAAGATGGTCGAAGCCATCGAAGAGCTTGACGATGTATCGGATGTCTTCCATAACGTCAAAGTTTCAGACGAAGCCCTCGCCGCTCTCGAAGCCGCCTAGCTCATAAATTCTGAATTCAGAATTCTGAATTCAGAATTTTTTCATATGACCCTCGCCCTCGGAATTGACCCCGGCACCGCCACCACAGGATACGGACTTGTGCGCCTCCTGCCCGACGGGGAGCTGGTGGCTGTTTCCTTTGGCATTATCTCCACCCCAAAAGAAGCAACCCCATCCGCGCGGCTTGAAATGTTGTTCGACGATCTCAACAAGTTATTGAAGAAACACAAACCCGATACCGCCGCCGTGGAAAAATTATTCTTCTCGAGCAATGTCAAAACCGCCCTCGCAGTCGGGCAAGCCCGTGGCGTGGTGATGCTCTGCATTCAAAAAGCGGGTATCGAACCTTTTGAATACACCCCCAATGAAGTCAAACAAGCTGTGGCGGGCTACGGCGGCGCAGACAAACGCCAGGTGCAGGAAATGGTGCGCGCGCTATTGCAAATGGACTCCATCCCCAAGCCTGATGACGCCGCCGACGCCCTGGCGATTGCGATCACACATTTGAATACAACGCGATATTAGGTTCGCCAAGGAGGACGCATGAATACTGATAGAACATGCAAAATCAATTGGGGAGTGTATGTTTCCTGTTTGCTGCTCTTACTGACTTCTGCCTGTCAGCCATTCACTGAACAGGCCACTCCCCCGACTCCTTTCCCTTCTCCAACCGCCACAAGCATTCCATCATTGACGCCTACTTTTACCCCAATCCCAAGCCCCACGCCTGATCTAATTATTGTGCAGGCACAGACCTTTATGAATCTCTCCCTGGAATCGATTGCTGATAAGCCGCCCGATTATCAGGATGATTTTAGCAATCCTCACAGTGGCTGGCCCGTAGGGGCGCAACCATATAATGACTCTGGTCATGAAGATGGAATTGTTGGCTATGAAAATGGAGAATACTTTATAACCGCGGCTGAGGCAAAATATCCCCACGAAAATGACCCTCAACTAGCGGTTACATGCCAGAGCGCTTTCCATTCTCCCAAAGTAACAGTTTGGAACTTTGTAATGGCGGTGGATGCCCGCTTTCCAACACTTGATGAGAGCGAATATTGGCGGGACTGGCAAATGAAATTCTGGGAAGAAAGCAACTACTATTATGGGGTTCTTATTTCTCCAGACGGGCAGGTTAGTTTTCATACAAGCGCCCCGCCCGAAACATTCCTGGATTCAAATGATCGCCTGGAAACAACCCTCGTCTCTTCATTTGATTACAATGGCGGATTGAATCATTTGGTTGTTGTCGCAGACAACTCCACGATTGCCATGACGTTGAACGGCGAAGTCGTTGTATATATTGACAATTTGCCGCCTCGGGAGCCGGGGCCGATTGGTTTTGTGGTCTGTAATTTCAGCCCCACCCCTTTCCGCGCGCAATGGGACAATCTCAAAATCTGGCGTCTTCCCGATCAGTAAAATAAAACCAGTGGTAAGATATTCCCATGATAGCAACCCTGCGCGGAGAAATTTCCCAAATTGAAGACAATGCCCTGATCGTCGAAGTTGGCGGTGTGGGCATGAGAGTCTTTGTCCCTGCGCCGCTGCGCACGAATGCCAGGGCGGGGGAAATGATCTTTATGTTCACCCATCTCGTCGTCAGGGAAGATGCGTTGACTTTGTATGGATTCGAGTCTCAAGCGGATCGGGACCTGTTCAACATCCTGCTCGGTGTGGACGGTGTCGGCCCCAGGGTGGCTTTATCGGTTCTTTCCACGCTGACAATTGACACGATCCAACGCGCCATCTTCGCCGACGAAGGGGACTTGTTGAACAGCGTCCCTGGTGTGGGGAAAAAGACCGCGCAAAAAATGGCGCTGCATCTCAAAGATAAACTCAAGCCAACAGATGCGCTTGCCAAAATTGCAGCCATGGCAGATTACGACAGCGAAGTCCTTGCCGCGCTCACTGCGCTGGGCTATTCCGTGGTCGAAGCGCAGGCCGCGATCCAGTCCCTGCCGAAGGATGCGCCCAAAGAAGTGGGAGAGAGATTGCGCGTGGCGCTTGGGTACTTTACAGGATGAAGGTTGGCGAACGAATCCACGTCCGCGCCCGTAAAACGGATGGAACGGTATACCGAAGTTGGCAAGCCACAATCGAGTCTGTAACCACAGGCTCGATTGTCACAATTGCGCCCGCCGATCAGCCTGTATTTGACCTTTACTCAAAAGAATTTCAAGACAAAATGTATGAAGCCGCCAACGAAGCCCTCGAAATAGCTAATCATTGGAAATCTGGCCCTGTCCCAGTTTTTCCGTAAAGCGGTTCTCTCATTCACCTTTTCTTTCTTCATTACAGCTTTCTTCACCACAGCTTCCTTCACCCTTCACCCTTCACCCTTCATCATTCATCCTTCCCAAGGAGACCCCCCATGCTTAAGAAGAAAATCGCATTCATCGGCCCCGGTGTTATGGCAGAAGCCATGATCGCAGGGTTGCTGCGCAAAAAACTTGCGGATGCAAAGAACATCATTGCTTCGGGTCCGCGTGAGGAACGCGGCGCAGAGCTGCATAAAAAATACGGCATCCAGGTTTCCACAGATAACGCCGCCGCCATTCACGAAGCGGATGTGGTGGTGCTCTGCGTTAAACCGCAGCGGCTCACCGAAGTAATGAAGGGACTCAAAGGCATCCGCAGTGATGCGCTGGTTCTGTCCATTATTGCGGGGGCGACCCTCAAGAAGATCGGCACGGGACTGAAACACAAAGCCATCGTCCGCTCGATGCCGAATACACCCGGTCAAATAGGCGAAGGCATCACGGTCTGGGCTGCATCCAAAGAAGTGACCGATGAACAGCAGGAGATCACCCGCGCCATGCTCGGCGCGTTGGGTGAGGAAGTCTTTGTGGAAGATGAATCCTATCTGGATATGGCGACGGCGTTGTCAGGTTCAGGCCCTGCCTACGTGTTCCTCTTCACTGAAGCGTTGATCGACGCGGGAGTACACATGGGATTCCCGCGCCGCATTGCCGAGCAATTGGTTTTGCAGACCATCAAAGGTTCCGCGTCGTTTTATCAGGGCGCGGCACGTCACCCCGCCACGCTGCGGAATCAGGTCACATCCCCCGGCGGGACTTCTGCCGAGGCGTTGTATTATCTGGAGAAGGCAGGCTTCCGCACCGCCATTTCCCGCGCGGTTTGGGCGGCGTATCAACGGTCACTGGAATTGGGGAAGGAAAAGCCCGGTCACATTGATACGGATGAAGAGAAATGAGACCGCCTTTGAGTGCGTGTCAATGCCCAGATTTTTGTCAACGAGGAAGTGCTATAATGTTTTCACCTTTCATCATTTGGAGTTCCCATGCCCGTTGTCCTTCGCGCAAATGGATTTAAATTCTTTTTCTATGAGGCAGATGTGGCGAATGAGCCGCCACATGTTCACGTTGGTAAAGAAGGAAATGAAGCGAAGTTTTGGCTTGATCCAGTTAAGGCTGCTCGTGAAGGTAGATTTCGAAAAAACGATTTGCGCGACATCGAACATATCATTGATGACAATCTGGAATTTCTGTTGAGCGCATGGGAGAAGGAGAAAAGCAAACATGTTAACGGTTAAAGTAAAAATTCCCGCACATGCGGATTATGAAACAATTCTTCCGCTGGCTGTTCCTGATCTAAAGGAAGTAAAATCATTTGCAGATCATTTACATTCACTTGGCAAATATTGGCAGGGAGAGATTTTTGGCTGGCAGGCAGAATACACACCCGAAAGCGACAAGAAGCCTGAAGACTCAAAAATGACTTTCACCCCCGCCGATTTCTGGATCGGGGAAAGCGAGATCTGGTTTTTCTCACTGATGTGGGAACAGGGCAAAGAAAAAGACCCGCTTGAGTTTTTAGACGATAGAGGGATTGTAAAATAAACAGCCGAGGCGTTGTATTATTTTGGCAAGGAAAAGCCTGGTCATATTGATACGGATGAAGAGAAATGAGACCGCCTGAACAATTCGAGACCGAGCGGCTCGTCCTCCGCAAGCCGCGCATGGAGGATGCGCCCGCTGTCTTTTCGGGTTGGGTGCAAGACCCTGAAGTGACGCATTTCCTCACCTGGCATCCACATGAAAACATTAGTCAGACCGAATCCCTGCTGGCAAGGGGGATTGCCGCATGGGAGAGTGATGTCCGCTTCCCCTTCATGATCGCATTAAAAAATGGCGGTTTGATCGGGAGAATCGAACTGCGCATTGAAGGTCATAGGGTAGAACTGGGGTATGTGATGAATAAGTCATTTCAAGGCAAGGGTTACATGACTGAAACCGTCAGAGCCATTATTAATTGGGCTTTCCAACAACCTAACATTTACAGAGTTTATGCCACAACAAGTGTGGACAATATCGCATCCCAGCGCGTAATGGAAAAAACGGGTATGCAGCGCGAGGGACTGTTGCGAAGATACATTATTCATCCGAATATCAGTGATGAGCCAAGAGACAGTTATATGTATGCGATTGTGAAATAAAAGACTCTGATGTGTCACCCTGAACGAGCATTCATTGCGACTGAAGGGTCTCTGACATTGTGGGGGAGATGCTTCGGGGCAAAGAACGCCCCTCAGCATGACACTAATATAAAGCGGGGTGTGCTTTATAATACGGGGCGTTCAAATTCGAAGTTGGAAAAGCATGTCACTCATCACCGTAAGTTCACTCTCCAAATCATACGGCCCTGCTGATATTTTCAGCGGGGTATCCTTCACTGTGTCCAAAGGCGCGCGCATGGCCATCGTTGGCCCCAACGGAATCGGCAAAACCTCGCTCATGCGAATCCTCGTCGGCGTGGATGAAGCTACCTCGGGAACAGTATCCCGCACCCGCGGAGTCCGAATCGGGTATTTGTCGCAAGAGGCAGATTTCCAAATGACGGGAACCATCTGGTCGGCCTGCGAAGCCGTCTTCGATCATTTCAAAGATGAACAGGAAGAATTGCATCGTCTTGAAGGGCTGATGTCTGACCCCGACCAGCTTGAAGAAGCCATGGAGCGCTACGGAAAATTGCAGGAAGAATTTGAGCGGCGCGGCGGATACACCTACATGACGAAAATCCGCCAGGTGCTGACGGGGTTGGGATTCAGCGAAGCCGATTATCAACTCGATCTCGATCACCTTTCGGGCGGCCAGCGCACGCGCGGATTTCTTGCGCGCCTGCTGCTCGAAGACCCAGACCTGCTCCTGCTCGACGAACCGACCAATCACCTCGACATCGCCGCCGTCGAATGGCTCGAAGGATATTTGAGTCAATGGGAAGGCGCGGCCATCATCATTTCGCATGACCGTTTCTTTTTGGATAAAGCCAGCAACGCCATTTTGGAAATGTTCCCCGGCGCAACGGAAACGTATCGCGGCAATTACACTGCGTATCTGAAACAGCGCGCCGAACGCATGGCGCGCAGGCAGGAAGTTTTTGACAGCGAAAAAGAAAAACTGCAAAAAGAAATGGAATACATCCGCAAAAATGTGGCGGGTCAAAATGTGTTGCAAGCCAAAGGCAAACTCAAACGCATCTCGCGCATTGTGCAAGCCATCGAACAGATCGGCATGGAAGCCGCGCTCAAACAAAAATGGAGCGAGACCACAGGTGAAGTTTCTGTCACCATGTCCATCATGGGTGTGGATGAAGCGGGCCGCCGCATCAATGCATTGCAATCGCCTGTGCGCCAGTTACCCAATTTACATTTGCGCCTCGCCGCCGCGAAACGCTCAGGCGATATGGTCATCCGCACCGAAAAACTTGAAGTCGGATTTTCAGATAAATTTTTATTCCGTTCACCCAATATAGATTTAAGACGCGGCGACTGTGCCGCATTGATCGGACCGAATGGCGCTGGCAAATCCACTTTTTTGAAGACGATCCTCGGTCAGATTCCGCCCTTAGCTGGTGAGGTGACTCTGGGAGAGAGTCTACATATCGGCTACTTCGCCCAGGCGCACGAAAGCCTTGACCCGCAGAAAAGCGTGATCGACGAGATCATGTACGCCACGGGCTGGCTTCCACAAAAAGCGCGCGAATATCTAGGAAAATATTTATTCTCCGGCGATGATGCTTTCAAAATGGTATCCATGCTCTCCGGCGGTGAGCGCGGACGCCTCGCGCTGGCCAAGCTCGCCTTGCAAGATACGAATTTATTATTGCTCGACGAACCCACCAACCATTTGGATATCCCCTCGCAGGAAATCCTCGAAGCCGTGCTCGATGACTACGAAGGCACGATCCTGCTCGTCACGCATGACCGTTATCTCGTGGACGCCATCGCGACTCAAATTTGGGAAATCGATACAGATGAATCGCATCTCATCATCTTCAAGGGTATTTATTCTCAATTGAAAGAAGAAAGAGAAAAGGATTTGGCTCGTCGCGCCGCCGCACAAGCAGAACGTGAAGAGGCTGAGGCGCGGAAAAAAGAGACGCCGAAGGCAAAGGGTGTGACTACGAAGGAAGATAAAAAGAAGAACGCGAAGAAGCAGGAACTGGAAAAAAAGATTGCCGCACTCGAAGCGCAATTAAGTGAAATTGGCGAGCAACTCGCGCATCCCCCCAAAGATGCGGGGGCAGTTGTCAAGCTGGCCAAGGATTATGATCAAGTGCAAAAAGAAATGGAATCAACTCTGGCGGAGTGGGAAGCGTTGCAGGGATAATGCAAAAAGTCATTTGCATTTTTTCTATCCTGACATTTTCAGGCGGGTTATCGGCTTTTGCATATCTGGCCTCCCTGCCCGGGGACGCTCAAAACGGCCTCCTGAATGTATCTCCCTTTCGTTTGATTTCTCTGGCTGGGATTTTGGCGGTTATATGTGCCAGCGCCTTTAGCTTTTTTAGATTTCGTTCAGCGCCAAAAGCAGCGGAATTAACGGGTCGAATACAAGGCTTGCAATCTGGGATCATTTTGTCTTTTGTTCTTTTTGCCGCAGCGCTTACAGCGTGGATAACTTTTCTTTACCGTGAATCAGTTGTCAGCTTAATTGGCGAAGCGGTGTACGAACGTCTGGCGCCGCTGATGCTGCTTGGGTCGCTGGTGTGCTTGGAAGCCGGGGTCATTTTATTACTGCCCCACCTCAAAAAAGATAATTCACTCAGAAACGTTTGGAAAACCTCGCTATTTATTTCCGGGGGATTCGCCTTCATAGCGATTTTCATCTCTCTCACAGGCATTGGATTCGCCGAAGATAACGTCGGACTCAATTGGGGCCCCGCAGGAACGCCGTTGACATTTGCCCAGGTGAATCTTGTCCTGGCCCTTGGTTTCCTGCTCTCTTTTTTAATTTCCATCATCGGCTCAAAGATCGAAAATAATCACTCCCGCTGGCTGTTCGTGTTGGATGTTGGAATCTTCCTTGCCCTGTGGGGGCTGGCTGTCTTTTTCTGGTCGAGTCAAACAATAAGCCCCTCGCATTTCTCCCCCGCTCCGTCTGCTCCCAATTACGAATACTATCCATATTCCGATGCTGCCATATTTGACAGAATGTCCTATCACCTGCTTTCAGGCGTCGGGTTTTCAGAGACGTTGGTCCGCAGGCCTTTATACGTTGGCCTGGTTGCCCTGTTCCATAAGATCGGCGGGGCTGGCTATGAAGGAACCGTCTTTGTTCAAATTCTGTTCCTTGCGTTGATCCCCTCCTTTATCTATTTGCTGACCACCAGGCTGTCCAACCGTCTCGCGGGTTTTATGGCGGGCGGCCTTTTCATTTTGCGCGAAACAAACGCAATTGATCTATCTGGAAAGATCGTTGTCTCACACGCAAAATTGATCATGAGTGATCTGACCGCGACGTTGGGGATCATCGTTTTTGTGTATGCATGTATCATCCTATTCACAAAACCAAAGCATGATAAATGGCTATTGTTGATCGTTGGAGGACTGCTGGGCCTGCTGGCTTTGGTGCGGATGCAATCCCTGATCCTCCTGCCGTTGATTCTCTTGTTTGTCTTGATCCCGCAAAAAACGAAGAGGCCATTATTCACCAGTTCAGCGCTTATTCTTCTCGGCCTCGTTCTGGTCATCGCTCCCTGGGTCTGGCGAAATTGGAATGGCAGCGGCAATCTCGCGCTCGGCGACCCCGGCGAGAAAATGTTGATGGCGCGGAATTATTCATTGCACCCCATTGAATATCCACAGCCATTAGCCGGAGAAACGCCCTCAGATTTTTCAGACCGCCTTTCCCGTGAGATTTTGTCATTCATCCTCGAGCGCCCCGCGGATGTGGCGTATTTCATATCCAATCATTTCCTGCACGGTTTCGCTACGAGCGCGGTTTACATCGCTCCGCTGTATTCCACAGACACGCCTGAAAACCTCGTCAGTCAATATCCATTTTGGGATGTTTGGGATGGGTCTTTGAGCGGGCACAGCCGGCTCCCTTTGCTGGGCAATCTTTTCATCCTTGCATTCGGCATCAGCCTTGCGCAGAAGACGAACAAACAGGCTGGCTGGTATCCATTAATGATCTTTGTTTTTTACCAGGCTGGGAATGCGATTGCCCGCACTTCAGGATGGAGATTTTCGCTCCCGGTGGATTGGATCATCCTGGTCTATTATTGCATTGCCCTCGCTTCCCTCTCCCCCCAAATTGGTTCAGCAATCGAAAATCACCCAGCTGACAGGGATACTTCACTGCCTGCAAAAGTAAACCCCGCCTACCCGATGGTATTTTTGGTTTTGTTTTTAATGGGCATTTCCGTCCCTCTTGCAGAACGATTGATCCCCAGCCAAAAATTTGATTCTGTGACGGATAAAGTTCAACATGCCCTGGTTGAAGAAAACATTCTCACGTCCGATCAACTTGCCAAATTTCTCGGGCAGGAAAACGCAATCCTCATTTCCGGCATCGCACTGTACCCCCGCTATTTCAAACCCGAGGGAGGCATTTACCTGGCAGATATGCCCGTAGACTTCCGGTATTTGCACTTCTGGCTCATCAATGAAGGCGGCACACAAATTATCCTCCCCCGCCAAAAGCCGCCGCAGTTTTTCCCACACGCAGCCACTGTTTCGGTCATCGGCTGCGCGGATGGCGCATATATCTCCGCCTGGGCAGTGTTCGTTCAAACAGAGAACCGTGAACAGCTCATTCTCCAGGAACCCCTGCCGCCGCCGGCCTGCCCATAAACGCATAATAGACTTTATCGGGAATAAGCGGAAGAACCTGTCTGAACGCAGATGAACGCTGATTTTCGCTGATTCAAAAGAATTAATCCGCGTTCATCTGCGCGCTTCGCGGTCAGCGTCCCAAATTAATTTCGGATAATGTCTTTTGTGTATAATCCTTCCAATGAAAAAATTAATCCTTGTCGTTGTTCTCTTCCTCGGCATTGCAGTCATTGCGATCAGTTTCAGCGAACTGGAAACGATCCTGCTGACCCTGCGAAAAGCGCATTTGGGATTTTTCATTCTGGCGATATTCATCCAGTTGATCTGGTTCATCACCACGGCGCGCATGTATCAGTCCATTTTTCATTTGCTCGGAGTTCACGATGAGATATTGGTCTTGAGCCGCATTGCCACAGCGGCGAACTTTGTCAACGTGGTGGCGCCAACTGCGGGCGTAGGCGGAGTCGCGCTCTTCGCGTCCGAAGCGCGTCGGCGTGGACATCCCGCAGGCAAGGCCACTGTCGCCGCCGCTTTATTCCTTTTGCTCGATCAAGCCGCGTTTCTGGTTATCCTTGCATTGGGATTGATCGTGCTTGTCCGCCGCAATGACCTGGATGCAGGTGAAATATCCGCATCGTTTTTCCTGCTTTGCATTGCAATCACCTATGCCTTTGTTCTCTACCTCGGCTACCGTTCGGAGGAAAAATTGGGAAACCTGCTTGCAAAAATGGCGCGACTCATCAACCGTGTCGTGAAATTTTTTCGCAAGGAGCAATACCTTAGCGAAGCGCGCGCGCGTGATTTTGCCCATGAAGTCTCTGAAGGCTTTGCGGGGCTGACCGAAAAACCATCCAGTTTGTTGAGGCCGATCTTGTGGGGAATTTTTGACAAGGGCTTGTTGATGCTCATTCTGATCTGCGCGTTTTTATCCTTTGAAGTTCCGTTCTCGGCAGGCACCATCATCGCGGGCTTTTCCATCGCCTATCTTTTCCTGATCGTTTCACCCACACCATCAGGCATTGGCGTGGTGGAAGGTCTCATGCCGATAGCGCTGGCATCGTTAAACGTGAATTGGAGTCAGGCTGTTCTCATCACGCTCACCTATCGCACCGTCACCTTTTGGGTTCCGTTTGGCATCGGCGCCTGGGCATTCCGCTCCCTGCACACGGCTGGCGAAGACCCATCGTCAGCGCAGGCGGTGCAATGACCTTGAACAACCTTTCTGCTCTTTTTGATTTTTGGAAACAAGACCCCGACACCGCGCCGAATATTTTTGCCTGGCGGATAACTGCTCCGCGCGC
Source organism: Anaerolineales bacterium (assembly GCA_919902735.1). Lineage (GTDB taxonomy): Bacteria > Chloroflexota > Anaerolineae > Anaerolineales > Villigracilaceae > Villigracilis. Next base: position 9,482 of record CAKKRM010000070.1, on the reverse strand, counting down.
CGCGCAGACGCATCCCTTCCCGACCGATCTGCCTGATGCGCTTCGAGCGGCATTATCCACCCGACACATTCACTCGCTCTATTCCCATCAACTCTCGGCATGGACTCAAACCCGCGCGGGCAAAAACATCATCCTCGCCACAGGCACCGCCAGCGGAAAGACTCTTTCGTACAATCTGCCAGTGCTTGCAACCATGCTTCAAAACCCTGAAGCCCGCGCGCTTTATCTTTTTCCAACCAAGGCTCTTGCGCAAGATCAGTTTTCAGAGATCAGTGAACAGTTATCAGTTTTAAAACCACTGCTCACTAACCACTCACCACTGATTACTGATAACTGGCAACTGATCACTGGCATTTACGATGGCGACACTCCCCAATCCTCCCGTCCATCCATTCGCAAAAATGCGCGCATTATTTTGTCTAACCCTGACATGCTGCACACGGGCATTCTCCCGCATCATTCCAACTGGAGTGACTTCTTCTCCAATCTAAAATTCATCGTCATTGATGAGGCGCACACCTACCGCGGAGTCTTTGGCTCGCACGTTGCCAACGTCATTCGCAGGCTCAAACGCGCGGCGAATTTCTACGGCGCAAAGCCGCAATTTATTCTGGCATCCGCGACCATTGGAAACCCAAAAGAACTTGCCGAAAAATTGATCGAAGAAGAAGTTGAATTAATTGACAACGACGGCTCCTCACGCGGCGAACGTCACTTCATTATCTACAACCCGCCCGTGACGGATGCGGCGTTGGGCTTGCGAAAAAGCGCCCTGCTGGAAAGCGTGCGGCTTGCCAATCACCTGCTTGCGCGGGATATTCAATCCGTGGTGTTTGCGAGAACACGCAGAAGTGTCGAGATTATTTTGACATACCTGCAAGAGACTGGAGACCAGAGACGAAACAACCAATCTCCAGTCTCCAATCTCTCTTCCCTCATTCGCGGTTATCGCAGCGGCTACCTCCCCGCGCAACGAAGAGAAATTGAACAAGGTCTGCGCGATGGCTCCGTCAAAACCGTTGTCGCCACGAACGCGCTTGAACTGGGAATCGATATCGGCGGACTCGGTGCGGCAATCCTCGTCGGGTATCCGGGCACCATCGCAAGCGCGAGACAGCAATCAGGGCGGGCGGGACGCGGCGATGACCCTGCGGTGTCTGTGCTGGTCGCGTCGCCCAATCCGCTGGACCAATTCCTCGCGCATCATCCCGAATATTTCTTCGGCAGTTCCCCCGAAATGGCATTGGTGAATCCAAATCATCTTTTGATTCTGCTCGAGCATTTGCGCTGTGCCTTGTTTGAGTTGCCGTTTCAAAAGGGAGAAGGCTTCGGCAATATCTCCGATGAATTGCTCGATGAATATCTCCACTTTCTACTTTCCAATGGCGAAGCTCACTTCTCCGATGAAAAATATTATTGGATGCAGGATGCCTATCCCGCCGCAAATATTTCACTGCGCTCCGCTTCGCCGCAAAGTTTTGTGCTGCAAGCGACGGCAGACGATGGACGACCGACCACAATTGGAACCGTGGACGGCGAATCTGCGCTGTGGATGATTCACCCAGGCGCGATCTACATGCACGAGGCGCAGCAATATTTTGTGCAGGAACTCAACCTTGAAAATCGCGTCGCGCAGCTTGTGCCCGTTGGGCTCGATTACTACACCGAGGCGCAGCGTCGTTCTGAAATTGAAGTTTTATCCATCAACGAACAATCTGTGGTAAAAGGTTGCGAAAAAGGATTTGGCGAGATACAAGTCACTACACTGGTGGCTGGCTTTCGAAAAATCCGCTGGTTCACATACGAAACTTTGGGACAGGAACCGTTGGACTTGCCTCCCTCCGAATTGCAGACGACAGGCTACTGGCTGACTCTCTCCGAGGAGACCCTCGCGCATCTGCGCGACGCTGGCATCTGGTCCAACGACCCGAACAATTACGGCCCCGACTGGCAAAAGATTAGAGTCGCCGTCAGAAAACGGGACCAGTTCAAATGTCAGGTATGCGGCGCGGTTGAGTCTGCACGCGAACATGATGTGCATCACAAGACTCCGTTTCGCGCATTTTTTCGGAGTGCAACATCGGGAGATGTTGCACTGCAAAGTCAGGTCCCGCAAGGGGATGATAAGACTTTGCAGTCCGCACTCCAACAAGCCAATCGTTTGGAAAACCTCACCACGCTTTGCCAAAGCTGTCATCACAAAGTGGAACAAAACGTCCGCATCCGCAGCGGGCTGGGCGGCCTGGGGTTTGTGCTCGGCAACCTCGCGCCATTATTTTTGATGTGTGACCCGCGTGATCTGGGAACATTTACCGAACCCGCCTGGTCTGCGGTCAATGGTCTGCCGTCTGTCGTCCTTTACGACCTTGTGCCTGCGGGGATCGGATTCAGCCAAAAATTATTTGAAATTCACGATGAGTTAATTCAACGCGCATTTGAGTTGGTAAATCAATGCGAATGCGAAGATGGCTGTCCCTCCTGCGTGGGGCCGGGCGGAGAAAACGGTGTTGGGGGGAAGGCGGAAACGCTGGCGATATTGAAAGAGTTGTTTTCTTAACTCACCTTACGCGAAACGTCCCGAAGGTTCCTGTGAATCAAGCTGGTTTATAGCCCAAACCTTCGGGACGGTGCGTAACATCAGTTCTTAACCAAGAGGAGATAAAAATGAAATGGATTACCCGCTCTCACGTTCACGTTGACCGAGTCGCCTGCCCGTGGCTCATCACCCGTTTCATAGACAACGAAGCGGAATTTTTGTTCGTCCCTGCCAGCCAGATCGAGAAGGTTGCAAAGGAAACAGGCGCAATTCCATACGATGCGCCCGGAGTGGAACTCGGCCATGTGGATGGACGCTGTTCATTTGAATCCATCATCATCAAATACGGCTTGAAGGAGCCGGGCTTGCTGCGCCTCGCAAAGATCGTCCACGCGGCAGATGTGGACGAAGATATCGACACCGACCCCATCGCGCGCGGACTAGAAGCGATCGCCTCCGGCTACAGCCTGCGCTTCCCCGAAGATATGGAAAACCTTGAACATCAATTTGAAGTTTATGATGCCCTTTATGCATGGTGTCGATTGGATGTGGAGAAAAGCAAATGAATTACGCCCCCGCCACAAACACTTAACCATGATTACCCTGTCCGATTTTTTTGAACTTAACCGTGAGATCATCCTGTTCGTTTATGGATTGGTCTTTTTTCTGTTGGGGTTTGCCATCATTCTGCAAACCCGCCAGTCTTCGCGGCTGGACCTGGCGCGCAATTTGCGCTGGCTGGCGGCATTCGGCATTACGCATGGCTTTTATGAATGGGGCGACCTTTTCATTCCCATTCAAGGCGAATACCTGGATGAAGAAATCACGCAAGTATTATATTTCTTTCATTTGATTCTGTTGGCATTTTCATTTATCTGTCTGCTTGAATTTGGACTGGCATTTCTTTATCCGAAGCGGCGCGCAAACTCATTTCATTGGCAATCGCTGGTTGTTTTTGGGGTATGGATGGCGGTTGTTTTCAGCCTGCCTTTATTTATGGCAGATGAATATCTTCGGCGTTATATGGGGAATACGCTTGCCCGTTATTTTATTCAACTGCCCGGCGGAATCCTTGCCGCATATGGTTTGTGGACTCACGCGCTGGAGAGAATCGCTCCATTAAACGCGCCAAAAATAATCAATACCCTTCGTATTACAGTGATCACCATTGGGATTTATTCAGTTTTTGGGGCGCTGACACCGCCGCCCGTTGAGTTCTTTCCCGGCAATGTTCTCAACACAGTATGGTTCACTCAAGTGACAGGCATACCCCCGCTTGTCTTTCGTTCGTTGACCGGCATTATTATTACAATTACCCTGATCCGCGCACTGGAAATATTTGAACTGGAAACTGAACGTAGAATTGAACAGCTCGAACAACAGCAGATCATCAATACCGAGCAGGAGAGACTGGCGCGCAATTTACACGATGGCGCGATTCAAAAAGTATACACAGCGGGTCTGCTGGTTGAATCCGCCGCACGCATCGCCGACCCTGGAAGCGAATTGGATAAGCGTCTCAAACGGGCTGTTGTTGCGCTCAGCGATTCAATCCTGGACTTGAGACAGAATCTGTCCGAGTTACATTCCCACACCCAGGCTGTTCAACAGCCGCTTCCGGAGCTTTTGCAAAAAATCGTAGAGAATCCCAATTACAATACGATGGTGCATATCACTATTAAGAATGATCTGCCCGCCGATAAATCCATTTCGGCCATGCGTTCAAGCCATGTATTTGCCATTGTCAATGAGGCCATGGCCAATACAGTCCGTCATGCCCAGGCGCGAAATGTCAGCATCGAAACCCGTGACCTGGGCGAATCCCTGCAAATCCAAATCAAGGACGATGGCACCGGCCTGTCCCCCGATTCTAAAAATGGCTATGGCCTCCGTAACATGCGCGACCGCGCGCGTTTACTGAACGGCAATATCGAGTTTGAAAACAACAGAGGGCTTGTTGTCACCTTTGTCCTTCCATGGAAAGATTAGATGAAAAAAATTCGCATCCTGCTTGTAGATGATCATGATATTGTCCGCCTCGGCCTGATGACCCTGCTCAACGACCAGCCGGATATGGAGGTGGTCGGAGAGGCCAGCACGGCCGGGGAGGCGGTGAAAGCGGCGGAGAAACTCAACCCCGATGTGATTCTGATGGATATCCGTTTGCCGGGCGAAGGCGGCATTGAAGCAACCCGCCAGGTTACGAATCGATTTCCACAAAGTAAAGTAGTGATGCTCACTTCCTTTGCAGACGATGAATTGGTGATGCGCGCCATTAACGCGGGCGCGGTTGGGTATATGCTGAAACAAGTCGGGAATGAAGAGCTGATTCGGGCAATTCAAGCCGCAGCGAGGGGCGAAGCGGTCCTTGATCCATCCACCACGGCGCGGCTGTTGACGCGAGTCCGCGCGGCGGATAGAAAAGCGGAAGAGGATGCCTTCCGTGAAATTTCAGACCGCGAGATGGATGTGCTGCTGCACCTTGCAAAAGGCAGGACGAATGCCGAGATCGGCAGGCTGTTGAATTTGAGCGAGAAGACGGTGGGCAATTATGTGGGTTCGATGTTCGAGAAATTGCATTTGAACAACCGCATCGAACTGGCGGCATACGCGTATGAGCATCACTTGTTCGAGAGGGTTGGCAGGGAATAATAAAACTTACCCCGCAGCAAGCACTGCGGGGTAAGTTTTATTCAATCGTACTACGCGGAGCGTCCCGAAGGTTCTCGGAAATGAGCCTTTTTGTAGTTCAAACCTTCGGGACGGTGCGTAATACCAGATGCTCAATCAAAAAGGAGAAGTTTTTATTGAGGTTTGAAGACGAGGAAGGAAGGCGCAGTCTGTGTTGCGTGGCGGACCTGGGCATTCTCGAAGATTGCTACGCCGAAGTAATACGAGGCGGCGAGGTCGGTGAATTCCACATCGAATTCAGAGGCGGTGTCAAGCAGGCGGCCAAATTCGATTGTCCAGACGCCATCGGCCCACACCCAGCCAGCGGAGATGTTGCCGCGGTCGCCGACGATCTCGGATTTCACGATGCCGGGGATGTAGGAACCGACGGGAAGGGCATCCAAAGCGGCCTGGTCAAGGGCAACCTTTTCGCTGTCGAGAATGTAGCCGGGGGCGCCAGTGGTCATATCAATGTTGGGAGAGGTAAAGCCAGGGATGGTCTTGTCTGCTACGGTCTTGGTCGCATCAGCGGGGTCAACCATGGAGCCGTAGTTATCTGCATAGCCGCCGCCGTCTTTCGGGTCGCTCTTGCGGCCAGCTTCCTTGTTTCCGTTATCAGCGTCTTTGCGGGCTTCGTAGGTGGTCCAATCCACATACTGGTCATCAAGTTGATTCAGGTTGCGGATGGATTTCCAATGCCAGATGTCGCCTAATTGACCTTCACCGGGAGTGAACTTATTGCCGTAAGGTTTCTCATCAGGATTTTCGCCATCATGGCAGGCGGTGTAACAGCCCCTGGTTTCAAATTTGGCAATGCTATTGTTGATGTTCCAGATGAAGGCCATCTTATCTTCGTAAACGCTATTGTTATCGCCGCCTTTATCGTCCGGGTCGGTGATTTTCTTCCAGGTGCCATCTTCCTGCTTCTGCCACGGGGAGCGGAACCAGGATTCAGTGGGGTCTTCGTAAGTCATCAGGAAGTAAACGCTATCGGCAGTATAAACAGCCTTAAGATTGACTTTGGTTTCAAAACCGCCAAAGCCGCCATCTACATCAATAACGAAATCTTCGGCATCGGCCCAGAAGGCTTCATCGGCGACACCGTCAAGAGTGGGTGCGGCATCCACAAAACTGGCGACAAGAGCGCCTTCGGGGGCTTCCCATGCGGGCATGGGTGGCTCGGTGGGAGCGGGTGGTTCTGTCGCCACAATAGGGGCTTCGGTAGGTGCGGCGGTGGGTGGCGTGCCGCAAGCTGAAAGGATCAGCGAGGCTAGCACGATCAGGGAGAAAACGTACACAATCTTTTTCATGGTGAACTCCTCATTAATATTTTCGAGACGGATACTTGCTCGAAATCTCTTATGGATTTTTCATCTTTCACTCATAAGTTTATACAGGTTCACATTTTGGGGGTAGAGGATTTCTCCCCTATTTGGATGGGGGAGTTCGTGCAGTTTTTGAATTCATTGACCCGCGGTGATTTCGGGTCTATACCCAGCGCAGCCACAAATTGCGCTTTTCAAAAGGTGGAAAATGCAATTTGTGACCGTGGGTATTATATAATTCGCGCATGACCCATCGTAAAGATATTTCCCTGCTCTTTGCAACCCGTATCATCCGCCTGTTTTGCTACGGATTTCTTTCCGTCGTTCTCGTGCTTTACCTCGCCGAAACGGGACTCACTGAAAAACAGATCGGCTTGTTGTTCACGCTCACGCTTGCAGGGGACGCGGGCATTTCTCTCTGGCTCACCACCCATGCCGATGGATTCGGACGCAAACGCACGCTATTGATTGGCGCGTGGCTCATGCTGGGGGCGGGTGTTGTTTTTATCCTGACGAACAACATCGTCATCCTGATGGCTGCCGCAATCATCGGCGTCATCAGCCCGAGCGGCAATGAGATCGGGCCATTCCTTTCCGTGGAACAGGCGGGGCTATCCCAACTTGTCTCAAATGAATCGCGCACAAAAACGTTTGCGTGGTATAACCTCGTCGGTTCGTTTTCCACCGCGAGCGGCGCACTGGCAGGCGGCTGGCTCGCGCAGATATTACAGTCCAATGGCTGGTCTGCTCTGGAAGCCTATCGTTTCATTTTGATGGGATATGCGTTTGGCGGCTTGTTGCTGACAATTTTGTTCCTTGCCGTTTCTCCCGCCATCGAGGTCACAAATTCCAAACCGGAAGTTGAAATCAAAAAGATGTTCGGCCTGCATCGTTCGCAAAAGGTTGTCATCAAACTCAGCATGTTGTTCGCGCTGGATGCCTTCGCAGGCGGCCTGATCGTGCAAAGCATGATCGCCTACTGGTTCCACGTAAAATTCGGCGTGGACTCGGGCGTGCTGGGCAGCATCTTCTTCTTTGCCAATGTTCTCGCGGGCATCTCCGCTTTGCTGGCAGTCAAGATCGCGGAAAAGATCGGCCTGATTAACACAATGGTCTTCACCCACATCCCATCCAATATTTTGTTGATGTTCGTACCATTGATGCCCTCCCTGCCCCTCGCCATCGGACTCCTGCTCCTGCGCTTCAGCATCTCTCAAATGGATGTGCCCACGCGTCAATCCTACACGATGGCTGTGGTTGCGCCAGACGAACGGTCCGCCGCTGCGGGAGTCACTGCCATTGCCCGTTCGGTCGGCGCAGCCATTTCCCCCTCGCTGACGGGCATCTTCTTCAGCATTCCTGCCTTATTCAGCGCGCCCTTTTTCCTTGCAGGCGGGCTGAAGATTGTTTATGATCTATTATTGTTCAGGGAATTTCGTTCGGTTAAACCGCCGGAAGAAAAGAAATGAGTTTGGAGGAAGCATGTCGATCACACCCAAGTCACAGGTTTTACACACTGCCGAACTGGTCAGCTATCAGGAAGGCTCCGTGGTCAGCCGCCAGATCACCAAGGCGGAAGCTGGCAATGTCACCCTTTTTGCATTCGACGCCAACCAGGGCTTAAGTGAACATACCGCGCCGTACGATGCGCTGGTTCATATCCTTGAAGGCGAGGCCGAAGTGACAATTTCAGGCAAGCCGTTTCAATTGAAAATGGGGGATGCGATCATTATGCCTGCGAACGAACCGCACGCGTTGAAGGCCATTCAAAAATTCAAGATGCTGTTGACGATGATTCGCGCTTAAGCTTGCGATTTTCGGAGATAACTTTCCAGATCATTCAAGTTGACACGCGCGGTCATATCCAAATCCAGCGGCGTGACGGCGACCATTTTTTTCTTTCGCAAAACAAACACATCGGTATCTTCCTGCTCGTTTTCGATGTTGTTATCGTGCCTGTATGAAATCGAGCCGGGCACATCCCAGGACTCTCTTTCAACGGGGAACGGTTCATAGTATCGGAGGCGGGAAAGCCTTGCCATTTGCCACTCCGTTTCTGGCGTGGCATGAGACGGCACTTCCACTTTTATCAAATCCACACCTTTTGAAAGTTTTCGATCCAAAAGCATTTTTGCAAAATAGCCGGTGAAATATCCCGCCGTCTTAAAATCAATATCTTCCGAATGGCTCAGGTGATAATGCGCTTCTGTTTGCAGCGAAACGGCCATCGCAGGAAACCCCATCGACGCAGCCTCCATAGCCGCGCCCACCGTTCCAGAGATCGTGATACCCAAACCGACATTTTCGCCATAATTAATTCCAGAAACGATCAGGTCAGGCTTGTGCGGGACGATCTCCAAAATGCCATGCAGGACGGCTTGCGCCGGGGATCCGCCAACCGCATACACGCTCCATTCCTGACCGTTGACCTGCACCTGTTCCTTTTTTATGATCCCATCTGACGTGCTGGGCAAACTGCGCCCCATACCCGTGGATTGTTCGCGTGGCGCGGCAACAGTGACATACCCGATCTTGGATAGTTCGCTTGCCGCCGCCCATAAACCGGGGGAACGGATGCCGTCATCATTGGTGAGAAGGATATGTGGTTTTTTGTTTTTCATGGTTATCCATTATCAATATTTCACGATTCTGGAGTCAGGCAGCTTGCTGCCTGACTCCAGAATCTTTTGTGTCTACTGATTATAAACAAAAAGAGAAATGCAATCGTATCTTTGTGATTTGTGGCTTACCTATAATTCACCTTACGCAGTATATCCGTAGAGCGACAAAGTCCCCTTTGGGGGATTCATGTTACTGGGTTTGCGAGATAAATTTCTGCCGCGTAACATCAGTTACTAAACATAAAACCGCCTTTCTGTTTGAAAGGCGGTTCATAGTGCTCCCGGCAGGACTCGAACCTGCGACCTATTGCTCCGCAAGCAAGCGCTCTA
>CAKKRM010000069.1 GCA_919902735.1 Anaerolineales bacterium | reverse complement strand
ATCCATTTGGAACGCATCGAGCACGTCTCTGAAATTTACTGGCGCGCAAAAATGCTTGGCGAAGTGAAACGCGTCCCAGCGGAGGCGCAGGCGAAGTTGATTGCATTGCGCGAAAAATATTTTAAGAGGTAAACCATGCGAACTGTTTTTTGGGAAAACAACGAACTGAAAATGATAGACCAGCGCATCCTGCCCGCACGTTTTGAAATCCTCGCCTATCGCGGGCATAAAGAAGTTGCGCTTGCGATTACGGATATGGTTGTGCGTGGCGCGCCTGCCATTGGAGCCGCTGCCGCTTTTGGCCTTGCCCTCGCTGGATATGAATCCGCCTCCTCCTCAACCTCAGGCCTGCTCGCTGACCTACTGGCAGCTTCCACCACTTTGAAAGCGGCGCGTCCCACGGCAGTGAACCTTGCCTGGGCGGTGGATAGAGTATTGCGTGTTGCGTATTCCGTAAATAGTTCGGCCGATGATTTAAGGGCTGTTGTGTTGAGCGAAGCCCAAAAACTCGCTGATGAAGATGTCGAAATCAACAAGCGCATGGCGGAACACGGCGCGACGCTCATCAATGATGGTGACACCATCATCCATCACTGCAACACGGGCGCGCTCGCCACAGTGGACTGGGGAACCGCGCTTGGCGTCATCCGCACGGCGCACGAGCAGGGAAAAAAGATTCACGTCTTCGTAGATGAAACCCGTCCGCGCTTGCAGGGCGCGCGCCTGACGGCTTGGGAGTTGGAACAATACGGAATTCCGTATGAGATCATCAGCGACAACACAGCGGGATATTTTTTGAAAGCTGGCAAAGTGCAGAAGTGCTTTGTCGGGTCTGACCGCACCGCCGCAAATGGGGATGTGGCGAATAAGATCGGCACGTACATGCTGGCGCTGGCTGCTTTCGATAATGGCATCCCGTTTTATCCCGTTGTGCCAACCTCCACTATTGACCTGTCTCTCGCGCATGGAGATTTGATTCCAATCGAGGAACGCAATCCGCAGGAAGTGCTTGGCCTGGAGTTTGAAGGTCAGCGTGTTGCGCCGCAAAATGCCAAAGCCCGCAACATTGCCTTTGATGTGACGCCGAATAGATTAGTGACGGGAATTGTGACCGAGAACGGAGTTGCGTATCCGCCGTTTGAAGTTAGTCTAAAGAAATTGGTCAAAAATAAACCCTGAGAGATTGATAGCTCAAATTATGGTGCACTCACAAGAGTGCGCGTTCTTTTGTTATTTGAGTTGATTTTTTCGAAAATCTTTATATAATGAATGTAGTTATAGGTTGGAGTTGAATTTGGGGGCTGCGAAAAAATTCTACTTGAAGAGACTTATTGGTTCATCGTATCGATATGAAAATAATACACAAAGGAGGTGGCAGGGCAATCTGTTGTTTTCCGGTGTCGTTTCTTTCAAGTATCTTTCGCTAAAGGAGAAATAAATGAAACGTGTATTAACCTTCATCGGGTATGTATTGATTCTTGCCTTGCTCGCAGCTTGTGGACCTTCGCCTGACCAGATCGCCACTATAACCGCGTCCGCTTGGACACCGACGTTGCCTCCCACAAACACGCCTGTTCCCACAAACACTCCCATCCCTACAACTACCGCGCCGCCTTTCCCATTTCGCGATGACTTTGACGGAAAACTTGCGGAAGACTGGATCTGGCTCGGTGAAGATCCCACGCATTGGAATCTAACAGACATGCCTGGTTTTGTGAGTATCACCGCGCAAGGGACGAATATCGGCGGCGATGCTGAACCAAAAAATTTTCTTGTGCGTACCGCTCCCACGGGAAATTTTGAGATCGAGACCTATGTGAAGTTTGAACCGACAAGTAATTTCCAATTTGCGGGATTGTTAGTTTATGAAGCGCAGGGAAAAGCGCTTGGCTATGGGCGTGCCTTTGCTAAGTGTAATTTCCCTGATTTTTGCAAAGAAAATGCTTTGTATTTCGACAATCCGACTCAAACAGGCGTTCCAAATTTTGTCACCCCCATCTCCAATCCTTCCGATGTTTACCTGCGTTTAAGGCGCGAGGGCAATACCTATACTGCGTTTTACAGCGAAGATGCATCAACATGGATTCAAATTGGTCAGCATACGAGTGAAATCTCGCCCATCCACGTCGGCCTGATCGCGAGTCAGGCCTATGAACAGGCAAAAGTCGCTGATTTCGATTACTTCACTATACAAGCTTTGCCATAGCCTCTTCCTGCGCGTTGAAAATTTGTAACCCTAATTTCTAGACAATCACATTATGTCGTGATAAACTCACGCCCGTTAATAAATTCAGCGCACTCGCAAGGGTGCGCATTTTTCTGCGAGTTGATAATGGACATACTTCTCACTGGTTCAGTTGCATACGATTATCTAATGACCTTCCCCGGTCAATTCAAGGAACAGATTCTCCCCGAACGTCTGGCGTCCATCAGCCTGTCATTCCTTGTGGACTCCATGACCAAACAGCGCGGCGGCATTGCTCCGAACATTGCCTACACCATGGCCTTGCTTGGTCAAAAGCCGCGCGTGATGGCAACCGTCGGCGAGGATTTTGGCGATTACCGCGCCTGGCTGGATTCAAAAGGCGTGGATACATCCCTGATGAAAGTCGTCCCTGGCGTTTTCACCGCCTCGTTCTTTGCCACGACCGATCATGATTCTGCTCAAATCGCATCTTTCTACCCTGGGGCAATGG
>CAKKRM010000068.1 GCA_919902735.1 Anaerolineales bacterium | reverse complement strand
ATATTTTCGAATCCTATGAAGTGACGATCGTTTCGGGCCTGATTCTTGGTCTGGCCCTCTGGCACACGACCGGCCGCCTGGAGTGGATCATCTTCCCGTTGATGGTGCGTGGTATCGGCGTGTTGTCTTCTATTATCGGTACCTATTTTGTGAAGGCTGGCAAGACTGGCAAGAGCGAAGATGCGATGAAGGCGATTTTTAGCGGTTTCCTCACCTCCGCTTTGGTCTCTGCGGTGATGTTCTTTATTGCCGGCTTCTTTTATATGAACACTGCCGCCATGAATGAGTGGGGTGGCTGGTGGCGTATGCCTGCCGCGGTTGGCGTTGGCGTTTTGCTTGCCATCGTGATCGACCGCCTGACCGAATACTTTACCGGCACACATGCCGCTCCTGTGAATGACATTAAGAAGGCTGCGGATACCGGCCCTGCCACTTTGATCTTGAATGGTATTTCGGTGGGTTTTGAGTCATCTGTTTGGTCGGTGCTTGTGATCGCAGTGACCATCGTTGCTTCCATTTTTATCTTCGGAACCATCCCTGGCGTTGAGGGCACTATCCGCGCTACTTTTGTGTTGTACGGCGTTGCGATGACCGGCATCGGCATGTTGACCCTGACCGGTAACAACGTGGCAATGGACTCCTTTGGTCCGATTGCGGATAATGCAAATGGCATTGGCGAAATGTCCTGGTCTGGCAAGACAGACAAAGCAACCAAGGATGCCCAGCAGATCATGGCTGACCTCGATGCAGTGGGTAATACTACAAAAGCCATTACCAAAGGCGTTGCCATTGGCTCTGCGGTGATTGCGGCTGTTTCTCTCTTTGGCTCCTTCCTTGTGGATGTATCCCGTGCGCAGGCTAGCTTTGGCGTTCCTGCCGAACAGCAAATTCAGGCAATTGGCATCCGTGTTGATATTCCGCAGGTGTTCGTTGGTATGCTCATCGGTGGCGCGTTGCCCTGGTTGTTCTCATCCTTTGCCATCCAGGCTGTAACCCGCGCCGCTTCCCTCATTGTGTTGGAAGTCCGCCGCCAGTTTAAGCTGGGCGTGTTGGAAGGCAAAGTTAAGCCAGATTACAAACAAGCTGTGAGTATCTCCACAACCGCTGCGCAGAAGGAACTCGTTTCACTTGCCTTGCTCGGCATTGTGACCCCGATTGTGGTTGGTTTAACCTTACAGGTGGAAGCCCTCGGTGGTTTTCTGGCCGGTATCATTGTTTCCGGTCAACTGCTGGCTGTGTTCCTCAATAACTCCGGCGGAGCCTGGGATAATGCCAAGAAGTTGATCGAAGACGAACCCAGGGATCCGAAGAACAATCTCGGCAAGGGCTCCGAACGTCATAAAGCTGGCGTGGTGGGCGATACTGTCGGCGATCCATTCAAGGATACCGCCGGCCCCGCTCTCAACCCGATGATTAAAGTGGTGAACCTTGTTGCGGTGATCATTGCCCCGATCGTGGTGCAATATTCCCAGCCCGATCTACCCCTTGGCGCAAAGATTGGCGTTTGGGTCGTTGCGCTTGCCTTGATGGGTGTGCTTGCCTGGGCTGTGATCCGCTCGAAGGCCCCTGCCCAGTCCATGACTGTGGAAATTGAAGCGCCGAAGAAGAAGAGTCTAAGCAAGAAGAAGTAGGAAGATTTAGAAGAAACCAATAGCTCCCACAATTGCTGGGAGCTATTGGTTTCATATTCACTGGGCAACGACAGGGATGTCTTTAATACCAACACTATCAATTAATGCTCTTTATGGCAAATGACTTCATAATGATTTCCCCTTGTCTAAAAATGAATGTGAGCTATATTTTATGGAATTTCCTGTACAAGCCAGCCCCCGTCGCTTTGTAGACAGATTTTTTCCATTGAATAGGGCGGGTTTATGTAGTGAATTCTATAAGAAACAAAAGAATCATTTTCCTCTCCTATAAGCCTTTCCAACTTCAACCATGCTGGCGTATTCTCCGGGTCGGGAGAGACGTTCATATATAAATGGCGAACAGCATAATTACGTTCATAGGTTATATATGTATAACCCTGACGATGTATCTCAAGCCAAAAAGCTTCATTCGAAGCCAACGATGCATCCCTGATTTCAATATATTCTATGTTTTTGGAAGAACAGGCAAATAGTTCTGGGCGGAGATAATAGCGGAAGGCATTTAACGCTAACACCCTTTCCCCAGGTTTCGCTATTTCATTGACCGGATCAAGGAAATTACAAAAGATAAAATCGCCGCAGTGGGGGATGTTGTTTTTGTCAATTGGGGCGTAAGCATCCACTGCGATGAACATATTTCGGCCAAATACAAATAAAAGCAAAATGATAAAAATGCCTTGGAAGACTATTTTGTTGACCGGGTTCATGTGCTCAAGATTGCCGCTGATTGCTTCTGCGACTGCTAGATAGATTATTGCCCATAAAAAAAGAACATATCTTATTTCGAGCACGGTGAAATAGGCCATAATCCATGCAACCAACACAAATGTTGCAATGATGGTAATTTTCCTTAAATCTACATTCAAATTTACAATTACCTTTGATTGTTTCAAGAGTAGCGCTGGTAAAAACGCAATGATCAACGGGGAGATATTCCCAAGGCTTTGGGCGGTGTTTATAAAGGTTGCCACTAGGGGGTAAAAGGCGCGTATTACCCAGATTTGCTGCGGGTCAAATGACCATTGCCATATACCTGTATTGACCTTTAAAGTATTGTTGATTGGCGCAATCGGATCGCCGAGGATCATCCAGTTTGCAATGAGGTGCGCCGCAAGTAAGGCTGCGACTGGACCTGCGATCCATAGAAATGATTTTACGAATGAAAGCAAAGAGTCTTTGTTGGCTATATAATAAATACCAATAAACCCACCCAAAAGAACTGCGTTATAAGGCCGCGTAATCATTGCAAAACCAGAAAATATGCCAACCAGCAGGTAGTCGCTGGCGCGTGCGCTTTTCTTTGCATTGATGAGCCAGTAAACTGCTGCCAGCGCGGGCAGCGTAGTGGCAAGCTCAATTTTTCCATCTCCAAAGAGATCTAAAAAAGCAGTGGATGTTGCGAGCAGGGCGATGGTGATTGTTTTTCCTGTACGGGAAAGGGATGTTTGTTCTGCCAACCCCATGCATATAATTATGATGAAAACTCCGTTCATCCAGGAGAAGAGCCGAGCTGCCTGATCGCCAAATAATTGAATGATGGCAGTGTACAAAACTCCGATGTGGAACGAACTAACAACAAAGGAATCGTTCATGTACGATTGGATTTGATGGCTTATGGCTGTAAGTTTGGCGTTTGAAAAATACAGAGCAACTGAATCGTAACTTAGGCGAGCGGATGCCAGCAGGGATGTTGACAGGATAATCGTTATCAATATCCAGAAAATTACATCTTCAGCCTTTAAGTTGCGCTTAATTGTTTCGTTTTTATTTTGTTTCTGATATGCAAGATAAAGCCTTTTTACATATAATACTCCTGTCAAAGATCCAACTGAAACAACAACAGTGGAGGCAAGCGGCGATAGCTTTCCCGGAATACCCAGCCCAAGCAGGATCAGTGAATAAATGATTTCTCCGACAAGAAATGAAGTGGTTATATTGCAGAGCCAGCCTGTTAGCGGTAATTTTTTTGCCTGCCAAATACTTTTTGTAAAAACACTGCCCAGGGAGATGCAGGCAATTACAAAGCAGAGCATTCCCGCAAATGACAGGGAAAGGTTCTTTGTGAAGGAAATAGTATCCATTTTAGTGAGTTTTGAAAGAAGTCCGCCCCAATTGTTCAATGATGAACCATATATATAGCTTGTCCTCCCTGAATATAATATGAATAATCCTACAACCAAAGCGAACCATATAGCGTGAATTGAATGAATGATGTCTGTTTTTGAAAATGAAGGCTTCATATTAGCTTCTCTTTAGTGGTATAAATTCCGGACAAATTATCTGAAAAAAGAGCGTATCATGAAAATTTTGGTGGTTGGTAATTATTATTACCCCGAGCACATGGGCGGCGTTGAAGTAGTTTCCTATAATTTAGTAAAATATTACCGTATTTTTGGACATTCTGTGCGTTGGGTTGCAGCTGATGTTTCACCTAATTTTCGACGAGTTGGCGATGGAGATATTCCAATTCGTGCCTGGAATATTACTGAAGAGAAGTTTGGTTTTCCGCACCCAATGCCACGCTTGGATTTGATTCCAGAGATATGGGATGCTATCCACTGGTGTGATGTACTACATTTGCAGGATAGCTTGTATCCTATTAATATCATGTCGTTTATTTTTGCCAAACTGCTGGGTAAACCGATCCTTTTGACGCAGTATGCGAAAAACATTCCTTACGAACAGTACTATAAACGCATTCTGCAAAAATTGGCTTATCGAACAATCGGCTGGTCAATGTTTAATTTTGCTGATCGCCTGGTCTTTATTACCGAGACTGTGCGCTCTGGTATGGCATATTTAATGCCGAATGCCGATCTTGAAGTTGTGCCGCTGGGCGTTGACACAGAATTTTACAAGCCTATGATGGAGATGGAAAGAACTCAATTTAGAAAGCAATTGAGTGGGAATGAGGCAGCCCCGATTATCCTATTCGTTGGGAGGCTTGTGGAACGCAAGGGGGTGCATTTGATCCGCCCATTGATTGAAAAATATCAGAATTGGTTTTGGGTTTTGGTTGGCAGGCCGGATGACTTTAATCCTGCTGATTGGAAATTGCCAAACCTGATTCATTTGCAGGATGTGCCCGAAAGCGAGCTACGAAAATTGTTTGCCAGTTCAGATGTTTTGGTTCATCCATCCGTCGGAGAAGGCGTAACATTAACGGTTTCGAACAGCCTGGCTTGTGGAACTCCAGTCTTGATATCGCAAGAGTCGCTTTATGAGTTGGGTGACGATGTGCGTAATTTGTTCTTTGCTATTAAGCCAGCGACACATGACATCGAAGAGAAGCTGAAATATGCTCTTTCTGATTTTGACCAGCTTAAAAGTTTGGGAGTTAAATGCAGAGAATTTGCAATCCAGAGATTAAGCTGGAAAACAATGTGTGAGAGGTACTGCGAGATATTATTAGAATTAAAGTCAGCGTGAGATCAAAACAGTTATTTTGAACGGCGGGCGGATGCAATAATGGACTCTGTCCAATATCTTTGGATACGCCCAATTTCCATAAATTTGATGAACATGGCGAATAGACGGATGATTTGCCACACGATAAAGAGAGGAAAATGGATGAATAATCCTGGGCCAAGTTCTTTGATTTTAATGCCGTCAAAGCCGGTGACGGTAAGAATATGCTTTAGGGATAATGGGGATAGAATTGTAAAATGCGTTAAATCGCCATAGATAACATAACCAGGCATTAATCCCTCGCCGTTTGGGGTTTGCAGTACAAATAGCCCACCGGGCTTAAGAGCGTGGTGGATAAGCCGCAAAAGTTCGAACAGCTCCTCTTTTGTAAAGTGTTCAATAAGATCAATGGCAAATATGATTTCAAACTGGCCGTTGTTCGAGCGCAGGAAATCAAAAGCATTTGCGTGAATGGCGTTAAACCCCCTTTCTTTTGCTATTGCAATCTGCTCCTCGGAAATATCCACGCCAGTGAGGTTGGTGAAGCCTGCCGATTGTAAATAGCGAAGCATAAAGCCCTGGCCGCAGCCAAGTTCAAGTACGGGTACGCCATGATCGTACCCTTTTAGAAGCGGTAGATATTTTTCGTTGTACCAAAGTTTGATATGTAGAAAGCCAAATTTTTCGCGCGGCTCTCCCTTTTTGAATGCAGAGTAATACTTTTCGTACAGTGGGTCGCGGATATCTTTCATGGGATAGCAGTCCTTTACTTTTTTGGATTAATTCCTAAAATGCTTAAAACAAAACTACTAAGAATAATCTGTCCTCCTGTCATAATGGCGAGGCACGCGCCATAAATCAAGCGGACGCTGTTACCAAAGCCGATGCTGTCAAAGCCGGGGGAATATGAAAGGATAACCGCTCTAAGAATAAGGAATATGCCAAACAGGAGGGTTATAAAGCCACTAGCTAAACCGATTTCAAGATTAAGAAATCTAAATAAATTAAAAAATGCAGGGCGGTTGGGGAGCAGCCCAAAATTATATGCAAAGACCCTGGTAATGGATGCGAAAGAAAGCGTGGTTAGCCCAAGCATCATAATTGTCCCTGCGATAATGAAACTATGAAAATCAAGCGGACGAATACCAATGTCTACCGGCCCAAAAAACAGCGCAAAACTGCTTATGGTCCCTATGCTTACGAGCAGAATCCCTGGATACAAAAACAACCATGCCGGGCTATAGAGTAATAAAAACCGCAAGTGCCTCCACCCGTCGCGGAAGCTGCGTAAATGAGGGGGGCGGTCTCTTCCATCGGGGGAGAGGGGGGTTGGCACTTCGCATACCTTCATTTCAAGAATAGAGGATTTGATCACAATTTCGCTGG
>CAKKRM010000067.1 GCA_919902735.1 Anaerolineales bacterium | reverse complement strand
GGCTCGCTCGACGTTCTGCGCTCGCTCACGGGTGATTCAGTTTCCGAGATGGAAGCAAACTTCACGCCCTACCGCGTCATCTGCGACCATGTTCGTTCTGCCGCCTTCCTTATCGCCGACGGCGTCGTCCCTGGCAACGCTGGCCGCAACTACGTCACCCGCATGATCATCCGCCGTGGTGCGCGCTTTGGAACGAAGATTGGACTCAAAGAACCGTTCCTCGCCAAAGTTGCCGAAGCTGTGATTAAAGAATACGGCGATTTTTATCCCGAACTCGAAAAGAACAAGGCGACGATTTTAGATAACCTGACTCGAGAGGAAGTCCGCTTCGCGCGTACCGTTGAAGCTGGTACTAACCATCTACAGAACCTACTCTCAGGCCTCCGCGCCGAACCCTTCGAACAGGCTCAGGACAAGTCTCCAATCTTCAATCCCCAATCTCTCGTTCTTGATGGACACAAAGCCTTCGACCTCTACGCCACGTACGGCCTGCCCTTCGAAATCTCCCGCGACATTGCCCGCGAACAGGGACTCGACATTGACGAAGCAGGCTTCAATGAAGCAAAGGGACATCACAGCAAAGCCTCTGGCGGCGGCAAAGCCATGGGTAAACTCGGCGGCGAAGATTCTGAATACTTCGCGAACATCCTGAAAGATTTGCAATCCAAAAACAAAATCGGCGCGTCTGGCGTTGAATATGACCCATACAACAGCCCGCGTGTCGAAGGCGAAGTCCTCGCCCTGATCGTCAACGGTGAATCAGTTTCCTCTGCCTTCCTCGATGACGTGGTCGAAGTCATCCTGCCCAAGACAGGTTTCTATATTGAGTCTGGTGGTCAGGTGGGTGATGAAGGGTACATTCGTTATCAGCCCGCTGGTCGAGTAGCCCCGAGCGGTAGCGAGGGGCGTACCGAGACCGAGGGCGGCTGGGAAATCGAAATCACTTCCACCCGCCGGGCTGCGGCTGGCGTCATTACCCACATTGGGCAGGTCATTTCTGGTCAACCCAAAGTAGGTGACAAAGCTGTTGCCGAAGTGGATACAGTCCGCCGCCATAACATCATGCGGAATCACACCGCCACGCACTTGCTCCACAAGGCATTGCATGAAATCCTCGGCGACCATGCCCGTCAGGCAGGCTCGCTTGTCTCTCCCACACATCTGCGCTTCGACTTCACCCAGCCCGATGGCATGACCCCCGAACAGATCGAACGCGTCGAGAAAATGGTCAACGACGCGATTGCCGCAGATATGCCTGTAGTCAAAGTGACCAAGTCACTGGATGAAGCCAAAAAAGAAGGCGCGATGGCGCTCTTCGGCGAGAAATATGGTGAGACGGTTAGAACGATTTCCATTCTGGAGTCCCCTCTGGAGTCAGGCAGCTTGCTGCCTGTTCTGTCGGACAGCAAGCTGTCCGACTCCAGAAAGTATTCCTACGAACTCTGCGGCGGCACACATATTGATCGCACTTCAGACATCGGCGCATTCATCATCGTCAGCGAAGGTTCGGCGGCGGCAGGTATTCGCCGCATCGAAGCGGTCACAGGCCGTGGTGCGTATGATTTGATTGCAAAAAGATTCAAGACCTTGAAACAAACCGCGGGCGCGTTGAAATCTTCCGTGGAAGAAGTTCCTCAAAAAGTTGAATCTTTGCAAGACGAAATCTCCGACCTCAAGAAGGAACTTGCCAACCTCCGCGCCCAGTCCGCTCTTTCAA
Organism: Anaerolineales bacterium; assembly: GCA_919902735.1. GTDB lineage: Bacteria > Chloroflexota > Anaerolineae > Anaerolineales > Villigracilaceae > Villigracilis. The sequence continues at coordinate 13,623 of CAKKRM010000067.1, read as the reverse complement.
CATTCAACCTGCAACTTTCAAACATTCAAACCGTCAAAGATGTCAATGTATTCGCGATGGAAATCCCCGACTCAAACGTGGACACCCTGCGAATGCTGGCAGATAAGTTCCGCGAGAAATATCCCAAAGCGGGAGCGGCTGTCCTCGTAACAGGCGCAGTCCCCGCAGGGGGATCAACTGTCATCGCGGTGGTGACCGAAGACCTCGTCAAGCGCGGACTCAAGGCTGGCGATCTCATCACAGGCATCGGCGGCAAAGGCGGCGGACGTCCCAATTTGGCGCAGGGAAGTTTGCCAGATAGTAGTGTGAAAGACGCGTTGGGTAGGTTGACAAAGGTTGTGGAAGAGAAATTGAAGTAAATATTGCAGAGATAAAGCGCCGCTGTGTCCCTGCGTTAAATTCACTTCGCCAAAGAAAAAGCCATTCAACCGAATGGCTTTTTCTTTGGCATTATCGAATTCATGTAATCGGGAGCGAGGCCAGTGTATTATTACGACGGTTCGAAGCAGCAAACCCGATTTCGCCCGCCTTGTTTCGCCTGGTACAACGCCTGATCGGCGGCGTCGATTAACTTTACCAGCGAAGGGAACTGACCTGTTGCGCAGGCTACACCCAGGCTGATATGAATTGAGAATGCCCCGCCATTTTCCAGGTGTATTTGCATTTCCGCGATTCGCGCCCTCAGCCGCTCTGCCACTGAGGTTGTCTCCGTTAATTGGATGTCTGGTAATACCAGGATGAATTCTTCGCCGCCCCAGCGCCCGGCGCGGTCATATTTACGCAGGTCTGCAGTTAGGGCTTGCGCCACCTGCCGTAAAGTGTCATCGCCAATTTTGTGCCCGTACTTGTCGTTGACGCTTTTGAAATGGTCGATATCCATAAGGATGACGCCCAGTGGCTGTTCCTTTCGGCTGGCCATGTTGAATTCCGCTTCGGCGTACTCCTCGATGGCTCTGCGGTTGAGCAGGCCTGTCAGGCCGTCGTGCATGGCGAGGATCTCCATTTTCTCGCGCGCCTGAATGAGCTGCTCCTCGAGCTTGAGGATGCGCGTACCGCTGGCAACGCGCGCCTTCAATTCCCCGCTGTTGAAGGGTTTGGTCAGATACTCATCTGCGCCGGATTCCAGGCCGAGCACAACATTGTCCTTGTCGTTCATTGCGGTGAGCATGATGATGTACGTGTAAGTTGTTTGCGCGCTTGTCCGAATCTTTTGAACCAATTGCGGCCCGCTTAACCCCGGCATCATCCAATCTGTAATGACGAATTGAAAGGGTTCGCGCTGAAATAATTCCCATGCGGCCTGGCCGTCCTCTGCCTCCACAACATCGTATCCCGCCTCTTGCAGGGTCTTTTTGACCATCCGTCTGAAAATCAGTTCGTCTTCAACGATAAGTACTTTCATGATGTTGATGAGCTACTATAGCACCTTATTTGTGAGTCGCGTCGATTCTGTATCAGAATTTCAATAAACTACAGGATGGATTTTATCAGACGAATCCGCCTGACAAAATCACAAGTTGAATTTTGCCCGAATTCATGTCACAATAACTCATGTCGTTTTGCATAGGGGAACTTTCCCCGCAAACGAACCGTCCACCCAGCAGGCACAATCGGCGGTTATTGGAAACGCCGTCCATCGAAAGGAGGGCCTATGACTTAACGTAAATCTTTTGAAGTTCAGCGGGACGCCGCCTGCTGGTCTTCTTTACCCGTCTGTTTATAAAGATAAAAATTTCATAGGAGAAGAAAAATGAAAACCTTACGTAAAGCCATTGGCTTTAGTGTTCTGCTGTTGCTGTTGTTTGTAACCGCCTGTGGCGGAGCGGCCGCAACCGAAGCGCCAGCTTCCCCTGATTATTATTTACCACCTGTCGTCGCAACCGAAGCCCCTGCTTCTGAAGCCCCTGCTTCTGCCCAACAAAATAGCGGACAACCCCCATCCACCAACGAGCCGTATGACATGTTCTTCCAGGACTATGGCGTCAACCCGTCCATAGACACTGAGGATGATAACCTTTCCACTTTTGCATTGGATGTGGATACGGGTTCATATACCGTCATGCGCAACTACTTGAAGGATGGAAATCTTCCGCCTCAGGAATCAGTGCGCGTGGAAGAGTATGTCAACTATTTTGAGCAAGGGTATGCGTCGCCTCCGCCTCATCAAGCTTTCGGCATTTATATTGACGGCGGTCCATCCCCGTTCACTGAAACGGAACGCTACGACATGCTGCGCGTTGGCATTCAAGGCTACGAAGTGGACGAGGCTGATCGCAAGGATGCCGCCCTCACTTTTGTGATCGACGTCTCTGGTTCGATGGATATGGACAACCGCCTCGGACTCGTCAAACGTTCGCTTGAATTACTCGTCGAGCAGTTGCACCGAAATGACACTGTCAGCATTGTGGTGTATGGATCAGAAGCCCGCGTCATTCTTAACCCGACGGCTGGTTCTGATTCTGACAGAATTCTCGACGCGATTTACAGCCTTGAACCCGAAGGCTCCACGAATGCGGAAGCAGGTCTGCGCCTTGGCTATGGCATGGCGATGGAAGCCTTCAAGTCCGATGGAATCAATCGGGTGATCCTCTGCTCGGATGGCGTGGCAAACGTCGGCGAGACAGAGGCGGACGCCATCCTCGAAGAGATTCATCGCCACGTCGAGCGCGGAGTCACGCTCACCACCATCGGCTTCGGCATGGACAATTACAACGACACCTTGATGGAACAACTCGCCGATAACGGCAATGGTTTCTACGCCTACGTGGACGACATGGATGAAGCCCGCAAGCTGTTCATTGACGAGATCACGGGCACGCTGCAAACCATTGCGTTGGACGCAAAAGTGCAGGTCGAATTCAATACCGATGTTGTGATGCGCTATCGCCTTGTCGGTTATGAAAACCGTGCGGTGGCCGATGATCAATTCCGTGATAATGAAGTGGATGCAGGTGAGATCGGCGCGGGGCATTCCGTCACCGCCTTGTATGAAGTCAAGTTGTATCCCGACGCTCATGGCAAAGTTGCAACGGTCTTTATGCGCTGGGAAGACCCCGATACGCACCAGATTGTTGAAATCTCGCAGGATTACGATACGAGTCAGATCGCGTTTGACTTTGAGGAAGCCGACCCATATTTTCAACGCGCCGTGGTGGTGGCTGAATATGCCGAGATTTTGAAGGGTAGTTACTGGGCGGAAGAAAGTTCCATGGACGATGTCTACGACGAAGCCCGCCGCATCAGCGAATATCTCTATCGCGATGACGCCATGGAAGAGTTTGTGGATTTGGTCCGTGAAGCGAGGCGCAGGATCGATTAAGTTGTTGAAGTAAAAGAGCATCCCCATCGAAAAATGGGGATGCTCTTTTGAATCCGAGCTTTCAGGGTTTAGATCGCAATTTCTGGGTTGAGTCCTGAAAGAGCGTTGCCTGCTTCATCTTTGCTGACTTCATGCATTGGTGAGTAAGCCAGCAATTCTTCTACAGACTCAAGCAGCACATCTGCAAAAGGGACGAGGTCTCTTGCATTGGAAACTCCAGAAAGCACGCCGACTGCCAATCCCACTCCTGCGGCGCGCGCCATTTTCAAGTCTGCGATGGTGTCGCCAACGACCATCACTTTTGACGGTTCAATGTTCATCCGCTGGCAAATGGCATGGACCATATCTGGCGCAGGCTTTGTTGGTATCTTATCATCCGCGCAGACCATGGTAAAAATATATTCTTCGATGTCAAAGGCTTCGATCATGGCTTGGGTGGGGGCGCGGTCGTCTGCGGTGGCAATGGCTATTTTTATGCCTTTGCTGTGCAATTTGTAAAACAATTCGCGCATATCGGTGAAAGGCTTTGCAAGCTCCACGGGATCTGGAATGCACCAACACGTCTCAACAATCTTTTCCGCTTTCTCTGCACTTAAACCGAGCGATTGCATTACCTCAATGGTCAAAGTATATAACTTTGCCATCGGTGTGACAGCGAGCTTGCCATGTGCTAGGACTTTTTTCGTTCTTTCATCGTAGCCCATCGCAAGGGACAACGCCTCACGGACTTGAAGTCCGCTGGCCTGATGTAATTGCTCTGCCAGATAAACCACCCAGCCGCCCCACATTGCATCGAAATCGATGAGCGTGCCGTCCTTGTCGAAAATAATTGCCTGCGCTTTGAATTTGTTGAATTTATCCATTCACTGCCTTTTTATATTTCTAGTTTTCACTTACACAACGAGGGCGGATTATAACGTAGGTGGGTTTTCCCCTTGTTCACAATTATGACAACTCCCCGCTCTTATGAGCGGGGAGTTGTTTTCCCATTCACGTGTCTACTTGTCTACTTGTTTACCTGTCTACTTAAACTTCCAATTCTGCGCGCCCCAACTCATGCTGCCCCAGGTGTTGAGGGTATATCCCGTCAGGCTATCGGCGATGCCGTAGTTATCCTGGAAGAGATACAAATAAACCTGCGGCAGGTCATTGAGCACAGCCGAGCCGACGATGCAATAGGCATCCTTGCGGGTCTGGAGATCGAAACTGCTGCCAGCGCGTTCGAGCGCGCCATCCACAATATCATTTTCCCAGCGGAAGTAATTTCCGCCCGTAGGATTCTCGGCGGTGGTAATGCGGGACGAATGATAGGCATCGAAGTTGTAGCCTTGCGGTTCGGTGGTGAAACCTCGGTCGAAGATCAGCATGTCATAATCGCCCACAGCGCGCGGGGAGTTATCTTCATACGAGCCGAAGATGATCGAGAAATCATAATTCTGAATACGCGCTTCGATGCCGACGGCTTTCAGGTTCTCGACGATGAATTCTTCGGTGAGTTGCAGCGGATCGAAAGCCGTATACCCTTGCAGTTCGAGAGAGAGGCGCGTTCCGTCCTCTGCATACATGGCGCCCTTCGCCACGCGGATGCCGTCCTCGCCCATCACCCAGCCCGCTTCATCCAGCAATTGATTGGCTTTATCCACATCGTAGCCAAAGGCTCGCGGCAGATCGCACTTGTACCAGCCATACGCAAAGGGATTGGTTGAATCGCCAACGGCGCCTTGCAACACATCCTGTTGCAGGGTTTGGTAATCAATGGCTTGCGCGATGGCCTGACGCACGCGAATGTCGCCGAGGATGGGGTGCGGCGCAGATGCGGACGGGTCGCCATCGAAAGGCGCGCTCAGGTTAAAGTCAATCGCCATGTTCCAAATGCCAGGGATGAGATACTGCTGGGCTTTGCCTTTCAGGAACTTATCGTAATCGGCTTTGAATTCACTGGGCCACAAATGCACCTGCGCTTCGCCGTTCAACATCATGGCGCTTTGCGCGGCGGGTTCAGGAACAATCGCAAAGACCAACCCGTCCAAATAGGGTTTGCCTTCTTCAAAATAATTCGGGTTGCGTGTGAGTGAAATACTCTCACCCGATGCCCAGGCGTTCAAGATGAACGGGCCAGCGGTAACGGGATTGCGATTCCATTCCCAGTTTGCCATATCGGCAGGTTCACCCGTGGCATGGCGCGGGAAAAGCCCATAAGCGAATTGATCGAGATACCCTGGGTATGGGCTGGAGTATGTCAACACGGTTGTCAAATCATCAGGCGTTTCAACATTCGTGATCAAGTCAAACCCGCTGGTGCCAACCAGCGCGCCCGAATCAGGGTTGGATAAAACTTCAATCGTAAAGCGCACATCATCGGAGGTCAGCGGTTCGCCATCCGACCATTTCAATCCTTCGCGCAGCTTCCACGTTACGGTCAGGGTATCTTCCGAAAGGCCGCCGTTCTCAAGCGTGGGCAATTCCTGCGCCAGCACTGCCACAAAATCACCGCTCTCGCCAACCGTAGCAAGCCCGGTCATGGATGTAGAATCCGCAACCTGACGGACAATGGCGGCATCGGCCAGATAGTAATTCAGAGTTGTCGGCTCTTCCGGCAGGATGAGGGTGACGGTTCCGCCTCCACCTCCGCCCGCGGCTGATTCCGTTGCTGGGGTATTTCCCCCGCTTCCACACGCGCTGAGGATGAGTCCCAGAACGACAAACAGGGTAAACAGTTTAATTTTCATTTTCTCTTCTCCTTTGTTGATTTTTCTGGAGTTCATCAGCTTGCTGATGAACTTGTTTTTTTGTACTACGGACAACTTGCTGTCCGACTCCAGAATATGAAATTACCTGGGCGCGTTTCATTTCAGTTGAAACCACCATCCCGACACTTGCGCCGCGCGCCAGTGCGGTGAGGTTTGAAAGACGGCCAAAATTTCTCAAAGCAACCTTCGGGACGTTCTTCACTCAGAATTGTGAAATCACTACTCTGTATGAATCACATACGGATCGAACGCATCGCGCAAACCATCGCCGATGTAATTGATCGCCATCACGGTGATGAAGATCATAAAGCCTGGAAAAAATCCGATCCACGGGGCGCGGAAGACCTGGTTCTGCGCGGTGGCAAGAATACTGCCCCAGGTGGGGGTGGGCGGCTGAACTCCGAATCCCAGATAACTCAAGCCTGATTCGGTGATGATCGCCGAAGCCATTTGCAAAGTCCCGCTGACCAGAATTGGCCCAATGCAATTCGGCAGAATGTGTTGAATAATGAGCCGCGCATGGCTTCCGCCCAGCGCGCGCGAGGCAGTCACAAATTCCTTTTCGCGCAGCACAAGGAAAAGTCCGCGCACGAGACGGGCAGGCCACATCCATGACAGCGCGGCGATGATGACGATCACAACGACAATGCTGTTCTTTAGCCATGGAACTTGCAGCTCGCGCAGGAACGCGCCCAGCAGAATCAACACGAAGATGGTGGGGAAGGTCAGGAAGGCATCGGTGATGCGCATGAGAACAGAGTCCACCCAACCGCCGAAGTACCCGCTCAATGCGCCGACCAACACACCCACAGCGATGGAAAGGAAAGTTGAAAGCAGACCAACTGTCAGGGAGACCCGACCACCGTAGAGAATCCTTGAGAAAACGTCACGTCCCAGTTCATCCGTCCCAAATAAATGAACGCTATTTGGTTTTTCAAAACTGTTGGTGGGTTCCTGCGCGGTTGGGCTGTATGGACTCAAATTCGCAAATACGGCTGCGAATACTAAAAACGCAAGAACTGCAATCGCAATGCCCGCAAGTTTGTGTTTGAAGAAGCGGCGCATGATCAGCCGCGCCATATTTTGTTCACGCGAAGGTGTGACAGTCAGCTCAGTCATATTTCACCTGCGGGTTGAGCCAGCCATACGCAAGGTCAGCAAGAATGTTGCAGACGATGATGAGCGTGGCTGTAATCATCACCACGCCCAGCAGAACAGGATAGTCGCGTCCCTTGGCTGCGTCCCAAAAAAGACGCCCCATGCCGGGCCACGAAAAAATGGTTTCGACGAATAACGCGCCAGCAAAAAGACTTGGCAGGTCGAGCGCAATCAACGTAACCAGCGGCAGGATGGCATTTCTCAGCGCATGTTTGTAATGCACCGTTTGCTCTTTCATGCCTTTTGCCCGCGCGGTGCGGATGTAATCTTCGTGCAGCACATCCAACATGCTGGAGCGCAGGAAGCGCGAATACCACGCCACCCATCCCAAACTTAATGCGCTGACGGGCAGAACCAGATGCCAGAGCGTATCCAGTAATTCGCCTTCCTTGCCGCGCGTGTTCATCCCGCCGACAGGGAAGAATGGCTCGCCTGTGATTGGATTTTTTAACACCACATAAAAAATAACAATCAGCCCAAGCCCCAGCCAATAGACGGGAATGGACTGCCCGATGAATGTGACCGTGGTTACTGCGTAGTCAAAGATGGAATATGGTTTACGTGCCGACCAGATCCCAATGGGGATTGCGATTAATAGAGTGACAAGAAATGAAATACCAACCAGCAGCAATGTGTTTGGAATGCGTTCATTGATCATCTCGGAAACCGGGCGGCGGAACTTGATCGATTCGCCCATATCGCCATTAAGCATGGCGCCCATCCAACGCCCATATTGCACGGGCAACGGGTCGTTCAGCCCAAGCTTTTCTTCCAATATTTCGATCTGCTCTTTCGAGATGTTGGGGTTTCTGCGCGCGGCAGTTAACGGCCCGCCCGGCGCGGAACGCACCATGATGAAGAGCAGCGCGCTGATGATGAAAAGAATGGGTATAGTCTGTAACACGCGGCGGATGGCATAGGTAGTCATTGGTTAATTCCTGTCATTCGTCATTGCGAGGGTGTTCTTCCCGAAGCAATCTCGTTGTTTGTAACGGAGATTGCTTCGACGGAAAAGCGCCGTTTCGCAATGACGAAATTTATTACGCCTCAAACACAACCTTGCCATCCACAACCGTCATGACAGGTTTCGCAGTCATAATATCTTCGGGCTTCAAAGCGAACAGATCATGCGAGAACAAAACCATATCGGCAAGGTAGCCTTCCTTGATCTGGCCTTTTTCATTTTCTTTGAATTCAGCATACGCCGCATCGCGGGTGTAACCGATGATAAGCTCTTCCAAAGTTAAAGTCTGGTCGGGGTTGTCAAGATTCCATTTCTCGCGGTTCATGCCCACGTGCAGGTTGATCATCGGGTCGTAGGGCGCAACGGGCCAGTCGCTGCCAAAAGCGATGTTGTTGCCTGCATTTTTGATGTCGCGCCATGCGAAGGAAAGCGGCCAGCGTTTTTCACCGACTCGCACAGGCCAGACATCGCCCTCCTTAATGCTAAACGGCGAATGACTGGTCTGCATGGATGGAAGCACGCCAAGCTGATTGAAGCGCGGAATATCATCGGGATGGATCACCTCGATATGCTCGATGCGGTGACGACTATCCCGCTTCCCATTTGACCTTTGAACTGCTTCGTACCCATCGAGCGTTCGCCCCACTGCACCATCCCCGCAGCAATGGACGAAGATCTGCAAGCCCATCTTGTCGCATAACTCTGCCATGCGGGTGAAATGTTCGAGCGAATAAATACCATCGGGTTTGGCTTCGAGGTCATCTGCATATGGTTCCACATTGAGCGCTGTGTACGATTCCCAAACACCGTCCATGAAGAATTTGGCTGCGCCGCCGCGAGCAAAGTCGCCTTGCACCTTCGCCATTTCGGCTGCTTCTTTCTTAACCATTTCCTCTGTCGTTTCTGGTTTGATGTGATAAGGAACATACACACGCAAGGTCATTTCGCCCGTATCTTCGAGCGCGGCATACACCATCATCTCTTCCATGTCCCCATTCATGTTGTGGACACTGGTGACGCCCGTTGCATTGATCTTTTGGATGGTCATCTTGAGCAGTTCGCGCTTGCGGGTATCACTCGCTTCGGGGATCAAGTCAGAAACGAGTCCCATCGCTGTCTCACGAAGTTCACCTGTAGCGAGTCCGTTTTCATCACGCACGATTGTGCCGACGCCGGGAGCTTCCACACCGGGCTGTAAAATACCCGCTATTTCCAAAGCCTTTGTATTCGCCCACGAAGTATGCCCATCATATGCGTTGATATAAACGGGCCTGTCTGAGACCATGGCATCCAGTTCCTGACGGGTGGAGATGATGGTGTACTTAACGCCGCGTCCATCCACCCATTCGCTGGTTCTGTTTTCAGCGGCAAAGGTTTGCAAAACTTGTTTTACATCCTCAAGATTTTTCGCGTCATACAACTGCGCGCCGCCCATCGAAATGGAACCCCATAATAAATGAAAATGCGAGTCGATGAAGCCGGGGGTCACGGTGCGTCCCTGCCCATCCACAACTCGCGTGGCTGAATTCTTGTATTCTTTTGCTTCTTCGCTCGTTCCCACAAAAATGATGCGATTGCCTTTTACAGCCAAAGCCTGTGCGTGCGGCTTCTTCTCGTCACTGGTGAAGATTTTTGCGTTCTCAATAATAAAATCCGCCGTGGTTGGCATACTTCTCTCCTCTTTTTCTCACTCACCTTACGCGCCACGCATGATTCCCTCCCGAAGAACATCGGGACGATGTGAGCAGAGCGAAGGGTCTCTGAGATAGTCGTAGAGACCCTTCGCTAGCGCTCAGGGCGCCATGCCCTAAAAAACACAAAATTGCGTAAGGTGAGTTTCTCAATGTTTCATCGAATATACATTAACTAAGGTGTGGATGCAAGTGGTTTATAATCGCCTTCATAATGGCAAAAGAGAAAGTTGTTGTCGCTATGTCTGGCGGCGTGGATTCATCCGTTGCGGCGGCCTTACTCAAACAGCAGGGGTATGACGTCACTGGCATGATGCTGAGGCTGTGGTCTGAACCTGGCAAAGAGGATTCCAACCGCTGCTGTACACCCGATGCGATGGCGCAGGCGCGGCGCGTGGCGGGCATTCTTGAAATTCCCTTTTATGTCATTGACGCAAAAGATGTTTTCAAGGAAACCGTTGTGCAGTATTTTCTGGATGGGTACGCGCGCGGCGAAACGCCAAATCCGTGTTTGATATGCAACCGTCAGATCCGCTGGACGTTCCTGCTCAACCATGCGCTCGCTTTGGGGGCGGAGTTTATGGCGACGGGGCATTATGTTAGAAGGATGAAGGATGAAGGCGGAAGGATAAATCTTTTAAGGGCGGTGGATCATTCCAAAGATCAATCTTATGTTCTTCATGTTTTGAAACAGGATCAGCTTGCCCATGCGCTTTTTCCGGTGGGGGAGTATCCCAAGCCCGAAATAAGACGCCTCGCTGCGGACTTTGGCCTGCCGACTGCTTCGAGAGCAGACTCCCAAGACTTGTGTTTCCTCGCTGGAGACGATTATCGTAACTTCCTCCAACGCAACGCCGCCGAGATTCTTCAACCCGGCAACATCGAAACAAGTGATGGCGTTGTGATCGGTCAACACAATGGATTGGCGAACTACACCATCGGCCAGCGCAAGGGACTTGGTGTTGCCTCGCCCTTGCCGCTTTACGTCATTACGAAACACGCAACACGCAACACGCTGGTTGTCGGCACACATGACGAACTTGGTGTGACCGAAATCATCGTACGTGATGTCAACTGGCTGAACGGCGAAGCGCCGAGCGAACCTTTCCGCGCGGAGGTGAAGATCCGCTATACGGCGAAAGAGGTTGAGGCGTTGGTCAGCCCAATGAAAGAGAGGCAGGTGTCAGTTAAGTTTGACGCGCCTGTTCGGGACGCCACAGCAGGTCAGGCGGCAGTCTTCTATCAAGGCGAGGTGATGGTCGGTGGCGGGATCATCACCTAAAATTCTCTGCGTGTAGCCAGTCTGTGAATTAAGTTACTCACCTTACGCAGTTTTGCGTGTTTTAGGGTCATGTCGCCCTGAGCGATAGCGAAGGGTCTCTACGATAATCTAAGAGATTCTCACCGCACTGGCGCGCGGCGCAAGTGTCGCTCCGCTCACATCGTCCCGATGTCCTTCGGAAGAAGGACAAGCGAAAGTCCTGAAGTTAACAAAGTAGGAACAATCAAATTTCATTAAGAGAGGATTTCCCATGAACTATCGAATTGAGTCACTGATGTCTGCCCGTTTGTTCGTTGTGCCGCAATTTGCGGATGAGCGCGTGTACTTTTTAAGCAACCTTTCAGGCCACTTGAGTTTGTATGCCATGTTCTACGGCGGCAGTGTGCCTGAGCCGTTGCTACCGCCAAATATCGCTTTGCAGAATCCACATTTGATTGGCGGACATTCGTTTTATGTTTTTCCTGAATTGGAAAAAATTCTGGTGATGGTCGACAATAACGGCGATGAAAATTATCAGCCAATGACGACCTCGCTGGATGGGGGTTTCCCTGAGCCTGCCTTCAATAACTTCTTCAAGAATTACCGCGTGCATCTCGGCGAATGTGACCGCGACAAGGCCGTTGTGTATTTGTTGGCCGAACGCCGCGACAAGCCCATGAACGAAACCTACCGCGGCGATTTGAAAACTGGCAAGCTGACAAAGATCGCCGAAAGCGAGTGGGGCTTCGGTGTTTCGGCGCATAGCAAAGATCATTCCAAACTTTTATTGGGAACGGGTTATGGCGTTGGCGATAGCGTGCTGTATTCGTGGGTGAAGGGCAAGAAGACCCTGCTGTATGGCAAGCCGTTGGAAAAGCGTAAAGCGGGCGAGCAGGTTCCATTGAATGGATTGGGCAATGCCGTGTTTTCCCCAAGCGGTAAAGGCACGATTGTAACCAGCGCAGTTTTTGAAGATACGTTCGGGCTTGGCTATATCAACCTCAAGAAGCCTGGTGTGATAAAGCCGATTAAGTTAAAGGGCGTGGCTCACACGGGTGCGGGCGAGATGGAAAATATCGTCCATCTGAAAGATGACCGTTATCTTGTCACTTTCAATATCGATGCCTGCTCCTGGGCATACGAAGGGATTTTTGACGAAGCGAAACTTGTGATGAATCTCAAGTATGTTTTGGTTGGGCAGGAACCTTTTGATGGCGGCATGTTGGAACATCTGGATTACGACGCGCTGGAAGATGTTTTCACTTTCTCATTCTCCACAGCCACTTCACCGACACAGATTTACATGATCGAAGGTTCAAAGCGCAACGATCTTTCATTGCACACCAACGAAAAAATTCTTGGCATTCCCGATGTGCATCTCTCGAAGGGTGAGGATGCTTCCTTTGTCTCGCATGATGGCTTGCGTGTTTCGGCGCGCATGTATCTGCCCGCCAAGTCTTTGGGATTCAAAGGTGCGCGCCCCGTTGTCTATTACATCCACGGCGGGCCGCAGGGACAGGAACGCCCGGACTTCGCATGGTTCTCGATGCCGTTGATCCAATATCTCACCCTGCGCGGATTTGCCGTCTTCGTGCCGAACGTGCGCGGTTCCACAGGTTATGGCCTGAAATACGTTAAACACGTGGATCGTGATTGGGGCGGTCAGGATCGCCTCGACCATGTCCACGCGATGACGAAGGTTCTGCCGAAAGACAAGCGTGTGGATGTCAAACGCACGGCGGTGGTTGGCCGTTCCTACGGCGGCTACATGACCTTGATGCAGGCGGGATTGCATCCGAACCTGTGGAAAGCCTCCTGTGATATGTTCGGCCCGTATGACTTGATCACCTTCTCCGAGCGCATCCCCGAAACGTGGAAGCCTTATTTCAAAATCTCCATCGGTGACCCTGCCAAGCCCGATGAAAGAGCAGACTTGATCGAACGCTCGCCGAAGACGCATCTGCATAACATGGCTGCGCCGATGTTGGTCATTCAGGGGCGTAACGATCCACGCGTGATTGCGGCAGAGTCGGAAGACCTTGTGAAGCAGTTGAAAGCCAAAGGCAAGAAGCTGGAATTGCTGGTCTTTGAAGATGAAGGCCATGACGTGTTGAAGTACGAAAACCGCGTCACCTGCTACAACGCCATTACGGATTTCTTTGCGAAGTATCTCAAACCGTAAATAAAAATGCAGCTTCCAGTCGTTCTGCTTGGGCTGGTGATTGCCCTGTTGATCGGGTTTATCTTTCACATCTTCCGTGAAGGCGGCGGCCTGCGCCTGTTGATGTATCTTGGCCTCAGCATTCTGGGTTTCGCGCTCGGGCAGTGGGTCAGCATCACAGGCGGCTGGAGGTTGTATCTGCTGGGCGCACTGGATATTGGCCTGGGCGTCATCGGCAGCATTCTCCTTTTGGCAGGCGGAGATTGGTTTAGCCGCATCAAGCCGAAAAACGAAAGCGGTGTATAATCCCCGCCCGTTG
>CAKKRM010000066.1 GCA_919902735.1 Anaerolineales bacterium | reverse complement strand
GTTACGCTATTGGCTCCCTGATAACTCATAAGCGTCCACATTAAGTTACCAGATCATCGCCGCCTGAACTTCTTGTACAGGTAGTGAAAAGAAATATTATCCCCAAACACCTCCCCGGCAAACTTTCATACAACGTCCCTCCGTGAATATCATAGCAAAAACAGGAAGGGATTACAACTGGAAAAATGTTACATATTTATGACAATTCCCGTATCCATTTTGGAAGTGTCATTTTTCACTTGACCCTCTCCTCTCGCGGGTCTACAATTCAACTGCCCTACAAATCAAATATACGTGTCACTCTGAAGGAGCGATATAATGCCCGCGGTCACAAATTGCGCATTCCTACTCGTAAGAAAGCGCAATTTGTGACCGTGACGGGTATAGCGACCGAAAGTCTTGCACATTCCCCCCGAGAGGCTTCGTCGCCGCACTCGCCGTTTGAAGCTCGCGATTCCTCAGCGTGACAACCCAAGGAGATTCACAATGTCCGATTTCTTATTTCGCGGCGATCTCGCCAAACTCGACCCTGACGTTTTCGATCTGACTCAACTGGAAGCTGAGAGGCAAGCCAGGAAGTTGATCCTCATCCCCAGCGAATCCGTCGCTCCGACAGCGGTGCGCGACGCGATGGGTTCCGTTTTCCAGAATATCTATGCGGAGGGCTATCCCGACGACGCGCTGCGCCGCATGATGGAAGACGATATCCTCGATTATCCCGTGCGGCTGGCCGAATATCGCCGTAACGGCGACCCGCGCTATTACAAGGGCGTGGAATATGCCGACTTCGTTGAGGCGCTGGCCTGCCGCCGCGCGGCGGAAGCCTTCGCGGGAAACGGATTCAAGCCCGATCAGATCTATGTCAACATCCAGGCATTGTCCGGCGCGCCCGCCAATAACGCGGTTTATCACGCCCTCGTCACGCCCGGCGATACGGTGATGGGCATGAACCTGCTGCACGGCGGACATCTCTCGCACGGCTCGTCCGTTAACCGCAGCGGCAAGTATTTCAAGATTATCCATTACAACGTGGATGCGGACGAAAAACTCGATTATGCAAAGATCCGCGCGCAGGCATTGGAAAGCAAACCCAAAATGATCATCGCGGGATATTCTTCCTACTCGTGGATTCCCGACTGGAAGAAATTCCGCGAGATTGCCGATGAAGTGGGCGCGTACCTGCTGGCGGATATTTCGCACATTGGCGGGTTGGTGGCTTCGGGCATTACGCCCTCGCCGATCGGGTACGCCCATGTGGTCATGTCCACCACGCATAAATCGCTGGGCGGTCCGCGCGGCGCAGTGTTATTGACAACCGACGCGGCGATTGCGAAGAAACTCGATAAAGCGGTCTTTCCGGGCGAGCAGGGCGGACCTCACGTCCACATCTTTGCCGCGCTGGCGGTGGCTTTCAAACTGGCGCGGACCAAACAATTCAAGAAGCTGCAAGAGCAGACGATCAAGAACGCCGTGGCAATGTCCGACCAGTTCAAGAAACGCGGTTTCCGAATTCCATTTGGCGGAACGAACACGCATATGCTGAATGTAGACGTCACTTCGATTGTCGGCGAAGATGGAACCAAACTGAGCGGAGACCAAGCCGCGCGCATTTTGGATATCGTCGGGGTGGTGGTCAACCGCAACACGATTCCCGGTGACAAGAATTCAGCGGACCCATCGGGCATCCGTTTGGGAACGCCGTGGATCACACAGCGCGGATTCGATGAGAAGAAGACTCGTGTACTCGCCAACATCATGGCGGATGTGTTAATCGCATGTGCGCCTCACTCTGTAGATACAGTTAAAAAAGGAAAACAACGCAGAGCGAAATTGGATTTTGATGTGTTGAATGTTGCACGTTTGAAGGTTAGAAAGTTAAGCGAGTCTGCTGGGATTGATTTCAAGCCAACAAAGACTGGCTATCCACATTTCTATTACATTGACGACAAAGTCACGACGGGTGTCTATGAATTAAGCGGACAGCGTATTCGTCAGGTGTTGGATTTCGCGGTGTCTTCTGATCTCTCTGCGTTGAAGAAGGGCAAGACACAAGTCACATCCATTGCAACGCCTAAAGGTGTTATCAAAGGCTTGTTGAAGAACGTGGACAACAACACCTATCAATTGCAAGTACCCGTCAAAAACGCTTCGGCAGTGGCTACCTGGCTGCGTGACCTTTCTGATGGATACACATCCTTCAACGTGGATGGGACAAAAGATTTCAGCGCGAAGCGAATGCCTGGTGCATTTGTGGTGAATGAAGT
>CAKKRM010000065.1 GCA_919902735.1 Anaerolineales bacterium | reverse complement strand
CTCCGCTCACATCGTCCCGATGTCCTTCGGGAGGGAATCATGGGCGGTGCGTAACATCAGTTGTTAAGTTCAAACACCAGCGCCCGCTCAGACTCGTACACCAGCATATTCATCCCCGAACTGCGGAGGGAAACCCCCAGGCTTCGCAGCGAAACCGCCAGTTCGTGCTCATCATCTTCATCGGGAATCATCACGACCAGATAATCGTAGTCCACGCCATTGCGCGCGGACCATTCATTCACACAGCGCACATCCGCGCAATGCTGGAATTCGGTCAACTGCCCATGCCAGGGGAAAAATTTATCAGCCAGAGTCCACTCCATGCCTTGCAAAGTCGTCGCGCTGTATTGACCCGTCAACGCGGGGAACCATTCCTGCAACGGGTCAGACATCGAAAACTCGCGCCCCGTTGCCAGCAGAAAAATCTTGTCTTCACCCACATTGGAATTGACCCACTCGATCATTTTCAACTCCCCGCCCTTCAAACTTGTGTTGATCAACTGAAAGTCTGCGGCGGCGGCGGCAAGCAGGAACCAGAACATCGCGCCAAAAACAAGCGCCTGACTGCTGCGCCTCATTAATATAACCCCGGCCTGTTCGCCGTCCGAACGGCCCATCCACGCGGACAGTTTGAGCAGACCGACCGCCGCCAGCATGGATAGAGCCAGCAAGGCCACTCCGCTTCCGCCACGCGGGTCAATCAGATAGGCAAGCACAGCCCAGGCAATGAGAAAAAAATTCCGTTGTTTGAAAAAGATATAAACGCCGATGACCGCAAGTATCGATCCCAACCCATTAAACTGAAAAATTGACAAATAAGATTCAACAGTCCGCTGGCTGGTTTGGCCTGCAGAGATAAAAGGTTGTAACCCGTGACGCAAGAACACAGTTCCCCACCAGGGTGAGGTAAGCAGAGCCACGCCAAGCCCAACGAAAAAAGCGGAAACAAACCCGCGCTTGTTGAAGCCGTAAAAGAGAAAGATCAACGCGCCGCCTAATGCGGCATGTAAGGCTGTTTGCGGATGACTCAACACCGTCCCTGCGCCAAAGAGGATGGTGAGGAATAAATGCTTGTGTTTATATGTTTTGAATAACTGGATTGCCTGCCACAACATCAACAGTAAAAACAACATGCCGAAGGAGCGGGTCACTCCGCCGCCCATCACCTGCCAGAGGAAGGAACGCGGCGCGAGCGCGTAGATCATCGTGGCGAGAGATGCGAGGGTGCGCGAGTTGAGAGTCTCTTTGGCGAAGAGATAAAAAGCAAGGATGGAAAAGGTGTTGACCAATGCCGGGAGGTAGAGAAATGGCCATAGGTCAGAACCAGGCACGAGCGCAGAGAGAAGCGCGGTGACATAAAATCCAAATGGCGGGTAGGCGAAGGGAATATCCGCATGGTTGTAGTTTGTGAATCGCGGCAGGGCGTATCCGTTTGCTTTCAAATCCTGAACCATCGTATAGAACATGCCGCCGTCATTGAGCGGAAATCCATTTGTGATGGCGGGATAAAAACGGACAATCGCGCCGAAGAGCAAAGCGGTAAAAAGTAAAAACGCGGGAAAATCAAGTTTGCGATTCATGCTTGGGGATGCGGTCATTGGACACCTGCTGCGTGGATTGAAATTTTTCAAAGATTGTAATGCTTTTTGGGTTGAACAATAATCAAACCGCAACTTTTTTTCAAACCGCCTGTATTAATGTTATGCGCGTTATAAAAAACATCCTGCTCGTCCCTGCCACAGGCTACATCTTTGTTTATTTTTCCGAGCACCTTTTTTGGGCGCGCATCCGCCCTGATGATTCGCTCAAAAGCTGGGTCAGCGCATGGATCGCCTACTCGCTCATGGCGTTCGTTTTTCTCGTCCTCGTCGCGCAATTCAAAATCAAAACCATCTGGCCGCTCTTCCTCGCGGGCGCGGTATTCGGCTGGTTGGGCGAAGGCATCGTTGTGCAAACCGCCTACGAGGCGCTCCCCCTCTCCATTTCATTTACAGGACTCGCCTGGCACGCGCTCATCACCATCTGGATCGGATGGTATGCGATTCAAAAATCATTGCTCGCCCCCGCTTCCTCCCCGACCTTGAAACTGGTTGCCGCCATCGGGGCATGTTCGGCGCTTTGGGCGATCAACTGGTGGCTCGAGCCGGATGGAGGAGTCGCGTCCATTACAGCGTATGCGAAGTTCTCGTTCGTCACCACAATTCTGGTGATCATTTCATACTGGCTGGCAAACTGGGGCGCATCCGCGCCATTCCAACCCAAACGCTGGGTGACGATTCTGGTCTCAGCGATTTTCATTCTCTACTTTGCTTTTGTCACTGTGCCAGCCGCGCCGATTTCCATTCTCGTCCTGCCTGTTTTGCTGGGGCTGGTTTATTTCGGCTTGCGGAAAAATCCCGAAAAAGAGGGCGAAGGATCATTGCTCGATCAATTTGGAAACCGTATTCCCGCCTGGAAGTTTCTCTTCCTGTTCACTTTGCCTGTGGTCAACATCGCCTGCTATGCGCTCGCGTTGACTCTCAACCTGCAATGGCACACCAACTGGATTCTCTACCTCATCACCACACCGCTTGGATTCATCCTGTTCTTCGCCAGCCTTGTCAAAGCAAACCGCACTTGACAACCGCCTGATTCCGCAGATAATTACGGCAATCAAATTTAAAGGCTGTGACAGAGGAAAGTAAACTGGCAGAAGCCGCCAGAGATGTGCAAAGCAAGCGTTGAAATTGCACTCGACCGAAACCCGTTGAAGTTCCCTCTCGAGCCTCCCGAGTTAACACGTTACAAGTTGAAGGTTGAATGTTAGTAGTTTGGGACGCATTCCCTGCGTTATTGGGAAGCCGATGTTTGTCGGCACAAAGAGAGTCACGAGCTTAAATGGCGAGTGTGACTAACTTGGGTGGTACCGCGAGAATTCCCTCTCGTCCCATTTGTGGACGGGAGGTTTTTGTTTGTATCCTTTCGTCATTGCGAGGAGGGCTTTAGCCCGATGAAGCAATCTCCAACTTTGCGTGAGATTGCTTCGGGCGGAAGAGCATCGCCCTCGCAATGACGAGGGAAATTATTGGAGGTTCGATGTTGGATAAATTGAAAGAAATCGAGAAATCTGCGCTGGAGTCTTTGGCGGCGATTACGGATCAAACCGCTCTGGACAGTTGGCGCGTGGCAAACGTGGGGCGCAGTTCGCCGCTGATGCAGGTCTTTGCCGGGTTTGGGAAACTCTCAAAGGAAGAGAAACCAGTTGTCGGCGCGGAGGCGAACCGTGTGAAGGGGACGTTGGAATCTGCTTTGGAGGAAAAATCTAAAGAGGTGAAAAATGCCGCGTTGGCGAAATCGCTCGAAGAAGAAAAATTGGATGTGACTTTGCCCGGGCGTTCGGTGAACATCGGACGGCTGCACCCATCCACGCAACAGTTGCGGCGCGTACTGGCAATTCTCGCGGAGATGGGCTTTCAGGTCTACACCTCGCGCGAAGTGGAAACCGATGAGATGAATTTCCAAATGCTCAACTTCCCGCCAGATCATCCCGCGCGCGATATGCAGGATACGTTTTTCATCGAAGCGAATGGCCGTGGAGACAACCCAATTTTGATGCGGACGCACACCTCGCCCGGGCAGATCCATGCGATGAGAGAATACGCCGCGACCAACCCGCAGGACCCGCCTCCAATCCGCATCGCTCTCCCTGGGATGTGCTTCCGTTACGAGCAGATTACGGCTCGCTCTGAGATTCAGTTCAACCAGGTGGAAGGACTGGCCATTGGCAAGAACATCACCTTCGCGGACTTGAAAGGCACGATTGCAGACTTTGTGCGCCGTATGTTCGGTGAAGGCGCGCGGCTGCGCTTCCGCGCTTCGTACTTCCCGTTCACGGAACCCTCCGCTGAAGTGGACGTGGAATGTTTCGTCTGCGGCGGCAAGGGATGCCAGGTCTGCAAGAATTCGGGCTGGCTTGAAATTCTTGGCTGCGGCATGGTACACCCTGTTGTTTTGCAGAACGGCGGCTACGACCCGAAGATTTATTCTGGCTTCGCCTGGGGTATGGGTCCCGAACGCCAGTTGATGCTGCGCAATAAGATCAACGACATCCGCTACTTCTGGGGTAACGATGTGCGGTTTTTGGAGCAATTCTAAAACTAACTACCACAAAGGACACAAAGGTACACAAAGGAAGAGCTTTAAAACCTTCGTGACCCTTAGTGACACTTTGTGGTGAAAAAGGTTGAAATATGAAAATACCACTATCTTGGCTAAAAGATTTCATTGACCTCGATGGCATTTCCATCGAAGATATTGCACGCAAACTCACCCTGGCAGGTCTTGAAGTGGACGAGATTCTGTACGCGGGTTTGCCCATGCCTGTCTACAAAGAAGGCGAGAAGCATGAGTTCAAGACCAACGGCATCGCATGGGATAGGGAAAAGATCGTCGTGGCGGAAATCCGCGAAGTGAAGGCGCACCCCAATGCCGATAAATTGACCCTGCTCGATCTGTTCGATGGTCAGCAGGAACAGGTTGTGCTAACCGGCGCGCCGAACATCTTCCACTTGAAGGGCACGGGCAAACTCGAAAAGCCGATCAAAGTGGCGTATGCTAAAGAAGGCTCCACCCTGTACGACGGTCACGCGGATGGACAGGTTTTGATGACCCTCAAACGCGCAAAAATCCGCGGCGTGGATTCGTACTCGATGGTCTGCTCCGAAAAGGAACTCGGCATCACCGACGAAAGCGACGGCATCATCATTCTCGATGACGATGCGCCAGTGGGAATGCCGCTTGCCGAGTACATCGGCGACGCCGTGCTGGATATTTCCATTCTGCCGAACATGGCACGGAATGCGAATGTGATCGGAATTGCGCGAGAGTTGGCGGCTTTGACGGGTAGTGAGTTGAAAGTTGCAGGTTCAAAGTTACAGGTTCAACCTTCAACCCTTCGAAAGGCTCAGGGCAACGCCTTGAACCTTCCACCTGTAACCGACCTTGTCGAAATCGAAATCACCAACCCTGAACTCAACCCGCGCTTCGTGGCGGGGTTGATTCGCAACGTGGAAATCAAGCCAAGCCCATACCAGATTCAGCGCAGACTTAAACTGGCAGGCATCCGCGCCATCAACAACATCGTGGATGCGACCAACTATGCCATGCTCGAACTCGGCGAGCCGCTGCACGCTTTTGATTATGATGTGTTGAAAGCGCGCGCAGGCAAGAATAAGATCAAGATCAGCACCCGCGCCGCAAAAGATGGCGAGAAACTCACCACACTCGATGGCGTGGAACGCAAGCTCACTTCCACGAATGTGCTGGTGTGCGACGAGAAAGGTTCGCTCTCCCTCGCGGGCGTGATGGGCGGTTCTGAATCCGAAGTTTCAGATAAGACAAAAAACATTCTGCTCGAAGGCGCGGCGTGGAACTTCATCAACATCCGCCGCACAGCCAAACAGCACAACCTGCCCTCCGAAGCATCCTTCCGCTTTTCGCGCGGCGTGCATCCATCCCTCGCGGAGCATGGCGTCACCCTCGGCCTGAATTACATGGCACAGTGGGCTGGCGGCGAAATTACGCCCAATCTCGTGGATGCGTATCCACTCAAGCCAAAAGATTCTGTCGTGGATGTCACATCTCATGATGTCAAACGTCTGCTTGGCATCGACCTCACCCCAGAAGAAATTGCCAATCTTTTAACCCGTCTCGATTTCGCATGTGAAATTACGAGTTACGGGTTACAAGTCACTGCTCCCAACCACCGCATGGACATCGCCGAAGGCGTCGTCGGTCTTGCCGATGTGCTCGAAGAAGTGGCGCGCAGCTACGGCTACGACAACATCCCCACCACCAGCATGGCCGATGCGCTTCCGCCGCAGGTTGGCAACCCCGTCCACGAGTGGGAGGAACACCTGCGCGATCTGCTCGTCGCCGCCGGATTGCAGGAAGTCGTCACCTATCGCATGACCTCTCCCGAACGCGAAGCTCGTTTGAGCGCGAGCGAAAATTATGTTCGCATCGCAAATCCCATTGCGCCCGAGCGCAGCGTTCTGCGCCGCAGCCTGCTCACATCCGTGCTCGAGATCGCGGAGAAAAACGCGCGCGCCGAATCCATTACGCTGTTTGAAGTCGGTTCCGTCTTTGAACCCAACGGAAATGACTCTTCGACAGGCTCAGAGCGAGGTTTGCCTCACGAGCCGCGCAAACTTGCCATCGTGATGACAGGTTCCCGCCTCGCCTCTGCGTGGGATGTAAAAGACTCGCCCAACTTTGACTTCTTCGACATGAAAGGACGCCTCGAACTCCTTTTGAGCGGGTTGCGCCTCACAGACATTTCCTACACTGCAAATGAATCTCATCAGCATCTCCACCCGGGCAAATCTACCGAAGTCAAAGTGAGTGGACAGGTTGTGGGCGTCTTCGGCGAATTGCATCCGCTGGCGAAGGAGAAGTTCGAGTTTGGCGACGCCGCGATCATCGTCGCTGAATTCGATCTCGACCTGCTGCGGAAATTGAATCCCACTTATGGAATCAAAGCCGTCCCAGAGACTCCGCCCATCTATGAAGACATTGCCGTCATTGTGGATGATTCAGTGGAGGCAAATGCCGTCGAAGCATTGATCAGGCAAACGGGCGGAAAGACCGTCACGAACGTCCGCCTGTTTGATGTTTATAGAGGAGATCAAGTTGGGGCTGGGAAAAAGTCTCTGGCGTACAGTCTCACTTATCAATCGGACAAAACGATGACGGATGCCGATGCCGCCGCAATCCGCAACAAGATCGTCAAACGGCTGGAACAGACAATCGGCGCGAAATTAAGAAGTTAGTACCAATGGAATGCAGGGTTTTGCTTGCATCCTGTTTTTATTCCTGTATACTAAAAACATAAAAGGAGATATCAAATGACTAAGAATACCAGCATGATAATTACCGTTGTCCTCGCGCTATTATGTTCGTGTTGCAGTTTGTTCACCTGTATTATCGGCTTTGGCGGCGTCACCGGAAACGGGACCTACTCACTGGGCGGTGCGGATCAACCCATGCCCCCCACAGCAGGATATGCCCTTCTGTGTGTTTCTGTTATTTTTATCCTCATCCCGCTTATCGCTGGATTCTTCCTGCTTCGCAAGAAACCGGAAGCCATGCCCGCCAGTGACGAGCCGCTCCCGCCAGCTTCCTAACTGACAAAAAAATCTCCGAGCTTTTGCTCGGAGATTTTTTTGTCAGTTCACATATACGGCAAATTCAATTGTCCACCCGGCGAACTTCCCCAAATAGCGTTGCAAATGGCGGTAATCTCTTATAATAGACTTTATCGGTAATTAGAAAAAACGTCCCGAAGGCATTGTCCTGAGCCTGTCGAAGGGTTGCCATCAAGCGCTCGAATTCCTCGAAAAAACCTCACCGCACTCCCGCAAGAACATCGGGACGATGTGGCGCGCGGCGCAAGTGTCGGGACGGTACTTATGTGCTGACCTTACGCACGGAAGAACTCTTTGCCGAAAATTTTAACGCCAAGCCGCAAAGACGCGAAGTTTTATTTCCCTTTGGGCCTTCGCGTCTTTGCGTTAGATGTTTTGGGCAAGTATCCCACCCTGCAGAGCGGACTGCGTAAGGTGAGTTATGTGTTATTTCCGATAAAGTCTAATATACCCTTCCAAAGGATGCAGGCAATGCGCGAAAAACCAAATAAAGAGATGAGGAGATTCGTATGAGCAACAATCATTTAAAAATTAAAAGGTGGGCAAAGGCAGGCTTTTTCCTTGTGCTGGCAATGGCTTTGATGCAGGCCTGCGGTACAAAAATTCCTGAAGGGGCGCGGATCATTGAAGATACTCCCACGAGAAATATCCCAACCAAAACCCCATACGTGACGGCAACCATCCCCAGCGATTCTATATTGACAGCAACCGCCGCCGCCCTGCAAACCCACGCAGGGGCTGTGCGTTTTATGAGCTATAACATTCAGGATGGCGGGCAGGACAGGCTGGCGCAGGTCATATCCATTATGCAGGCATACAACGCCGATGTGCTTGCTATTCAGGAGGCCAATGGCTGGAGCGCGGATGATTTTGCGATCGCAAAACAGGCCGCCAGCGACCTTGGCATGGAATACATTTACTGCCAGGCGGATGACGCTGCGGTGGATAAAAACGGCAATACCTACGACCTGGTATTATTTTCCAAACTGCAAATCAAAAGTTCTGAAATATATTCGAATGTGGCGAATTGTCTTGTTAGAGCCGAGGTGGTAACGGCAAGCGGACAGTCGGTGCAGGTTTTTGCCACGCACATCCGTCCCAATTTCGATGAGGTGGGTTGTAAGAATGTCGAAAATATTGCAAAAACCATGGAGTCCTTTGTGAGCGGCCCCGCGATCTTGATGGGTGATATGACCATGCCTCCCCCGGAAGTGCTTATCGGTTCTCCGGCAAGCCAGATCGCATGTCCGCCTATTTTTACGGCTGTGGGGTTGTTGTTCTTTTCAGATGTCAGCCAGGTGGATCATATTTGGGTGACGCAAGCCATGCTGGATATTCCATCCTATAAATTGCCCAGGCCCAGCAATGAGCCGCTTGTGGCAAAAAATATTCTCCGCAACGCGTCGGATCACCAGCCGTTGGCGGTGGATTTTTATTTCCCGTAATTGGGTGAGTTAATAACTGACCTTACGCACCGCGCATGATTCCCTCCCGAAGGACATCGGGACGATGTGAGCGGAGCGAAGGGTCTCTA
>CAKKRM010000064.1 GCA_919902735.1 Anaerolineales bacterium | reverse complement strand
ACATCGTCCCGATGTCCTTCGGGAGGGAATCATGGGCGGTGCGTAAGGTGAGTTAGTAAATCACAGATTGAGCGGAATGCAGATTGTAGTCTGCAATTTTGCAGGGGCAAAGCGCCGCAAAAACGAATCGCATGGCTATTCCAAGGTCAGGAAAATCTTAACGCGAATTCCGCGAAAAGGCGAAAGACGCGAATTTTTCATTTATTTTCGCGTAAATTTGCCTGATTTGCGCTTTTCGCGTTAAGCCTTGCTACAAAATTAAAAAGATGTCAAGCGACCTTGGAAAAGCCATGAAACGAATCGTCATCGGGGTGGAAAATATAAAGGGGAACAGAATCAGGCGTCGGCTGGGAAAGAGGCGAAATGTCTACGGGATCATTTGGAACCAGCTATGTCCTCCATCCGTGGTTTTATAAAGCGCGCGGCTGGTGGTCGTCACCCAGCCAGTGGATGAATTTACGAAGCTCATATCTGTGAGGGATTCGCCGAATGCGATGTTGGGGTCTATGATCTCGAAGGTCTTCGCCGCATCTTTCGTAACGTGGAACTGGTTGCTGGAATAAAAGATCATTTCCTGCGCTGACGGGATTTCGAGTTTGCCCAAGCCTGGCAGTTTTACGGGAGCGGGATTCCATGTCTCGCCGCCGTCATTCGTTGAAAAAAGAATCGTCTCGAGGGTTGTGGATGTCATGCGGATTGCAAGGAACCCCTGGGTTGGCGAAACGAATTTCACCTGCTCAATCGTCAGCTCGCTGGATTGGGCTTCTGCGGGCAGAATCATAGTGGCCTGCGCCCAGGTCTTGCCGCCGTCATTGGTGCGGAATAAATAAGTGGAGCCTGAAGAATAGATTACGCCGCCGATCCAGGCGGTGTTCATATCGAGCGGGACAAGCATATCTTTGATGCCGCCGAGCGGAAGCGAATCTCCCGCGCCTTCGAGATTTGGGTCATTGGTGTAGGCTCGCGTCCATGTTGCGCCGCCGTCTTTGGTTTGAAAAACAGAGACGGCCATGGAACCCGCGCCCACGCCGAGGTCGGCCATGATCCAGCCGTTGTTTGCATCCACAAATTCAATGTCGCCTGCGCTGAAGGGAGTGGCAAACGATTCCCAGGTGAGGCCGCCATCGGATGTGCGGTAAAGTGTGCCGCCGTTGGGGTAATTATTGGGGTCTACAATTTGCACCCACGCATGAGACTTATCGAGAAAGTTTGTAAAAACGGAATAACCAACATCGGTCAACGCGGGCGGGGTGACGTTGTACCACGTGACGCCGCCGTCGTTGGTGCTGACAATTTCTGTCTTTGTCACGCCCCAGCCGTAGACCTCATCCAACATTTCAATAAAGATGATGGCCGGAGAATCAATTAATGGCGCGCCGATCTCGGCAGGCAACGGTGTGTTTTGGGGCGCAAGCGCAGGCTGCGTGATAGTTTGAGATTCGGTGGCGGGAACTTCCGTTGCAACAGGCTCTGCTGTATTTTGTGATTGCGGGTTTTGGGCGGCGGGCACAGCAGTGCAGGCAGTGATTAAGGAAAGAAGAAAGCCTGCACTGAGCAACGCCGGTGTGATGAAAGAAGTAATTTTTTTCATTTGATCCTCTAAATTGTCGAAGGTTAAAAGTCAAAAGTCGGAGCCGTGACCTTCAACCTTACACCTTCAACCTTAGACCAGACTCTCGACAATCGTCGCTTCACCCTGCCCAACGCCCACACAAAGAGTTGCCAGGCCGTATTTCACACTTCCGCGATTCTTCATCTCGTGGACGAGGGTTGTCATCAAACGCGCGCCCGAACAGCCGAGAGGATGCCCGATGGCGATGGCTCCGCCGTTGACGTTGACGATTTGGGGGTCGAGTTCCAAATCTTCCATCACGGCCAGGGATTGCACAGCAAAGGCTTCGTTAATCTCAACCAGACCAATATCTTTCATTTTCAAGCCAGCACGTTCCAATGCTTTCCGCGTGGCTGGGATGGGGCCGTAGCCCATCACACGCGGAGGCACGCCAGCAGAAGCGGACGTGACAATTCGGGCAAGCGGTTTGAGATTCAAGGCTTTGGCTTTTTCCGCGCTCATCAACAACAGCGCTGATGCGCCGTCATTTAATCCAGATGAATTTCCAGCGGTGACGGTTCCGCCTTCTTTTTTGAAGGCTGGTTTAAGTCTGGCAAGGCTTTCCATCGTCGTGTCGCGGCGCGGACGTTCGTCTGTGTCCACGAGTTTTGGGTCGCCTTTTTTTTGCGGAATGAGAATTGGGAGGATTTCCTGTTTGAAGCGGCCCGAGTCAATGGCGGCGATGGCGCGTTGATGCGAGCGGACGGAGAATTCATCCTGCATTTCACGGGTGATGTGTGGGCGTTCGGCGGCGATGTTCTCGGCAGTTTCGCCCATCGAGTCTGTGCCGTACATTTCTTTCATTTTTGGGTTTGGATAGCGCCAGCCGAGGGCTGTGTCGTACGCGGTGAGATTGCCGAAGGAAAACCCCGCCTCCGCTTTTGGGAGTGAATAGGGCGCGCGGCTCATCGATTCGACTCCGCCTGCGATGTACACATCCCCCTCGCCTGCTTTGATGGCGCGCGCCGCCATGTTGACGGCATTCAAGCCCGAGGCGCAGAGTCGATTCACAGTGACGCCCCCTGTTTGCAGCGGCAGACCAGCCAAGAGCGCAGCCATGCGCGCCACGTCACGGTTATCTTCGCCTGCCTGGTTGGCGCATCCCAAAAAAACTTCTTCGATGATGGCAGGGTCAAATTGATTGCGTTCAAGAATTGCTTTAATGACATGCGCCGCCATATCATCAGGACGAACGGATGAAAGGATGCCGCCCAATGCCCCGATTGGCGTGCGGATGGCGTCAACGATTACAACTTCGGTCATGGAATCCTCCAGAAAGTGATGATTTGATTCTACCACCCACATTACAGAGTGATGAAAGATGGAAGATGGAAGATGAAAAAGGATAGATGATATTCGACACTCGCGCATGTGACGCATGGCACTACCCGCCTTCTTCCGATAACGACATAATCAGAATGGTGAAGGAATTCACCTAATTTTGTCTAACTTCTCGAATAAAGAAAAGAGGAGACTCAATGGCAGTAAAAGGTTGGATCGAAGTAAGCGATGCGTATTGTAAAGGATGTGAACTTTGCATCAGCGCATGTCCGCAGGCAGTGATCGAGCTGAATATGTTGCACCTCACCCCCAAGGGCTACCACCCTGCGCACACGTTCAAGGACGGCTGCACGGGCTGCGCCATCTGCGCGGTGGTTTGTCCCGATGCGGCGATTACCGTTTATCGAGAAATGACGAAGGCCGCAGCGCCAGTGGCGGCATAAAAATGATGAAGGATGAAGGATGAAGAAATCCTTCGTGCTCTTTGTGCCCTTCGTGTTTAAGTGATTTTGGAGAAATAAATGCCAAAAGAATTATGGAAAGGCAACGAAGCCATTGCCGAAGCCGCCGTTCGCGCGGGGCTGGAGGCCTACTTCGGCTATCCCATCACCCCGCAGACGGAAATCCTCGAATATCTCTCGCGCCGCATGCCCGAGCTTGGGCGCGCTTTCGTACAGGCAGAATCAGAACTCGGCGCGATCAACATGGTTTATGGCGCGGCTTGTACGGGCGTGCGTGTGATGTCATCCTCTTCATCACCGGGCGTGAGCCTGATGATGGAAGGTCTCTCGTATATTGCCGGGACGGAGATTCCCGCAGTGCTGGTCAATGTGATGCGCGGCGGGCCCGGCCTCGGCAACATCGCGCCCGCCCAAGCGGATTACAACCAGGCGGTGCGCGGCGGCGGACATGGGGATTATCCGCGTATTGTGCTGGCGCCTGCTTCTGTGCAGGAAGCTATTGACCTTACTGTCCTTTCATTTAATCTCGCAGAAAAATATCGGATGATCTGTATGCTCATTCTGGATGGAGCCATCGGTCAAATGATGGAACCCGCCGAAATGCCAGAGATGAAACCTGTACAGCGCAAGGATTTCGAATGGGCCACGAATGCCGCCATGGGAAAACGAGAACGCCGTTTGCTCACATCCATTTATCTTAATCCATTGGATGAAGAACAAACCAATTTACGTTTGCTCAGTCGTTGGAAGGAAGTACAGGCCAACGAAGTCCGTTACAAGGAATATTTCCTCGATGACGCTGAGATCATCGTGGTCGGTTTTGGCACAGCGGGCCGCATTGCGCTTTCGGCTGTCCGCGAGGCGCGCGCGCAGGGCATCAAGGTCGGGCTTTTCAGGCCGATCACCGTCAGCCCGTTTCCGTATGAAGCGCTGAATCAGCTCACAGGTCAGGCGCGAGCGTTTTTAGTCACAGAGATGAACATGGGCCAAATGCTGGATGATGTCCTGCTGGCCGTGCGCGGACGAGTCCCCGTGGAATTTTATGGCAGGCCCGGTGGAGTGGTTCCCTTCCACGATGAAATTCTGGATGAGATACAACGCATCCACACCGCGCCGATAGCATCCCCCTTGGTGATAGCTGCTCATACAGACCCAAGAGAATCCTGGCTGACAAGGATGACCGCCGCATAATATCGTCATTGCGAGGAGGGTGTTCTCCCCGACGAAGCAATCTCCAATAGGATGGGAGATTGCTCACCGCACTGGCGCGCGGCGCAAGTGTCGGGCAAAAGGCAGGAGCGCCCTCGCAATGACGATATAAAGAGGAATGATGACCACACCCAATCTCGTTTACGAAAGACCCGAAGCATTTACAGAAATGCCCACGCATTATTGCCCAGGCTGTACACATGGCGTGGCGCATCGGCTGATTGCGGAAGTTTTGGAAGAAATGAAAATCATCGACCGCACCATCGGCGTTGCGCCGGTGGGATGCGCGGTGTTCGCGTACAACTATTTCAACACCGATTTTGTGGAAGCCCCGCACGGACGCGCGCCCGCAATGGCAACAGGCATCAAACGCGTGCTGCCAGACCGCGTGGTCTTCACCTATCAAGGCGATGGCGATCTGGCTTCGATTGGCATGGGTGAAATTGTCCACGCCGCCGCGCGCGGAGAAAACCTGACCGTGATCTTCATCAACAACGCCAACTTCGGCATGACAGGCGGACAAATGGCGCCAACTACTTTGCCCGGCATGAAAACAACCTCATCGCCAAATGGCCGCGATGTGGAAACGCAAGGCTATCCGATCAAGGTTTCTGAAATGCTT
Source organism: Anaerolineales bacterium (assembly GCA_919902735.1). Lineage (GTDB taxonomy): Bacteria > Chloroflexota > Anaerolineae > Anaerolineales > Villigracilaceae > Villigracilis. The sequence continues at coordinate 1,112 of CAKKRM010000064.1, read as the reverse complement.
TCCACTCTGGAAGGCGTTGGCTATTGCGTGCGCCGCTCGCTGCACGACTCGAAAAATATCCGCCTCGCAAAGAAAGCCATCCGCACCGCGTTTGAAACCCAGGTGCGCGGGCTGGGCTTCTCGATGGTTGAACTGCTCTCCACCTGCCCCACCAACTGGGGTATGACACCCGTCAATTCTTTAAAGTTCGTGGAAGAGCACATGGTGCCCGCATATCCGCTGGGCGATTACAAAGTGAGCGATGCGATTAAGCAGGTGAAAATATAGTAATTGGAGACTGGAGACTGGAGACTAATCTCCAGTCTCCAATCCCAGGAGCGAAGCGACTTATGCAAAAAGAAATCATCATCGCAGGGTTTGGCGGGCAGGGCGTTTTATTTGGCGGGCAGGTTCTGGCTTACGCCGCCATGGACACGGGCAAGGATGTGACATGGATTCCATCCTACGGCCCCGAAATGCGCGGCGGCACAGCCAACTGCACCGTGGTCATCGCAGACCATGAGATCGGCTCGCCGCTGGTGAAAAATCCACCTTTGGCAATTGCCTTGAACCTGCCTTCCTTTGATAAATACGAAGAAACCCTCGCGCCCGGCGGCACGTTGATCGTGAACCAGTCCATGGTGGATCGCGCGGCCAGGCGCAGAGACATCCACGCAATTTTTGTACCCTGCAACGAAATTGCCGAAGAGATCGGCGACAAGAAATTGATGAACATGGTGGCCATGGGAGCATTGCTCAGCGCCTTGCCCGAAATCTCATTGAAAGATGTGGAGAAGGCGTTGGAAAGTCATTTGCCCGCGAGGCACAAACATTTACTGCCCAAGAATTATGAGGCCTTGAAGAGGGGCTTTAAGCACGCTCAGAAGGAGTGGGATAAAGTACCTGCGTGATTCAGTAAAGAGTATTCAGCTGATAGTGATCAGTAGTCCCCGTCTCGTAAGAGGCGGGTTTTTATTTATCAACTCGCCTTACGCGGAACGTCCCAAAGGTTCTCGTAATTCAGGCTTGCTTTCCAGTCAAACCTTCGGGACGGTGCGTAACATCAGTTATCAAGTGTATAATCAGTAGTTCACGAAAAGGCTTGAACATGGTTTACTTGGCTCTTACCAAGG
>CAKKRM010000063.1 GCA_919902735.1 Anaerolineales bacterium | reverse complement strand
GGACAAAGAACAAGAGCGTCCTCGCAACGACATACCATTACTGCGTAAGGTGAGCACTTAATTTCAAATTAGAAGCCTTCCAGCTTGCTCAAGTCTGCGATGCCGTTTGCGAGGCTGGCAATCTTTTGCAGAAGCCCAAGCCTGTTCTCTTTGACCTTCGCATCCTCGGCCATGACCAGCACTTTATCGAAGAAGGCGGTGATGGAGGGGATGAGGGCGGAGACGGTGTTCAGGAAATCATCAACCTCGTTGAATGTTGAAGGTTGAAGGTTCAACGTTTTATAAAGTTGTTTTTCTTCAACTTCCACAAACAACTGATCACTGATCACTGGCCGCGAAGCGTGATCACTGTCTGCCGAGCGGACAATGCGGACACATCTTGCATAGCCGTCCAAAATAGATGACCAGTCTTCGCGTCCCACCCAAGCGGACAGTTGCTTCACCGCCCGGACAGTTCCCGCAGGGTTGTTTGATTGCGCCGCAAGAACCGCGTCAACAACATCATATTTGTAACCTGATTCATTCAACACAACTTTCAAGCGGCCTGTGATGAATTCAAGAATCTGCTTTTGCGCTTCGTCGCTGACTTCGATGGGCTGTGTCTTCGCGGATTCTTTCACGGCTTTGGCGAGGTCAAAATCAAGGTCATGTTCGATCAGCGGCTGGACGATGCCAATGGCGGCGCGGCGCAGGCCGAATGGGTCTTTCGCGCCTGTGGGAGCGAGTCCCGCGCCGAAGAGACCGACCAATGAATCAAGCCTATCTGCCAACGCAACCGCGAGACTGATCTTTGTCTTCGGCACAGTCTGATATTGTTCAGAAATTGCCTGCGCCACTTCGGTGGGTTCGCCAGAGCGCAACGCATACTCGCCGCCGATGATGCCTTGCAGCGAAGTCATTTCGGTGACCATTTGCGTCATGAGGTCGGCTTTCATCAAATGCGCGGCGCGGCGGGCAAAAACCGCTTCGTCTTTTTCGAGCCCCAGCATGGGAATCAATTCGTTGACCAGATTCTCGATGCGCGTGGACTTGTCCATCATCGAGCCAAGTTTAATGTGGAAGGTAAGCCCGGAAAGCTGCGAGCGATAATATTCCAGCGGATTCTTGACATCTTCGCGGACGAAAAAATTCGCATCCGCAAAGCGCGCGCCGAGCACGTGTTCGTTTCCTTCGCGGACAGTGTCCACGCCGATATCGTCGCCGTTGCGGATGGCGATGAAGTGGGGTAACAGGTTGAAAGTTGCAGGTTGAAAGTTCGATTGACCTTCAACTTTCAACTTTGAACCTTCAACGGGAAAATATCGCTGGTGCTTCTTCATCACCGAGATCAGCACATCGCGCGGCAGGGTGAGGAATTCTTCATTGAACCCACCCATGACTGCGGTGGGCATTTCGATAAGGTTGGTGACTTCGTTGAGCAAGCCTTCTTCGATGATGGCTTGTCCACCGAGCAGTGATGCGGCTTGATTAACTTGTTCCACGATGGAGGCTTTGCGTTCTTCTTTATCCAGCAAAATCCCTGCTTCGCGGATCACGTCAAAATATTTATCGGCAGAAGGAATGGTGATGTCGGGCGAGCCGTAGGGACGAAGTCCGCGGGAGATGTTGCCAGATGCCACACCCGCATATTCAAACGGGATGACCATGTCACCGAGCAGGGCTACGTACCAGCGGATGGGACGTGAGAAGGCAATGCCTGAGTCGTTCCAGCGCATGGACTTTTCGAACTTGATGCTTTCGACCAATTTGGGCAACGCGTCCACGAGGACTTCAGGAGTGGGACGTCCCTTTTGTTTGACGACAGCCGCCACGTATTTTCCACCGTCGATCTCGCGGGCTTCGAGTATGGCAGGGTCGAGATTATTTTTCCTGGCAAAGCCCAGCGCGGCTTGAGTCGGCTTGCCGTCTTTGTCGAAGGCTTTATCAGCGGGCGGACCTTTGACGAGGTCTTCGCGGTCTGGCTGATTCGGGGAGAGAGAGTCGATAGAAACAACGATCCTGCGCGGGGTAGTGAAGATGCGAATGTCGCCGTGGGTGAGATTCAGTTCCTTGAGTAGAGTCGGCACACGGGTGGAAACTGCCGCGTAGGCGATATCCACATCAGAGGCGGGGAGTTCTTCGACGCCAATCTCTAAGAGAAAGGATGAACGCTCCGCGTGAGTGATGAAGGATGAAGTGGGCAACGTTGAACGTTTAACGTTTAACGTTGGTTTCTCTTTGAGTAACGGATATTCAAGCCCCTTACGCTGCTCGCCATAGGAGACTGCTACACCTTTGGCTAATTCGCGGATGCGTCTAAAAAATGCCTGACGTTCAGCAACAGAAATTGCCCCGCGTGTATCTAAAATATTAAAGCAGTGCGAGCATTTGAGGACGTAGTCGTGCGCGGGGACGATGAGACCACTCGCGAGACAGGCATCGGCTTCGGCGGAGAAGAGGTCGTACATGGCGCGGACGCGTTCGACGTCGGCGGTCTCGAAATAATATTTGGAGTGTTCGAACTCTTCCTGACGGCGGATCTCGCCGTAGGTGACGCCTGCGCCGTATTCTTCGTTCCAGATGGCTTTGGCGTTGTTGAGCGCGATGAGGATGCGTTCGAGCCCGTAGGTGATCTCGACCGAGACGGGGTCGAGCGCCACGCCGCCCATCTGCTGGAAGTAGGTGAACTGCGTGATCTCCTGCCCGTCGAGCC
>CAKKRM010000062.1:1994-3643 GCA_919902735.1 Anaerolineales bacterium | reverse complement strand
CCCGTCGCGAGGCAGGACGATATTATTTACATCCTGCGGATAAGGAATATGCTTTTGGATTAATCGGGAATGGGGAATCGGGAGTCGGGAAAAGTGATTCGCCCCGTTTACCAATTCCCAATGTACCAATTCCCGATTTCCGCTTTACCCAACAAGACCTGCTCAACCGCGCCGCAGATTTCTTCGCGCAAGCCCGCAAGCCGCGCGAGGAATGGAAAAAACTGGACGATCTCGCCGCGCAACTGGCGGAATTTGAATTGCGCTGTGAAGCGGGAGATTATGATACTGCCGTAAGTGTATTGAAAGAGATTCATTTTGATTGCCTGTTACTCTGGGGACACTATCGCTTGATGATCGATTTACACTTGCGTGTAAAAGATAAAATTTTGGACGAGAATTTACGTATGGGTAATTTGAACGGCTTAGGGTTAGCATATTCTGACATCAGAATTGAAAAAGAAGCCGTTGCTTGCTTTGAAATAGGATTGCAAATCGCGCGCCGAGAAAAAAATCGAGGCTACGAAGGCGTATTTCTAGGCAATCTCGGAAATGTTTATTCAAATCTCGGTGAAATGCAAAAAGCTCGTGAGTACTATGAACAGGCATTGATAATAGATCGCGAAATCGGGAACAAAACAGGCGAGGGAACCGAGCTTGGGAATCTTGGTATTACCTTCTTTTTGCTTGGAAATTTGCAAAAAGCTATTGAGCACTATGAAGATGCGCTAAAAATTCATCAAGAAGTTAAAGATCGATATGGTCAGAGTAGACATCTTGTAAACTTGGGGGAAGTGTATTACATTCTCGGTGAACCTCATAAAGCCATTCAACATTATCAACAGGCTTTAGCAATTGAATATGAAGTCGGTCATAGACTAGGCATATCAATTACCCTTGAAAATTTAGGAGATGTCCTCTTAAGTCTTAATGACTATGAAAACGCAAAGAAAAACTATGAGCAGGCAATTCAAATTGCAGACGAAATCTCATTCCCAGAAACGCAAAATTACGCACGCATAGCAATGGCACAAACTTATCTCTTCTCAAGTGATTTAACCAATGCACGCGCCACCATCGAAGCCGCGCTTCAATATGATGTGCCACAATACAACCACAATGCAACTGCCCTGCACGGAATCATCGCTTTGCGGCAAGGGGAAGGGGAAACCGCGCAAGAGGCTTTTGCTAAGTCCATTGCGCAGGCGGATGAAATCCTTGCCAAGACGCCCGAGTATTACTCCGCGCTGGATGCGAAGGGGTTGGCGTTGTGCGGGGCGGCTATCGCCGCCGACGATGGACGACGGACGGTGGACGGTGGTCGGGAGACGACGGTCAACGGTCAATCGTCCACGGTCTATCGTCAACAGGCAATTGAGGCATTCAAGCAAGCCCGCAAGATTGCGCCACATGCGGGGGTGGTCAAGTCCGTGCTGAGGTTGTTTGATGAATTGGTCAAGTGCGATGAGGAGGGGGTGTTGAAAGGGGTACGTGAGGTGGTTGCGGGGGTGGATTGAGCGGGGCTAAAGCCGCCTGCTCAGTACGTGGAAGCCCTGCGGGCTAATTGCACGAGTCCGCTTCAGCGGACTTTCATGTGCTGAGGCAGGGATTTATCCCGCCGAATCGACGGACGCAAGATTGCGCTACACATG
>CAKKRM010000062.1:0-1894 GCA_919902735.1 Anaerolineales bacterium | reverse complement strand
TTTAGCCGACTTTCACGAACTGAGGCAGGGATTTATCCCGCCGAATCGACGGACGGAAGATTGCGCCACATGCAGGCGCGAAGCGGTCAAGTCCGTGTTGAGGTTGTTTGATGAATTGGTCAAGTGTGATGAGGAGGGGGTGTTGAAAGGGGTGCGAGAGGTGGTTGCGGGGGTGGATTGAGCGGGGCTAAAGCCGCCTGCTCAGTACGTGGAAGCCCTGCGGGCTAATTGCACGAGTCCGCTTCAGCGGACTTTCATGTGCTGAGGCAGGGATTTATCCCGCCGAATCGACGGACGCAAGATTGCGCTACACATGCGGGCGCGAAGCGTTCAAGTCCGTGCTGAGGTTGTTTGATGAGTTGGTCAAATGCGACGAGGAGGGGATTTTGAAGGATGTGAGGAAAGCGGTGGAGGGCGTGGAGTGATAGAGGCTGGCGGCTTAAGCATCGGCGCATCCAATCCATCGCCGCGGATTGAAATCCACGGCTACACATACGAAGCCGCCTAAAGGCGGCTAGTCCGCTTTCAGCGGACTTCGTAGGAATAGCCCGACGGTTTATCGTCGGGCGGGCTGAGGTTGTTTGATGATCTGGTCAAGTGCGATGAGGAGGGGTGTTGAATAAAAGAGACTCACTTCCAGAGGCATATCCATCGCCCTGGACTAAAGTCCTGGGCTACACATACGAAGTCGCCTTAAGGCGACTAATCCGCTTTCAGCGGACTTCGTAAGAATAGCCAGACGGTTTATCGTCGGGCGGGCTGAGGTTGTTTGATGATCTGATCAAATGCGATGAGGAGGGGGTGTTGAAAGGCGTGCGTGAGGTGTTGGAAGGGAAGTAGAAAACAGAATTCCGAATTCTCGGAGAATTCGGAATTCTTGATTCACTCCCTTGCCTTCAACCATTTCTCAAAGGATTGAGGGCTTTCGGTAGAAGGTTTGCCAAGCAAAATTCCTTCAACGCCGATATCCTCGTCCAAATCGGGCCAATGCAATCCAAAGCCCGCGCCTGCAATTTGAACGTTGGCGCGTTCGGCGGGAGTCCCATGCGCGAGGCGTGGATACCATCCAATCGGGACGGAAACCGTGCGCCCATCCTCCAAATCCACAGATAAGGTATCGTCCGTCACAGAGACGCTCACGACCCTGGGCAGGCTAAACGTTACCGCTACAGAAGTTGTCCCATTCATTTCTCAGTTTCTCCAAATTTTCCGTTGCAATTCTTTCGATCTCGCGCAACTCTCTGCGGCTGTAACCGCGATTTTCCGCGAGGGACACGACGGGATCAAGCCATATCTTTGCGCTCATGTTATCGCGGTCTACGTGCATGTGACGCGGCTCAATACAATCGTATGAATAAAAATAAAAACGATATGGTCCAATTTTTAATGCAGTTGGCATTTGCTTTATCCGTGAAGTTAGGTTTTGAAACCACCTTTATTATAACTACTTTTTCACAAAGAAACCCTTCGCGCCGCGTGGAAAATCGCACCACATGCGGGCGCGAAGCGGTCAAGTCCGTGCTGCGGTTGTTCGATGAACTGGTCAAGTGCGATGAGAAGGGGATTTTGAAAGGGGTACGTGAGGTGGTTGCGGGGGGTTGAGCGGGGCTAAAGCCGCCTGCTCAGTACGTAGAAGCCCTGCGGGCTGGCGCGGCGAGTCCACTTCAGTGGACTTTCATGTACTGAGGCAGGGATTTATCCCGCACACCGCCCCCGCCCCGCACCTGTCCCGCCAAATCTCGTTCACGCTCGTTCACATCGAATCACATTTCGCGGTATCATCCCGCCCAATCACCGCAAACCAAAACCTATGCCATTACTACCAAAAGGAATTCTGTTATGACCTACTGGCGACTTCACTATCATCTCATCTGGGCAACCTTTGAACGCGAGC
>CAKKRM010000061.1 GCA_919902735.1 Anaerolineales bacterium | reverse complement strand
GATGTCGTTTGCCGCAATACCCATGTTGCGTTTTCGTGAACTACTGACTATATATTTTATTTCCGATAATATCTAATCCCCCAGCAGTTTTTCGTACACCTTCACCAGTTTCTTTTGAGACTCATGCCAGGTGAATTTCGTCAATGCGCGCTCGGAGGCGGATTCAGCCAATCGTTTCGATAGCTCGAAATCATTCAATAAAGCAAGCGTTCGGCGGGCAAGGTCTTCGGGGTCATTCGGGGAAAACAGCAGGGCATCCACATCTTCGCGGACAAGTTCGCGCACAATCGGCATATTCGAGGCCAGCATGGGGCGCCCCGCCGCCATGTATTCCAGCAGTTTAATAGGGCAAGCTCCCTGCGTTACATTGCGGTCATTCAACCCAAGCGGGGCGATGCAGATATCTGACTCTGCGATCAGGGCGGGAATTTCGTGATGCGGAATTGCAGGCTGAATTATGACGCTTCCCTCCACCCCCAGCTTGCGGATCTGCTTCGATAGAATTTTTCTTTGCCTCGACCTTCCGCGCCCGACAATATGGAGTCGAACAGCCTGCTGTTCAAGAATTTTAGGCAGCGCTTTGATCACAATATCCAGTCCCTGCCAATCGGCGAGGGTGCCAATGTAAAGCAAAACAGGGATGCGTCCCCCGCGCAGGGGTAGGGGCGATGGGGAAAAATCCGAAGGGCTGACCCCGTTTGGGATGACAGTCACCAGCTTGCGGTTAAGTCCGAGCGAGGCGATGTAGTCGCGAGTCACGCGGGAGGGGCAGATGATCGCGTCGCTTAGGTGCAGAGTCGCAATTTCCTGTTCTTTTATCTTTGAAAGCAAATCCGAATCGATGCCAGGGTAATGATATTTGAGTTCGATGGAGGGCAGTCCGTTCACTTCAAAAAGTGTTTTATAACCGTACTTCTTTTTGTTCTGCGCGATTTGAAAACCGTCCCAAATATTTCGGTAATGAACCGCTTCATAGTTTTGATGGATGGCAAGGTGCGAAGAGACCGCCCTGCCAAAATGCACGGCGCGCGCCAAAAAATTTTGGGTAAGGTCTTGCGAAATGCGGGTAACGCGCGCGCCATCCATAGTAGCTTCGGTGGGTAGAAGCCCGTCGTTGGGCGTGATAAGATGAACGTCAAACTGACTATTGACCAACCCGCGAATATTATGCAAAATATGTGTGGACGCGCCCTTTGGGCTTGGTACAATATCAAAGGCTGTATAAAGAATTTTAGGCATTGCTCGAATTATAAAGTACCCGGAGGATTGGATGGCAGTTATTTGCGGAATTATCCTGGTGATTGTGCTGTTGTTCTTTTATTTGTTGAACACGGCGCGCAAAAAAACGCCCGCGCCAGGCGCGGCAGGTAAAAAGAATTACACCCCCGTTTATGTTTCCATTGCAGACAAACCAGATTCGATCATGCGCGGCATGGATAGGTTTGTCAGGGAAGTGCAAAAGACGGAATCGGCTGGCGATAAATGGCGCTGGATTCCGATGTTGATTTTTCTCGCGGGCGTGGGGCTTGCGGCAATCGACGGCCTGCTGCTTTTGCTTGGATATTTTTCCTTTGTTTTTACCGGGGGCGCAACCCTGCTCTGGCTTGCATCTTTCATCATGGCGCGCAGTTTGCGAAAAAGCGACTCGCACGATTTTCCGCCGCGCTATTTCGGCACAAAGGAAATCCTGCATACGCTTCGCGACGACCTGAAACCTGGCGCAACATTTTTGGGCCATCTTGATCTGACGGGGGCCATGCTGCAAACCAAAGTGGCGCGCGAAACAAAAGACACCCGCGACCGCACCACCCAGCATTTCAGCGATCCATGGCTGTCTTTAAAAGCGAAACTGTACGATGGCAATGTTCTGCGTGTGGCGGCCATTCAAAAAACCAAGAAACGAAAATCATATTGGAAGCGCAGCCACATCAGCGGAAAGATGAAGATGAAGCCGGAAAAATTCAAAGGCGCGGAGCAGGAGTTGAAAGTCCGCATTGTGGTCAACCCCGAAGCCTATGAGATCAAACCAACTCCCAATTTCAAAGCGGGACAAAACATCGGCAAATACACGGTCGCTGAAATCAACACCGATGGCGGCATTATCAACATCCTTGCCAAATCCCCATTTGAAGATGTGGGCCAGGAACACATTCTCGGTTTTCTAAAATCTGCATATTCCCTCCTTCAACGAAAGGTTGCATAAATGAGTCGCAAAATCATTCCCTTTATTGTTGCATTCGTACTTTCCTGCCTTGTGATGCTCGTGGCAGGCGTGTTCGCTTTCAGCGGCGCAGTAACCGCCGAAAAATTCGGAAACAGCGTCATTTGGACACAGCCCTATGCTACCGCCGAAAGCATGAAGATAATTGACTTGAATGGCGATGGGCAGGACGATCTCTTCATTCAAAACACCAGTGATGTTTCGAGCTACGATGGCAACGGCAACGTCATTTGGACTCTTCCATACTCCTCCCCCAAAACCACCCTCGGCGATGTAAATGGAGATGGCCTGGAAGATGTGGTTGTGTACTATATCGGTTCGTCAGGTATGTCTGTGGATGTAATTTCCAAGGGGCAGGTCACCGTTCTGGCGGAATCGCTCAACATTGGCTTCCCCTCGCGCGTGGCAGTCATCCGCTTCTCTTCTGGACCTCAAATTGTGCTCGGCGATAACTCGGGCGGAATCCTGTCTGTGAGTTTGGATGGAACTTCGCTGTGGAGCGGCGATCTCGGCTCTGCAGAAGTCCGCGGCATGGATGATGCCCGAATTGGCGGACAGGTTCATGCTGCGATTGCCACAAATGACGGCAACCTTGCCGTGTACGACTCACAGGGTAATGCAGTCTGGCAGACCAGCCAGGAGCAACTCCGCCGTATGCGCGCCTTTGACTTGAACGGCGACGGCAACAGCGAGATCATCACAGGCGGCGAGTTTGGCGCGTTCAAAATTTACAGCGCAGTCGATGGCAGCATTCTTTTTGACAAGTCCATTGGGCAGGCGGTTAGCGAAGTCCGCGAAGTGGAATTGAACGGCGACCCATCCTCGCGCGAGGTTATCGTCGGCGGAAAAGACGGCGGCATCTGGGCTTTCTCTTTTGACGGCGCCACGGCAAAGCAAATGTGGACGGGATCGCTCTCCGATAAAGTTACTGAAATTTCAGGTCTAGACATCGACGAAGACGGCAAGCAGGAAGCTGTCATCGGCGACGACGCTGGCAATGTGGCAGTCTTCACCGAAAACGGCACACGCAACAACCTGCCCAAACATTCCACTGGCATCACCCGCGTGGACATTGGCAAACTTGGCGGTGACCGCTACGTGGTCATCGCGGACTATAACGAAGTGCAGGTCAATAAAGTTAAATTCAGTTCCATCCCTGGCTTTCAATACACGCCTTTGATCGTCGGCCTGATCGTTTCTGCGGTCATTCTCATCATCGCGGCAATCCTGGCATCCATCCCGCCCAAGCCTGAAATGAAAGTTTCGTTCCAGGATAAGAGCAAGGAATCGCTCGAAGCCCAACGCCGCATGTTGAAAGAATCCATTGCGGATGTGGAACGCCTGCGCAAGTCTGGTGAAATGAGCGGGGATGCCTATCTCGCCCGCCTCAAACGCCTGCGCGCAGATTTGGCCGACAACGAAGCCGCGTACAAAACTGCGGGGCACGCCATCAAAGTGGAGACCTTCAAATGCCCTAATTGTGGCGGCATCCTCGAACTCGGCATGGACAAATGCGAGTATTGCGGGCAGGTGATTCTTTCGTAATGCGTGATTCGTGATGCGTAAAAAAAGAGGAGTTGGATTTCCAACTCCTCTTTTTCATCCATCTTCTATCTTCCCCCGCCGGTGATGTAATGCTCCAGTTGCGAGATCATGAATTTCTGCACATCCACCACTTCCTTCAACACGTCGCGGACGGAGATCAGGCCCAGCAACTCTTTACCGTCAAAGACGGGCAGGTGGCGGATATTCTTGTCGATCATCAACGCCATGCATTCTTCAAGCTCCTGCCCCGCCTCCACATAGATCACTTTGGAAGTCATGATCTCACTGACTTTCGTGCTCTTTGAAGTCTTTCCTGCCAAATCCATCTTGCGAACACAATCCCGCTCGGAAAGGATCCCCTCCACCTTGTTGCCGCTCACCACCATCAATGCGCCTGTATTGTGCTTTGCCATGATGGTTAGCGCCTCATAAATCGTTGCATCGGGAAGGATGGAAAAAACCTCGCTTCCCTTCTTACGGATCATATCGCGCACTGTGGGCATGGTTTATCTCCTCAACTGGGTTTTAGCAAAGTATAGACAATAAATGGAATAATGACAAGCGGAGTTTATTCTGCCAATTTGCGCGGACAGGCTTACGGTCACGCAAGAGGCGCAAGCGAAGCTTCCATGTACTTCACAGGGATATAGTTTGCTATAATCGCAAGTATGTCTCAAGACCTTTTCGATCACGCCATGCACGAACGCATGAAAAGCGAAGCGCCGCTCGCCGCGCGGATGCGCCCGCGCGCGTTGGAGGAATACATCGGGCAGGAACATATCGTGGGCGAGGGCAAACTCCTGCGCCGCGCCATCGAAGCGGATCGGTTGTTCTCGTCTATTATTTTATGGGGGCCGCCAGGCACAGGCAAAACCACGCTGGCGCAGGTGATTGCAAATACAACCAAGAGTCACTTCGTCACTATCTCTGCCATTCTCGCGGGCAAGGCGGACCTGCGCGTCGTCATTGACGAAGCCCTCGAACGCAGGCGTCTGCGCAACGAACGCACCATCCTTTTTGTGGATGAAGTCCACCGCTGGAACAAAGCCCAGCAGGATGCGCTGCTCCCCCATGTTGAGAACGGCACATTTACCCTGATCGGCGCAACCACGGAAAATCCATATTTTGAAGTCATCAAAGCCTTGATCTCGCGCTCGCGCGTTTTTCAATTGCGAAATTTGAATCAAACCGAGACGGGTATCCTGCTCGACCGCGCCCTCTTGGACAAGGAACGCGGCTACGGAAACAAACGCATCATACTGGACCTCGAGGCCCGCTCCCACTTAATTGAAGTTTCCTCAGGCGATGCAAGGAACGCGCTCAACGCCCTTGAGCTGGCGGTGGAATCCACAACGCCAGATTCTGAAGGTATCATCCAAATCACGCTCGATGTGGCGCAGGAATCCATTCAACGCCGCGCGGTTCTTTATGATAAAGATGGTGACGCGCATTACGACACGATTTCCGCCTTTATAAAATCGGTCCGCGGCTCTGACCCCGACGCGGCATTATACTGGCTTGCAAAAATGATCTACGCTGGTGAAGACCCGAAATTCATCATCCGCAGGTTGATCATTTTGGCAGGTGAAGATATCGGCCTTGCAGACCCGATGGGATTGGTGGTCGCATCAGCAGCTATGCAGGCGTTCGAGTTCATCGGTTTACCCGAAGGAATTTACCCCATAGTGGAAGCCACACTATATCTCGCCACCGCGCCCAAGTCCAATACGGCGGGGGCATATTTCAAAGCAATGAAGAAGATCGAGGATGAGGGGCAGGTCTCCGTGCCACGCCATCTCGCAGACGGCAACCGCGACGCCGACGCAACGGGTCAAGGCAGGGATTACGTTTATCCGCACAGTGAAGAAGGTCACTTCACGCCGCAGCAATATTTACCCAAGCGATTGCTCGGCACATATTTTTATGCGCCTTCGCAGGAGGGGTACGAATCCCAGGTAAAAGCAAGGCTGGAAATGTGGCGCGAAGCTCAACGCAAGGCATTGGGAATCGAACGCAGAGAAAATGTCCCTGATATGAGCGAGGAACAGATCAAGGAAATGAAGAGAAAGATAAAATGAAGTTAACGTATCGAGCAGACATAGACGGGATAAGAGCAGTTGCAGTTTTAGCCGTCATTTTTTATCATGCAGACGTAAAATTCTTCTCCGGTGGGTACATCGGGGTTGATATTTTTTTTGTAATCTCAGGGTATTTGATCACCACGATCCTCCTCAGAGAATTGGATGAAAACGAATTTTCACTCGCCCGGTTTTACGAACGGCGAATTCGGCGCATTTTTCCCGCTCTCTTTGCGTTCCTGACGGTAACGCTGGTTGTCAGCAGCATATTTTTCGATGCAAATGAATTTCAGGAATTCAGCAAAAGCTTGATCGCAACAACGCTTTTTTCCTCCAATATATTATTCTGGACGCAATCCGGTTACTTCGAAGGACCGTCCGAGCTTAAACCCCTTCTGCATACCTGGTCTCTGGCAGTCGAAGAACAGTTTTACATCTTCTTTCCATTGCTCCTTGCCTTGCTCGCGCGCTATGTACGGCCCAGGCTTGCCCCTGCGCTTGCAGGCATTACCCTGATATCCTTCGCAATAAATATATACGGGTTGAACCACGACCCATCCGGCGCCTTTTATCTTGCCCACATGCGGGTCTGGGAATTGTTAATGGGAAACATTCTTGCAACAAGGATCATTCCCACAAAAATCAACCTGCATACACGAAATTTACTTGGCTTGATCGGGCTGGGAATGATTTCGGTCCCCGTTTTTTTATACACAATCGACACCCCATTTCCTGGCGCAGCGGCAATCATCCCCACCTTCGGGACTGTATTGATTATTTACAGCGGCGACGAAAGCAAAACGTTTATTGGGCGAATTCTCGGTTTTTGGCCCATTGTTTTTATCGGGCAAATTTCATATTCCCTCTATCTTTGGCATTGGCCGCTAATCGTTTTTGCCAGGTATTATGCAATCATAGAATTAAAGGCGCACGAAACGGCCGGGGTACTGCTGGCAATATTTATTTTATCCTCCCTTTCCTGGCGGTTTATTGAAACACCTTTTAGAAAAAAAACCTTCCTGAAAGGCCGTTGGATTTTCGCATTTGCAGCAATTACCATGTTATTAACTCTTTCGGTTGGATCCGCCATTTATTTGAAAGGCGGTTTTCCCAATCGGTTTTCTTCAAACCAGACGGATGCCGATCAAAACACGGATACCCAATGGAAAAATTGGGGCAACTGTGATTTGGACGCAAACAACCTGCCTTCCCCATTGGAACTTTGCACCATCGGGGCGGATACAAATACGCCAATATTTTTATTATGGGGCGATTCCCATGCGCGGGCGCTGGCTACATCCGTACAAACCTCGGCTTCACAGGCAGAAATAACCGGCGTTACAGCGTATACGTCCGGGTGCGCGCCTTTATTCGGCATTGACCGACAGGGACAAAAACCATGCGCCGAATTCAACACAGCCATCATAAATTACATTCAAAGCCACTCCAACCTGAAGACTGTGATTTTAGTATCCAGATGGGCGTTATCGGCGGAAGGAACCCGCTATAAAACCGAAGAGGGCAAAAGCGTCATATTGGTAAACGCCCTGACAGGTGCAACGCAAACGGACACAAATGAAGCTTTATTTAAAGTGGGGCTTGAGCAAACCGTCAACAAACTGCTTGAAATGAGGCGAAAGGTTGTCATCGTCACCCAGGTTCCTGAAATTGGCTATGATGTCCCTTCTGCCTTCTCGATTGCGCAACGCACTGGCAGGGACTTAAACAAAATTATCGCGCCTTCATTTAGTGAATATCTTGATAGAAATATCATTGTCCTAAGCGCGGTCGAATCACTGTCCGCAAAAGGTAACGTGCAAATTGTGTATCCATCGCAGGCATTATGTAACGGGGAAAAATGCCTGGTAGTAAGCGAAGGGCATCCACTTTATCGGGACGACGATCACCTGTCCACGTTTGGCGCTCGATACATATCTTATTTATTCGACCCTGTTTTCGAAAATCTTCCCGATGAGTAGCGATTATCTGATTGCCTTACATTTTCAAAATTGGGGCGCAGATGAACCCTGATTTTCGCTGATTTAAAAGAATTAATCTGCGTTTGTCTGCGTGAATCAGCGTCCTTTTTTGCTCTTAAAACAAACTCACCCGCGAAAGATTAATTTCGGGGTGAGTCATATTTATTCTTAAATCTTTCGAATTACTTGATTATCGCCTGCGTCCGCCGCGAAGCAAGCCGATTACATAAAGCAATACAATCGCGCCCAAAATTGCCACCAGCAGGCTGGTGAAGTTGAATCCAGCTTCAACCTCGACACCGAAAAAGTCCATGATGTAGCCGCCGATGAACGCGCCGACGATGCCGACCACGATGTTGGCAATCGCTCCCATCTGCTTGTTCTTTTTCATGATGATGCTGGCGATCCATCCAGCCAGCGCGCCAAAGACGATCCATACGAGAAAATCCATTTCTGCCTCCAAAGGGAATAATAATTTGTTTCTTCGATTTTATCATCCGACGACGAATTATCCTCAAACTGGCGCTCAATTAATTTTTGGTTTCCGCGTTCTCATCGTAATCCTGCCGCTCCCTGTGGGTCGAGACTCTTGCGCTGATAATGCGGATGGTTTCTTCGGTTCTCGCGATGAAACAAGTCAACAACCGTGAGCGCGGCCCTGACCTGCCGATGGCCAGTTCGCGCTTTTCCTTCTGCGAGTGTTCGTCATCGTCGTGAAATAGCACATGCGGATCTTTGAATATCGTGGAAGCCTCGTCAAAACTTACGCCATACTTGGCGTCATTCTTTTCCGCTTTGGCGGGGTCCCAGTCAAATTTCATTGATTTTATTTTTGCCATGCGGAGAGTATAGCATATGCAAGACTATGCCGTCATTGCGAGGCGGTGTTTGCCCGTCGAAGCAATCCCATGTTGAGTTTGAGATTGCCTCCGTATCGTTGCCTCGCGCTCAGGCCCAACCCCAATCCACTTGACTGGGACACCTGCGGCATCTTCGATCATCTTCACGTAATTCTGCGCATGGACTGGTAATTCATCAAACGATCTCGCCTTGCTGATATCCTCGCTCCAACCTGGGAGGGTTTGATAGACGATCTCCACTTTATCCAGGCCATAGGCATCCACATCCGCATAGCGGACAGCCTCCCCGCTCACCTTGTAACCGACGCAGACTTGAATCTCCTTCAACCCGCTTAGCACATCCAACTTGGTCAGGCAGATTTCAGTCACACCGCTTAATTGCACGGCAGTTTTTACAATCTCCAAATCCAGCCAGCCGACTCTCCGAACACGCCCTGTGGTTGCGGCGACTTCGCCAAACTTTTTATACACTTCGCTGTCGTACTCCTTGATCTCGGTAGGCAAAGGCCCCGCGCCCACTCTTGTTGTGTAGGCTTTGGTCACGCCGATGACATTGGTTATGTATTTCGGCGGAATTCCCAACCCAGCCGAAGCCGCGGATGGAATCGTCGTCGAAGCCGTCACGAAGGGATACGTTCCCCAGTCTGTATCCAAAAAAGTGCCCATGGCTTGTTCGAGCAAAAAGTTCTTGTCCGCTTTCAAGCCATCCTGCACCAGTGAAAATAATTCCTTGATATAAGGCTTCAATTTCAAATAATATCCTCGATATTCATCGCGCGTTTTTTCGTAGTTCAACGCTTCGCCGCCGAGCGCAACGATGATTTTATTCTTCAACTCGAACTGCATCTGCAAACGCTGCTCGAACATATCGCTCGTAAAGTCCGTCCAGCGGATGCCGTTGTAGCTGACCTTGTCTGCAAACACGGGGCCGATGCCGCGGCGGGTCGTGCCTGTTGCACCCGCGCCTTTGGCTTCTTCGTACAAGCCATCCAAAATTTTATGATACGGCATGATCAAATGCGAACGCGGCGAAATCCACAGCCTGCCATCCACCCCGATGCCCGCCTTGTTGAGCATCTCGATTTCTTCGATCAGCACCGCAGGGTCAATCACCACACCGCCGCCAATCAGACCCGTGGTATTCTTTGCGAAAATCCCCGAAGGCACCAGATGAATTTTGAAGGTCCCAAACTCGTTGATCACGGTATGCCCCGCATTATTCCCGCCGTTGAACCGCGCCACATAATCTGCGCGCTCCGCGAGAAAATCCACGGCCTTGCCTTTGCCCTCGTCGCCCCATTGCGAACCGATCACTGCTGTAACTGTCATGATTTCTCCTTTTATGTCATTGCTTCGCTCATTCGCTCGCAATGACGGAAATGATTTGATTGATCGCTTCGTACTTAATCTGACACTTGATTCTGTTTCGAAAACATTATTCAGCCCTGGAGTGAAAAATCTCCAGATTTTTCACCAAAGTCGGGAGGCTTTGGACTCTGTTCAGCGTGGCCAATGTCCATTTTGGAATGACCAGCTTTCAGTTAAGAAGGAGGCGGTTTACTTTCCTATGGATTCATCGTCACGCATTATAATTCGGGCGGTTTGATTTTGGATATCAGGAGTCCCCATGAAAATTTTGCAGGATACCGCTTTAACGTATGACGATGTTTTGCTTGTGCCGCAATATTCCAATGTGGATTCGCGGCGTGTCCTTTCCACCAAAAGCTGGCTGACGAAAAAGATCGCCTTGCATGCCCCCATCGTTTCGGCGAATATGGATGTGGTGACCGAAAGCGAGATGGCGATCACGATGGCGCGCGAGGGCGGCATTGGAATCATTCACCGTTTTATGACCATCGCCGAGCAAACGCGCCAGATCGAACGCGTTAAAAAAGCCGAGTCTTTCATCGTGGATAGGCCCATCACCATGACCGACCAGCACACCGTCGGCGATGTGAAACGCATCGTCGAAGAAACAGATACGGGCGGAATTTTGATCGTGGACCAGGACGAGAAACTTATCGGCATTATCACCACGCGCGACTTGTTGTTTGAAGAAGACGACAGCAAGCCTGTCACCGCGATCATGTCCCGCGAGATTCACAGCGCGCCGCCCGACACTTCCCTCTAAGACGCCGAACGCCTGCTTCACGAATACCGCGTGGAAAAACTTCCGCTCGTGGACAAGAATGGAAAGATCACAGGCCTGGTGACGTTGAAAGACATCATGAAGATCACCAAGTTTCCCAAAGCCACAAAAGATTCAAAGGGACGCCTTGCTGTGGGCGCGGCAGTTGGCGTGCGTGATAAAGAGATGCGCCGCGTCGAGGCCGCCCTGCAAGCAGGCGCGGACTGCATCGTGGTGGACATTGCTCACGGCGATTCCAATTTGGAAATCGATATGATAAAAAATATTCGCAAACATTTTTCAAAAGCCCAGATCATTGGCGGCAATGTTGCCACTGCGGATGGAACCAAACGATTGATAGATGCGGGTGTGGACTCGGTGAAAGTGGGCGTGGGGCCTGGCTCCATTTGTATCACGCGACAGGTGGCGGGTTCGGGTGTGCCGCAATTGACGGCTGTCATCCAATGCGCGGATGCCGCGCGTGATTCTGGCATCCCGATCATCGCGGATGGCGGCATCCGCTTCCCTGGCGATGTAGCAAAAGCTGTGGCGGCAGGCGCGCAGACGGTGATGATCGGCTCAATGCTCGCAGGCACCGACGAAAGCCCAGGCATGATCCTCACCCGCCGTGGGCACCGCTACAAGGCCTCTCGCGGCATGGCTTCGCTGGCGGCGAACATCGAACGCAACAAACGCGAAGGCAACGATCTCACCCGCGAGGAGATCGAAGACTATGTGGCCGAAGGCGTGGAGGCTGCGGTTCCATATCGTGGCAAGGCGCGCGAGGTGCTCAATCAACTGGTGGGTGGCTTGCAATCGGGCATGAGCTACAGCGGCGCGCAATCTGTTGAAGATTTTCAAAAAAAAGCAATCTTTGTGCGGATGACAGGCGCAGGGCTGAGGGAGTCTGGCCCGCATGATGTGGAAGTGTTGGGATAGCCCCATCTCCAATCTCTATCACTAATCTCCCGTAAACCGCCATGTCCATCTACCTTCACGATATCCCCCTCTCTCAAGCCCAGGCCCGTCTGCGCGAAGCCTTGCAAGACGCGAATCTCTGGCGTGTGCTTGGCGCTGAATCGATTCCCCTCGATGAAAATGCGCTGGGCCGCGTCACTGCCGAGCCGATCTGGGCGGAGATTTCCTCGCCGCATTATCACGCCTCGGCCATGGATGGTTTTGCTGTCCGCGCGGTTTCCACGAATGGCGCGATGCCGTCTTCGCCGATTGAGTTATCAGTAGTCAGTGAGCAGTCATCAGTTATCAGTTATCAGTTATCAGTCATCAGTGAGCAGTTGGCCGTGCAGGCGCAATATGTGGATACGGGCGATCCGCTTCCTGAATGGGCAAACGCAGTCATCCCAATTGAGAATGTAGAGTCGCTGGATAAAGACGGACAAATATCATCCGCTGTCCGCGGTCCAGCATCCATTCGCATTCGCGCCGCCGTCACTCCCTGGAGTCACGTCCGCCCGCTGGGTGAGGATATCGTTGCGACTCAATTGGTTCTGCCCACAGGCCACACCCTCCGCCCAGCGGATTTGGGAGCCATAGCCGCTTCTGGACATCAAACCATCCGCGTCGCCCGCAAGCCGAAAGTTGCCATCTTGCCAACAGGCACGGAACTCGTCCCGATTGGTTCCAAACTAAAAGCGGGAGACATCCTCGAATACAACTCTCTCGTGCTTGCGGCGCAGATCAAATCAATGGGCGGCGAGCCGACTCGTTATCCAATTACAAAAGATGATTTTGATTCCATCTGTGAACGCGTGCAGGAAGCTGCCCAAACGCACGACCTCGTTTTGCTTAACGCAGGCTCCTCCGCAGGCGCGGAAGATTTTTCGTCCAAAGTCGTTGAAAAACTCGGCGCGCTTTTGGTTCACGGTGTTGCTGTTCGCCCAGGCCATCCAGTAATTCTGGGCGTCATTGCGAGGAGCGCTCTTGTTCTTGACGGCGAAGCAATCCCCTCATCGTCGGAGATTGCTCACCTGCACTGGCGTGCGGCGCAAGTGTCGGGGAAAACCACCCCTCGCAATGACGTAACTCCTATCATCGGTGTCCCCGGCTACCCCGTCTCTGCTGCCCTCACCGTGGATATTTTCGTCGAAGCCCTCATCGCCAAATGGCTGGGACGCAGGCCGCATGAACTTCCCACAGAGATGGCAACCCTCACACGCAAACTTGTTTCACCTGCGGGCGATGATGATTACGTCCGCGTGGCGGTGGGCAAGGTGGGAGGTAAACTTCTCGCCGCGCCATTGTCTCGCGGGGCGGGAGTCATCACATCCCTTGTACAGGCGGATGGACTTGCATTAATCCCCAGTGGCGTGCAAGGCATGGAAGCGGGTGAGCAGATCAAAGTCCATTTGTATCGCAGCAGGGCTGAAATTGAAAAGACAATTTTCTGCATCGGCTCGCACGATCTTACTCTCGATTTGATGGCTCAATTCCTCGCCGAACACAACCGCCGACTCGCTTCTGCAAATGTCGGCTCGCAAGGCGGGCTTGTTGCGCTGCGGCGTGGCGAAGCGCACATGGCGGGTTCGCATTTGCTCGACCCGCAAGACGGCTCGTATAACATTTCATATATTCGTCAGTATATGCCGAACATTCCCGTCAAAGTGATTGCGCTGGTCGGGCGCGATCAGGGGTTGATCGTTAAGCAGGGAAACCCAAAGGGAATTAAAAGTTTGGGAGACCTCGCAGGCAAAAGTCAGGAAGGAGGCGTACAGTTCGTTAATCGTCAGCGTGGAGCAGGCACGCGCGTCCTTCTCGATTATCATTTGAATTTGATGACAATCGCTCCCGAGTCCATTGCGGGCTATAATCAGGAAGAGTATACTCATCTTGGAATTGCAACCGCCGTGGCTTCGGGCCGCGCAGATTGCGGGCTTGGAATTGCCGCCGCCGCACAAGCTCTGGATTTGGATTTTATTCCGCTCTTTCAGGAACGCTACGATTTAGTGATTCCAAAACAATTTGCGGATGACAACCTGCTCGCGCCTCTCTTCGACCTGTTGGCTGATTCGCGTTTTCGAGAGGCAGTATCTCACCTGAAAGGTTACGACGTGTCTGTGATGGGCACGGTTATTTTGGAGGACTAATGTCAGAAGGTTTAATCATCGACGATAACCGCCAGACGGCGGACGCATTGCAGCAAATGTTGGAAGTGTTGGAATTGCCCGCGAAGGTGGCGTACGGCTCCAGCCCCGCAATGGCTGTGTTGGGGACTCAAATTCCTCGCTTCGTGTGCCTCGACATCAACATGCCCGGTGTGGATGGAACCGAAGTGCTCGCGTACATTCGCCGCGAACCGCGCCTGATGAAAGTGCCCGTCATCGTCATCACGTCCGACGATCAGCCCGAGACGCGCCAGCATGTATTAAGGGGCGGCGCACAAGCCATGTTGATCAAGCCAGCGACGATTGATGCGCTCGAAGGGGCGCTGAAAAAAGCAGGCGTGCTTTCCTAAAAAAATAAAGCGGGCGCTGATCAGCGCCCGCTTTTGATTTAATGGCGGAGTGAAAAATTTCCTGATTTTTCTCCAAAGTCCGGAGACTTTGGAGTCCATTAGAAAATTACGGTTTCGGCCACGGAATATCCACTGGCTTGGAATAGCCATGTTTTTCAACTGTATATAACTTCCCATAAGATGCCGCAGGACAACCTGCCTCGTCTTTCACGCTGTAACTGGTGGTGAACTGGTCGGGGTAGGAGAAAGTCCACCAGAGATACGCGCCATCCTGACAGACAAAGGCTTCGATGAAATATCCGCGATCATCATCCTTTGTCATTTCTACTTGATCCCAGGTGATGACAACTTCATCCCCGTCACGTTCTGCCCGCACATTGGACGGCGGCCCGTACCTATTACTGCCAATCGAAAGCAGGTTTGGCTCCACCTTGTTAATCGTGCTGACCTCTCCAACCACATCCACCACCGATGGCGCAGCCCAGCAGAAGTAATTGAGCTTGTCGAACTTGATGTAAAGCCATTGGCTGTATAAACCCCGCCCGCGCACACTGCCCACATCACCAGCGTATAAGTCCGCGGCATGCAGGTAGGCGGCGGATGGTCCATAGCGGCAATGCGCCTGCTTGTTGACCGTAACCGTGGGAAATGTAAAAGTTGGCGTGGCGGTGATGGTTGGTGTTAATGTGATTGTGGGGGTGGACGTAAAAGTCGGTGTAAAAGTTGCCTCAGGCGTAAATGTGGAAGTGGGAGTCTCCGTGGCAGTTGGCGGCAGGGGCGTGGGAGTTGACCCAATAGACGGCGCGTTGCACGCGAGCATTGCCAGAACGACGGCGAGGATACCGAATTGCTGTTTTCTCATTTGAAATTCTCCAATAAAGTGACGATATTTGTGCCAAGCGCTTCGTTTGCGTAACCGCCCTCCATGATAATGGCAGTGGGCAGGTTTAAGGCAGCGATCCTTTTTCCTATTTCGGCGAATCCTTCGCGAGTGATATGGAACTTCCCAAGTGGGTCACCGTCGAACGTGTCCATGCCTGTCGAGAGGGCGAGATAATTTGGGGCAAAATTTCGGATGATTTCCAACGCTTCATTCAAAGCGGTTAAATAACCTTCGTCACCTGTATCTTTTGGAAGCGGGAAATTTTTATGAAAGCCAAGCCCCGCGCCTGCCCCAGTTTCATCCGCAAAGCCAGCATAGTGTGGATATTCGTAATCTGGGTCGCCATGAATGGAGATGGTCAACACATCATTCCGTTCGTAGAAAATATCCTGAGCGCCATTGCCTGCGTGATAATCAATGTCAAGCAGGGCAACCTTTCCTTTTGCTGAAAGCCAATTTGCCGCAACGGATGCGTTGTTGATGAAACAATATCCCGCGGCATAATCTCTGCCAGCGTGATGCCCCGGCGGACGGCAGAGGGCAAATACTGATAACTGTTCACTGAAAACTGATTCCGCCGCATTCATCGCGCAGTTTGCAGAAGCCAATGCTGCTTTGTATGTCCCTGCCACGATGCAGGCGGATAAGTCCATGATGTAGTAGCCGCCGCGTCCATGCAGGGAACTGGTTGGGCGGGCTTTGCGCCGCAACGCAAATGTCGCTGGCAGGAAGGCATGTTGCTCAGGCGCGGCAGCCACTTCGGAGTCAGAGGCCAGCCACTCGGCCCAGCACGAGGCAAGGAAGTTGATGTAATCTTTATCATGGACAGCGAGGATCGGGTCGAGTCCAAAGTCTGCTGGCTTGGTCAACTCAGCCCAGTCTGTTTTGGCAAGCGCGGATAGAATCCTGTCCATGCGGTCTGGGTTCTCGTAATACGGCACGCGTTTGCCGCCGTCGAAAACTTCAAAAGGCGGGTGATGTTTGCGATGTTCTTCGGAGTAAAATATTTTCATGGTAAGACAATTTTACCCGCAAGCGTCATAGATGCAGGAGAAACAATGGAAGTATTTGATGCAATTCATGGAAGACAGACAATTAAAAATATAAAACAGGATGCCCTGCCGCGTGAGATGATCGAAAAACTTTTAAGCGCCGCTGCGCAGGCTCCCAATCATCATAAAGTGAGACCCTGGCGTTTTGTAGTTTTGACTGGAAATGGGCGTAACAAATTAGGCGACGTAATGGCCGCCTCTTTTCTGGAGCGTAACCCTGCCACTCCGCCTGAGGGTTTGGACAAGACCCGGACATTGCCGCTCCGCGCTCCCGTTGTCATTGCCATTGGCGCGGATAAGCCCGCCGACACAAAGACCATCGAAATTGAAAATGTCTCTGCGGCTTCAGCGGCATGTCAAAATATTTTGCTCGCCGCACACGCACTGGGACTCGGCGCGATCTGGCGCACTGGCGAGTGGGCGCGCGATGCAAAGGTAAAAGAATTTCTAGGCTTTGCCGCTGACCAATATATTGTCGGTTTTTTTTACGTGGGCTATCCAGATGTGCTGCCAGAGCCGTACATCCGCATTGGTTTTGAAGACCGGGTGACGTGGGTGGAATGATCCGTAATTTGTAATGCGTTAAATAGACTTTATCGGTAATTAGAAAAAACGTCCCGAAGGCATTGTCCTGAGCCTGTCGAAGGGTTGCCGCCAGGCGTTCAAATTCCTCGAAAAAAACCTCACCGCACTCCCGCAAGAACATCGGGACGATGTAGCGCGCGGCGCAAGTGTCGGGACGGTGCCTGTGTGTTATTTCCGATAAAGTCTAATGTAACAAACGGCAACCTATTAATGGTTGCCGTTTGTTTTATCTTTTGAATTGACACGCTCCATCTTTTCACTTATAAATGGCAAAAATAAAAATATGGAGGCGGATATGCTTGCTTTGCGTTTGTTATCTGAAGGCAGAGAAGGTCCGAACATGGAACTTCTGTGGTTATTGTATATTGGAATGGCTTTCTTCTTTTCGATGATCATAGCCGGGTGGCGGGCGAGTTCGAGAAAACAGGAGCAGCCCGAAGTTCAACATGAGGCGAAGAAGTCCGCGAAGAAGAATGCCGCCAAGCCAAAAATATCGAGGAAATAGTTCGTAAGGTTGGTGAACCCAAATAAAAAATTAATGAGTGTCACATTAATTGTGTAACTTAAATCACTGTACATTAATTCACAAAGTACATATAATTTCGCCCACTATTCTATATATATAACAACTGGAGGTTTATGATGAAGAAAGTCTTGTTTGCTGTTTTAGTTTTCGCCGCGCTGGTTCTTTCAGCTTGTGGCGGTGGTGCGGATGCAGTTGCCACCCTGGCTCCTGTTCCTGCTGATTTTGCCGGCCAGACCAACCCCATGGGTGCAGATGGCGCTGCGGCTGGCGCTGATGTTTTCAAAACCAATTGTGAATCCTGCCATGGCCCTCAGGGACACGGCGATGGCCCTGCCGGCGCCGCTCTTGACCCAGCCCCGAAGAACCTTGCTGAACTTCAGGCTGCGGCTGGTGACGATTATTTGTTCTGGCGTATAGCTACTGGTAAAGAAGGTACCTCCATGGTTGCATGGAAAGGCGTTCTCACCGATGAGCAGATCTGGCAGGCTGTTTCCTTTATCCGCACTTTGAAGTAGTCGAGTTTTGAGATAACGCAATAAAAAGACATGCCTCATTCGAGGCATGTCTTTTTATAAGAGAAGTTCTTTTATTCTAATTGCAAGTTCATCGGGATGGAACGGCTTGGTGAGATAATCATTTGCGCCCGCGCCAAAGGCCACCGCCCTGCTGTCGCTGTCATCCAGCGCGGTAATGATAATGATGGGGGTAGTTACAAAATCCACAGTTTGACGCAGCATCCTGCACAATTTGAAACCATCTGGCGGCGGCATCATTAAATCCAACAGGAACAGGTCTGGTTTTACCGAACCTGCAATTTCAATCGCTTTTGAACTGTCGTTCACTGCGGTTGTTTCATACCCTTCAATTGCAAGTAGTTTTTCCAAAAGTGTCGTAACCAGACTGTCATCGTCCACAACCATGATTTTTGTCATTGAGTTTTCCAGGTAGCTATTTGAATTTTTACAATCATACAATTAAAGATGAGGTCTGGCAAGTTGTAATGAGGTTGCGGGTGTGGTCTAAAGTTTCGGAAAAATAGGAGTAAGATGGGGAAAAGGAAGAAG
>CAKKRM010000060.1 GCA_919902735.1 Anaerolineales bacterium | reverse complement strand
GCGCGGCGAAATTTGCGTTTATTTTTTGGGGATTCAACTGAAATGCTCAACCCATGCCTCAATTAATTCTTCACGATGGTCGCGGACGATTTTTTCTATTTCAAGGCAAGAGCAAAAAATCATCTCCAATCATTCAACCAGCGCACTTGACCCTGCCAGGCGTCCGCTTCGGATTCGCTCAAAAGATTGTCCAACGCGGTGATGGTTTCGCCTATGCTTAAGTTCTTTTGTTTGGCAAGGATGATTCCTGCATGATTTGGGTGTCTTTTTGAGAGTTCAACAAAATCAGGAACATTATAAGTAAAGATCGCACGTCCCTGTTCTGTTGCGCCAAGTAATTGTTGTTCATCCGTGGCGTCAAAAGGCATCCAATCATTGGGCGTTCGCGTGACGTCATGTCCCATTTCAATCAAAACGCGGTAAATGGCTTTCTGCGATGTGTCCGCGTCAAAATGCAAGTGCAGTTTTTTAGCCATGCGTAGACTCAAGCGGCAGGTCCCATTGCGGCTTCGGCTTCAATATAAGCGTCAATCTCGGCGCGATGGGTGGCATAAAAATTCAAAGCCTCTTGTACTAGCGCTTCGGAAATATCATATTGTTCGGCAAGCGCGGCGGGAGCAAACTCGCGCGTGGCAAGAACAATCGTTTGTGCGCGAATCCCCGTTCCGCGCAAAATAGGTCTTTGCAACCCCGACGCTCCGCGCCGATAAACGATGTTGGGAAAATTCGGGTCGTCTTGTATTCTTAAAAGTCCACCCACTTTTTCGGCGAGAGACCAAAGGACGAATTGATCGAGGGAAATACCCTGCTCTTTTGCAAGCCGTTCCGCATCTTGTTTGAGATTTGTTGGAAGGTCTAATACGTAGCGTGTCATGGATTACTCACTTTTTTTCCCATTATAACTGACAAAGTCATAGCCTTTCTTCAAACTTCCATTCACATGAAGATATGTGTCGTAATTTCCACAATAAATTTAAGACATGTGTAACAAGCGATAAACATTACAATCCCTTTCAAGGCAGGGATTATAGCATGGGGGGTATAGGCAATTGAACAGCGAATAAAGCTACAAAAGCTGGAAAGGGCAAAACAACAAGAGATACAGTATCACACTTGGGGAGGGTTGTTGTTTGAGCTGATCTTATTGTGCTCAGGATATTGAGATGAAGGGAAATTGCTGTCATCAATTTTAAATATTTTCCTCGCTGGGGAAACAAGCAAATTAACGATAGTGTAAACTACCTCTATAATTATTCTTATCAACTTCACTAAGCCAGCAAGAATTACAAATATTTTCTCTACTACAAACGACAAAATTGCGATTAACACACCTAGTATAAAGCCAAGAACATTTAAGATAATATCTAAAAGTCTCAGCAGAAGAGTCGCAACCCAGGGTATCACTCTGGATAAATTTAAAATCAACGAATATACAAGAAGAAGGCTGGTTATTCCCCACATCAAGAATACAGTCGTCACTAACATTGGGAGCATAATTAACCATTGAGCAAGTCCCACCATTAAATCTATGAACGCTTGCGTAGAAGGGGAAACATCGACAAAGGATGTGATGCGTCCCATTGATATCATCAACCCAAATATTGGAGCCAAGATCATTGTAGTAATTACTATGGAAATTAGAACTTTTCTAAATTTTTCCATAGATACTTTCCCGTTCCTTTTTATCCAAACCTCCCATAACCACTCCCATGGAACAAAATGTGTCATACCATATAAATCGAAAAGAACCAAAGCCAAAGCTGCAATTGAGCCTACGGAAGAAACCAAAATCGGAATAGCTAAGCTTTGAAAGATAGTAGGAATTAATAAATCTTCAAACACCTTCGCGCCAGTCAAACTGTTATATCCTTGGGATATATCTGCGTAAACAAATAAACCTAGAAACAGTAATTGAATCAGCGCTCCAGCTACTCTCCAAGAACGTTGATCGCCTTTTTTACCAAACACGGTATCAAGTACAGCAGCAGTGTGTTCCCCTAGATTACCAGCAAGTGTTTTTAGTCCTTCTGCAATAGTATCGATAAGATCGTTGGTTTTCTTGATAGCAGAGTTATTAGACGTTATCGGAAATAGCGTTATGATAGGCGAATGATTGAATATGAA
>CAKKRM010000059.1 GCA_919902735.1 Anaerolineales bacterium | reverse complement strand
TACTCGATCAACTCGGCACCTTTGAAGGCCGCAGTCTCTTCACCACCTGGGTACACAAGATCGCCATTCGGATTGCACTGACCGAACTGCGCCGCAAACGCTGGCGAGACGCCTCCCTCGACGAGCTGACGGAAAACGAAGACGCTCCCCCTCCCCCCGGCCTGCTCGCTGACCCCCAGGCATCTCCCGAAACCTCTGCAGAACGCTCGGACATGCTCGTCCGCGTCCGCCGCATTCTGGAAGAGGAACTCACCGCCAAACAACGGGAAGCGCTCGTTCTGCTTGGCCTCCAGGATATGCCCATGGAAGAAGCCGCCAAACGCATGAAAACCAACCGCAATGCCTTATACAAGCTGCTTCACGATGCTCGCCTGCGGTTGAAGAGACGCCTGGCCCTGGAAGAGCTCACTCCGCAAGACCTATTATCCGCCTTCGAACAAAAGTAAGATTAATATTTGATTAATCGTCACAATTTATATAATGAACATAAAAAATTTCATTCAAAGCATTCAAAATACTTTTAATCCACTAAAAGAAGAGCTGGAACTCAAAGACGAGGTTGTACTTAAGTTCCTGCGCGTACTCGAAAACGCCCGCGAAGAGGAACTATCCTGCGGCGAGATGTACGCCCGCCTCGACCAATTCGTGGAAAGCGAAGTCCAGGCCAAAGATGCAGACAAAATCACCCCGCTCATTCAGGAACATTTGAATATGTGTCCCGAATGCTGTGAGGAATACGAAGCCCTCCTTGCGATACTGAAAAACACAAGAGAAGGATAAAAAAAATGACGGGCGAAGAACCCGTCTTTTTTTTTATTAACTGATGTTACGCACCGTCCCGACACTGGCGCCGCGCGCCAGTGCGGTGAGGTTTAGACTACAAATAGGCTTAATTTACGAGAACCTTCAGGACGTTCCGCGTAAGGTGAGTTATTAAGTATGGAACAACCTCTCCCCCGCACGGATCTCCGCCTTCAAGCGATTCTCCGCCGGGGTGATCGGGCACGACCACATTTCGTTATAAGCGCAATACGGGTTATACGCGATATTGAAATCCACAAGAAAACGCCCGCCCGCCAACGGCTCTGGCTCAAGGTAGCGGCCCGCCGGGTACGTCTCTTTACCAGCCAAAGAATCTACAAACGGCAGAAAGAAACCGTGCTGGCTTTGATAGATCGTCAATTCCACTTCATCCCCATCCACTTCAAAATGGAACTTCCCAAACTTCTCATAAACCTGCACATCCCCCGTTGAAGTTTGCATCTCAAACTTTTCCTTATTCTCGAATTCAACCACTTGCACTTCAAGCCGCAGCGCATCGTTTTCAGGGAAATACTGCAACCCTTTAAAATCCTTCTTCTGCTCGGGGGTCAACGGGCTTTGCGAGTGACCGCCAAAAAACTCATCCTTCTCCGCGCGAAACGCATCCAACTCTGTCATTCTGCCTCCATTAAGGGATATGCTCCATAGACTGTAACGCCGCATCGATTCTTACGAAACCATAATCAAACCCATTGCTCCGGGTGTGGTCTAAAGTTTCGGAAAAATAGGAGTAAGATGGGGAAAAGGAAGAA
>CAKKRM010000058.1 GCA_919902735.1 Anaerolineales bacterium | reverse complement strand
CTGTTTCTGGCATTCGTTGAATTATTTTTCCATCTTTGACAGAGCGCACTTCCACACGGTCTGCCCACAACGTCACGATCTCCCCATCCTGCGGGCGAATGACTTCGCGGGTGAGCGGCAATATCGAAGGCAAGTCAGATGAAAGACAAGTGAAGCCATCGCCGATTCCGATCACCATGCCAGAACCTTTTTTGAACGCGTATAACTTATCGTCATTTGCGCGCCCGATGACAAAGGCATAATCGCCTTCGAGATCTCCATACGCGAGTCGAATCGCATCGATGAATTCGTATCCACGGCTGATATATCGCTCCACCGCATGGACACAAGTCTCGCCATCGTTCTGCGAACGGACAGTCATTCCCTCTGCCATAAATTCCAAACGCAACTCAACGTTATTTACCACATTGCCATTGTGCGCGCCAACCATATCGCCATTCGAATCCAAATGCGGCTGTGAATTAACCTGCGAAGGCTCGCCAAACGTCGCCCAGCGCAACTGCGTAATCCCACGCTGTCCGCGCATCTCGGCGATGTTGTATTTCGCCGCCACCGAATCCACTTTGCCGACATCTTTTCGCAGATCAATTTTGCCGTTGTTCATCGTCGCGGCTCCCACCGAATCGTAGCCACGATAGGTCAATCTCTCCGCCGCCGCGATCAATATCGGTCCGAGCGCTTCTTCTTTATTCGAGACATATCCAAAAATTCCGCACATAAATATATTTTCTCCATAATCGATGAACTTGTCTAACCTTCAACTTGCAACTTGCAACCTTCAACTTGCAACCTTCAACCTTCAACCTGCAACCTTCAACTTGCAACCTTCAACCTGCAACCTTCAACTTGCAACCTTCAACTCACACCTACACCTCAATCCCCAGCCATTGACGGATGAAATAGCCGATTACAAACGAGAACGCCGCCACGCTCAGGCTCAAGCCTGCCATCTCCAGGAATCTTGCGCGGAAGGATTCTCCCTTTGCAACCGAGATGTAATAGTTGAATACCGCGATGATAATGACCGCAGTTGTGAGCGCAATGACGAGGTCAAGATAATAATTCTCGAAGAGAAGGTAGGGAAGGATGAGCAGTGTAACGGTAGTGATGTATGCAATGCCCGTGTACACTGCGGCGCGGACAGGGTGTTTGCTTGTCTTTTCCGAACGGGTCGAAAGATATTCACTGGCCGCCATCGAAAGCGATGCGGCGATGCCGGTGATGAGTCCTGAAAGGGCGATCAACTTTACGTCTTGCAGGGCAAGTGTCAGCCCGGCCAGAGCGCCTGTCAACTCCACGAGGGCATCATTGAGGCCGAGCACCACTGAGCCAGCATATTGCAGCCGCTCCTCATCCAGCATTGCGATGAGTTCTCCTTCGTGTTTGTTTTCTTCCACCTGATATTTTGCCGCTTCAGGAATGACTTTGGAAACAGCCTCGTAATTTGCCTGCGCCTTTTCTTCGCCCTGCTCCATGAGCTTGACGCCAAACGTGAACCCGAACAGGATGCTGACGAGATAATAGAACCAGACATTGACCCAGCGCGGTTGAATCTCTTCCTTGCTGTATTGCTTCCAGCCATTGTAGTGGCGCAGTTCATCCTCTGCGATCCGATCCAGAATTTTTGCATTCTCTTCGGATTTGATGCGCTGTGCCAGGCGTTTGTAAATGTGATATTCGGTGATTTCCGTCTCTTGAAAGAGGATTACTTTTTTGCGAACGTCTTCGCTTAGTTGTTGCATAATGAACTCCTTGTGTAATTTCACTGGCAATTGTAAGCGATTTTATTAACCAAAAAGATGCGCTGCACGGCGCATCTTTTTGTGGCGCGATATTTATATCGCATTTTGGGTGTGGAATGACTTCCACGTTATGCCTTTTGCAGTACGAAGTACCAGTACCTGCGGTTATCGAGATGCGGCAGGGCGTTGGGCGAGTTGGGCGTGAGTCCCGCAAAGTGATAGAACTGTTTGCGGAGAATGGCTGGCACGTATTTATTGACCAGCGCAATGCGGCGCTCGCGATCCAGTTCCATGGCTTTCAAAACATTGTCGGTAATATCTTCCTCTTTGATGAGTTTCAAGCCCATGCCCTTTAACTGCGCGTGCCAGATCGCCACCTTTTCCTCGTAGCGCAGATCGGTGTAAAGAAAATATCCATTGGGCTTGAGCACCCGCCTGACATGATCGTAGAATTTCGTGATGTTTGGATAGTAAAGGGACGCTTCCACATTCACAACCACATCAAAGGAATTATCAGGGAAGGGCAGCGCTTCCGCATTGCCATGATGGAATTTGAGGCCGTCCAGGTTGTAATGCGAACGGCAGAATTCGATGGCGCGGGATGAAAAGTCCACGCCGATATAGGATTTCGGCTTGAAGTGGCGCATGATGAAAGACGCGCCTCCGCCCCGCCCGGAGCTGACCTCCAGCGCGTCGGCATTTTGCCACTCTATATGTTTTGCCACATGATGATAAAGCTGCATCGGGTAGCGGTGAATCTCCTCCTCCTTCTCGAGAGGGATGGGCGCATTTCCCTGGTGATGGGCGGTGTAGCCAAAGTTCATGAAGATGGCGTTCTTGTCCTTGTCAAAGGAGGAGATCATTTCGTATTGCAGGCGGGTGAGCCAGCTTTTCAGGTTTGGAAAACGGTGGAATAACAGCTTGTTCAGCATCTTTTCTCCTCTTCATGACTTGTCGGTTAATTTTGAATGCCGCGTATTATAACCCTGCAAGCCTGTGGAAGTGGCGTACGGTTTTGAAAGGGTGTGCTAAAAGTTTGTAAGAGAGGTTGCTCTCTGCGCTGTCCTCGGCTCAGAATTACTTGTAAAACGCCGCCGAGGACGGCGGCTTGAGCGTTGCTCCGAAAGGTTTGCGTTGTATCCGTATCTGTGCCAGTTTGAAGAACAGTACTAAAATAGAAGAAGAGTTAACAAGATGGTTTTCTTTTGAAGGGTGTAAATTTCCTTTAATTTTTCAAAAATGACAGTGCGTGATTTTAGAAACGATGAGTCGATCCAGCCAAAACAATTGAAGATAAAATGCCAGCAGGGGCAGGTCGCAAGACCTGTTTTTGTAGATTCTAATCCTCATTCTGTTACGTTCAACGAGGCATGGTGTGCCGACCCTTTTCGATCTTCTCAAAATATTCGATCTTCAGACAGCAACCATGCTGCTCAGCCTTGCCATGCTGGTGCAGGCGTTCTCTTTTTTTCTTCAGTTTGTGCTTGTCAGGGAATATCAGGGTATTCGCACTGTATCCATGGCATACCTGGGCATTGCGATTGGGATTTTCCTGGCCACCCTGCGGGGCTTCCTGCCCGCCTTTCTGTCCATCATTCTCTCGAATTATTTTTTGGCCATTGGCGTGGCGTTGTACTATGTGGGAATTAGCCGCTTCGTTTCAGAAAAATACAACCGTATGTTGGTTACAGCCGCCCTGGCGCCGGTGATCATCCTGTTCCCTTATTTCACCTATGGCAATGACAATATTACGGCGCGCATTGTGCTGATTGGTTTCAGCGGCGCATTACTTTACGGCGGAATTGCTTTTCCCCTGTTGCGGATGCGCCGGACTGCCTATCGTTTTACGGCCAATCTATTGGGAGTCAGCTTCATCATCCAGTCCCTCGCGATGGTTTTCCGCACGGTGGGGTTGGCGCTGTATCCGGTTCGGGATGTTTTCGAGCCTAACGGGTTCCTGTCTGTTATTTCGATGGTGGTGTTTGCGACCACATTTTTATCTGCACAAATATTTTTGCTGATGATCGGCCAGCGCCTGCAAAGCGACCTGGGCGAACTTGCCAGGGTGGACAGCCTGACCAGCGTGCTCAACCGCCGCGCAATGGCTCAATTACTCGATGCGGAATTTTCGCGCAGGATGCGGACACGGATGGATTTTTCCATCTTGCTCATCGATCTCGACCATTTCAAATCGATTAACGATTCCTACGGCCATAAGGCGGGGGACCTTGTCTTGCATGAAGTGGCACAACGCATGAGGGGTTCCCTTCGCGCGCAGGATTTTATTTCACGCTGGGGCGGCGAAGAGTTTTTAGTATTGCTGCCTGTTACCGGCCCGCGCGAAGCCCTGGAGATCGGCGAGCGATTGCGGATCGTCATTGGCGGTGGACAGTTTTCTGTGGGGGATGATTTCATCTCGGTGACTGCAAGCATCGGAATGGCGCATTCCAATTACTGCGACAACCTGGAAAAGATATACAAATATGCGGATGTGGCGCTGTATAAAGCCAAGCTCACCCGCAATTCGGTGGTGTAGCGATTTTCGCGCCGC
This sequence comes from Anaerolineales bacterium, assembly GCA_919902735.1. Classification (GTDB taxonomy): domain Bacteria; phylum Chloroflexota; class Anaerolineae; order Anaerolineales; family Villigracilaceae; genus Villigracilis. Next base: position 8,289 of record CAKKRM010000058.1, on the reverse strand, counting down.
GAATGCCATTTTCGCCGACCAGCTTTCAGGGAGACAAATGAAGCGGCTCTGCTTTATCGTCAGGATTCGGTGGGGTAATTCCTGACCGTGACGGGTATAATTTTCCTGCAAGCTGTCCCCTCCGATTATTTTGTAAAAGGAATTGCCATGAACATTGCCATTGCTCTCGTCCTGGGTTTGTTGATCGGTTGGTTAATTGAATGGGTGATCGACTGGTTCTACTGGCGACGCCCACAGCAGGAGCAGGCAGGCCAGCCCGCCGCGGTTGCTGTGCCCACGCAGAAGATTCGATACAAGACCCCGCCCGATGATGCGGACGATCTCAAAAAGATCAAGGGCATTGGCCCTGTCATTGCAAAGCGCTTGAACCAGGCGGGCATTTATAAATACGAACAACTTGCTGATCTGACATTGGATGAATTTGAAGAAGCCCTCGGAGACCTGCTCCAGCGTTTCATTAATGAGCGCGCCATTTTGCGGCACGCGCGTGAACTGGCCGATAAAAAACAGCAGGGGGAATCGGCATGAAACAAAACGGCGGAACAAGATACGTTCCGGGCTATGATCTCTTCAAGCTGGTCGTTGCCGTGATCCTGACGATCATTTTGATTGTGCTGTTACTGCGGGAGAGTGGCGGACGGCCTGCTGTGCTGGAATTAAGCGCCACACTCCAACTGACGAAGACGATGCAGCCGACATTTACATCCACGCCCACAGCGACGCATGAGCCGACCATCACGCCAACCGCCTCATCAACTCCATCTCCTGAAATTACTGAAACCCCGCCCACTGAAATACCCGCTACAGAAATCACCCCTGCTGAAACGCCGCTTCCTCCCGAAGCGAATGAATGCCCCGCAAACCCCACTTATATTCAAGTGGGTGTCACCGTGCGCGTGCTGGACTGGTTGAACTTCCGCACGGGTCCTGGTTTGCACTATACGATCCAACACACGAACCGCCCCAGCACAGAAATGGAAGTGATCGGCGGCCCTGTTTGCACAGTAAAGGGGGGGGACCCTCCGAGGGCGTATTTATGGTGGAAGCTCCGCATGAAGGATGGACGCGAAGGCTGGTCTGCCGAGGCGCCGTTGAATTTCCCCAATTATTTTTTGGAACCAATTCGGTAAGAACAGTTGCAAGTTACAAGTTGCAAGTTACAAGTTGCAAGTTGATGTACCTTGTCTACTTGTCTACTTGCTTCCTTTCGATTTTGCTCATGGCGTATTCCGCCAGCGCAGTGATCGTCAACGATGGATTCACACCGGGGTTGGCAGGCATGATCGAACCGTCGATGATGAATAAACCATTGTAATTGTGAACGGCAAAGTTCTCGTCCACCACGCCATTGTCAGCGTTTTTTCCAATGGGCGCTCCGCCCAAAATGTGCGCGGTGGTGGGCAGGTTGAATACGTTCTCAGTGATGGAACCAAGCGCCGCGCCATTGATTCGCTTTGCAAATTCGCGGGTCACATCATGGCCTGCATCCACGCGCGCGCTGATCTCATGGTCTCTCTCCCGTTCGGCAACCAGCCCGCGGCGGAAGAGCGTGAGCAGGCTTCGCCCAATGCGGAGCTTCATGTAGTTATCCACATTTTGCATGACGAGCAAAATGGTCATGTTATGTGCCCAGCCCGGAAGAGCCATCGCGCGCAGGTAATCCATTGGGTTGCGAAAGACCCAGGTGAATGAACGGAAAATGCGCGCGGAGATGCTCGTTACATCCGAAATGAGCGGCGCGCCGAGAAAACGCATGAGCGAGGAACCGTCCGGGTAGCGCACAGGTTCGATGCGTGTGACTTCATCCGCATTGAAAATGGATGAAATCGAAACGCCTTCCGAATAGTTGACATCCGACCTGCGCGCAATCGAACCAAGCAGGGCTTCGGAATTTGTGCGCACCACGTCACCCAGCCGCGGCGAAAGTTTCGGCAGCGACTTCTTCACATCCCGCAGGTTCAATAATAATTTCATCGTCCCCATCACGCCCGCCGCGAAAATGACGTTCTTTGCGTGGACGGTTTGGGTTTGCTTGAAAAGTTTTGTGGAATCGCGGAAGGTAATTTCGTATCTGACGGTGGACGGTTGACCGTCGACCATGTTTTCCCGTCCACCGTCCACCGTCCACGGTCTGACGTTAGTCACTTCCACTTCCGCAACCACCTTCGCGCCGTTCTTCTCTGCGAAATATAAATAATTTTTGGGCAATGTATTTTTTGCATTGTGACGACATCCCACCATGCATCCGCCACAATGTTGACATCCCGCCCGCTCGGGTCCTTCTCCGCTGAAAAATGGGTCAGCAACTGTGACTCCCTCCTCCCCGAAAAATGCGCCCACCTCCGTCGCACGGAAGGTGTGCCCCATGCCGCGCTCTTCGGCTATCTCTTTTAATAGAAGGTCTGCCTTCCACAGCCTGGGGTTGCGCGAAACGCCCAGCATTTTCCTGGCGGTTTCGTAATGCTTTCTGAGCGCCTCACCCCATCTCACATTTTGATTCCACGCAGGCGTGGCGAATGTTTCATCAGTTGGGATTTCCAACACATTGGCATAGCCCAAACTCCCGCCGCCCACACCCGCGCCGTGCAGAACCATCACCCCTTTGAGCAGGCTGATCTGCAAAATTCCATGTCCGCGCAGGGCTGGCAGCCAGAGATATTTCCAATACTGCCAGTTGGATTTGGCGAAGTCACTGTCTTTGAATCGTTTGCCTTTTTCAAGAACCAAAACCGAATAGCCCTTTTCCGTCAGACGCATGGCGGAAACACTTCCCCCGAAACCTGAACCGATGATGACGTAGTCGTAGGTTTCTGTCATATAGCGTTCAGCTTTCAGCGGTCAGCCTGCAAGGTTTGGATGAAGGATGTGAGCATTCGTTTTACCTCCGTGACATCGGCATTTAGTTTTTGGTATTGTTCGTTTGTGAGAAATTCGAGGTCGTGAGCAAGTAGTAATTGATATTCGGTTTCACTGGCGGAGCCCATGGCAATTTGAAGAAAACGAGCAAAGTCCGCGTCTGTGTTTCGGCCGCATCCTTCGGCAATATTGGTTGGGATGGACATACTTGATCGCTGAATCTGGGAGGTTAAACCGTACAATTCTTCTTTTGGAAATCCTTTTGTCTCTTTATACACAGCCACCGCCAGTTGATGAGCCTTTTCCCACACTTTGAGTTGACGGAAGTCTTTCATGGGGTGATTATAAGCTATCAGCTTGTAGCTGTCAGCGTTCAGCTATCAGCATTGAATGGAATTATACTTCGAGCAGCACTGGCTGACCGCTGAAAGCTGAACGCTATCTTTAGCCATCAGCGCTCAGCGCTCAGCAACCCCAAAGAGGCCCACATGAAAACTCCCACCTTCAACTCCCGCCGTTCCCCCGTGTACAGCCGTCGCGGCATTGTTTCCACATCCCAGCCGCTGGCAACTGCTGCGGGCATCGAGATTCTTTCCAAGGGTGGCAATGCCGCGGATGCCGCTGTGGCCGCCGCTGCTGCGCTGAACGTGACCGAGCCAACCTCCACGGGGATTGGTGGCGACATGTTCGCCTTGTATTTTGACGCGCGGACAAAAGCAGTGACTGCCTTGAATGGATCGGGCCGCGCTCCTTCCGCGCTGACAATGGATCGGCTAAAGCGTGAGGGACTCTTCGCTGAATCATTGCCGCCGTTCCACGCACACACGGTCACTGTCCCTGGGGCATGTGCAGGCTGGTGTGACCTGATCGAAAAGCACGGCTCGCGTTCAATGGCGGAAATCCTTGCGCCTGCCATCCGTCTCGCGGACGAGGGTTTTCCCGTTGCGCCGTTCACATCCTACTTTTGGTCACGCGGCGCGGACAGGCAGTTGAAGTCCGCGTTGAATGGAAGTGAGTTGACCATTGACGGGCGTGCGCCGAAGGCTGGAGAAATTTTCCGCAACCCGGGGCTGGCGAAGACTTTGTCCGTTGTGGCCGAGAAAAATGCTGAGGGGTTTTACCAGGGTCAAATTGCAGAATCAATTGTCCGCGTGATAAAAGAGGCGGGCGGATGCATGTCCGCCGATGATCTCGCATCGCATGTGTCCACATGGGAGTCTCCCATCTCGGTGGATTATCGCGGGTTGCGTGTGTATGAATGTCCGCCGAATGGACAGGGTATCACGGCCTTGATCGCATTGAATATTTTGGAAGGCTTTGATCTTGCAGCGCTTGAATCATTATCCACTGAAAAAATGCACTTGATGATCGAAGCCATGCGCCTGGCCTTTGCGGATGCGAAATGGTATGTGGCTGACCCCGCGTTCTCAAAAATCCCGATGGCTGAGTTGCTATCGAAAGAATATGCAAACGAACGCCGCAAACTAATTAACATGAAACACGCAACACTTGATTTTTTGCGCGGCGCTCCCGTTTCATCTTCCGACACCGTGTACCTCAGCGTGGTGGATGGGTTCGGGAATGCGTGCTCGTTCATCAACAGCAATTACATGGGCTTTGGCACGGGCATGGCGCCGAAGGGCTGGGGCTTCACCCTGCAAAATCGCGGACATAATTTCAGCCTCGATGCGAATCATCCCAACGCGCTTGCGCCGAATAAACGCCCGTATCACACGATCATTCCTGCGATGGTCACTCGCGAGTCTGATAATTCTTTGTATGCTTCGTACGGCGTGATGGGCGGATTCATGCAGCCGCAGGGACACGTGCAAGTACTCTCCGCTTTGGCGGACGGTAGACTCGATCCGCAATCTGTCTTGGATTTGCCGCGCTTCTGCATCGATGTAGACGAAGCAGGCGGGCGCGTCGCCATTGAAGAAGGCATGCCAAAAGAAACAATGGACGCCCTGCAAAAGCTGGGACATCCATTGTATGAAGTGACAGGTTATGAGCGCGCGCTCTTCGGCAGGGGACAGGTGATTCTGCGCGATGCGGAAACTGGCGTGTTGTGCGCGGGCAGCGATATGAGGGCGGATGGGTATGCGGGGAGTTTGTAAGAGCGTGTCACCCTCCCGAAGGACATCGGGACGATGTGAGGGAGCGTGCTCTTCGCGACCGAAGGGTCTCTGATTTCAGGGGTAGAGACCCTTCGCTACACCTGCACTGCAACAAACGCAGTGCGGCGCAGTGTCGCTCAGGGAATCATGCTGTCATGACTCTCTGAGGGAGCGTGCTCTCTGCGACCGAAGAGTCTCTTATGTCGCGGTAGAGACCCTTCGCTATCGCTCAGGGAGTCATGGTTGAGAGTTTAATATTCTCCCGCAAACCTTTCATGCACCCACATGAATTCCTGACGTTTGTTCGTCACGCGGACGGGTTCAATCGTGGGATGAAATGACATCAGGAATATTAGACTGCATCAAGTCGTAGTGCTTCTTGCATACCCATGTGAAATCACCAGTGTAGGTTGGAATACGGTACAACCCTATTCTTTCCTGGTTTGGATCAACCTCGCGCAAGAAACTATGCAAAGCCAAAAGACCAGACCGTTCCGATTCAGTAAGCACACCATCCTTCAAACGTCCTGGGTCATGGACTTTGATTCCTTCTGGCAGGACACTGCTGAGCGATGTTTGGAGCAAACTCAATTGGTCTTTATATTCCCACTGATCGAACTTGCCTGCTCCGAACAACACATTTACTGACGGTGCGACCATTGGCAGGAGAGTTTTCATCACGCCAACGATGAAATTGGCGTATGGTGCTATTTGAGCGACCCACTCACTCGTCATCTTGAATTCGTAAACGCCCAATCCATCATAGACGGGATGTTGGCAATCTTCGGCTTCGCACCAAAGTTGTAATTTGTATTTCTTGTTGATCCATTGCCATTTTCCATCCACAGGTTCGATCGTAAATAAGCGCGGACCATTCTTGGCTTCATTTGCCATTGCCTTCATTGCGTTCAAGAAGCCGTTGGCGATCTGGCTGCGTAGTTTCTCGAATTCGTCACCGACATTCGCAAAGCCGTGCTCGACGGTTCGTTGAAGTGTTGTCATATTCTCGCGGAGATCATAGTCTTCAAAACCATAGAGCAATTCGATAATATCCTGGCGTTCGCGGCATTTCTGACAGCGGATTGTATCGTCGCCTTCATTCAAAAAAGTCCGTAACGCCGCAATTTCAAAGCGACCTTCGCACGCATTGTTCTTGCAAGGCACGGTGAATGAATAGTGTCCTTCCAAGCCGGGCCAGTTATCGGTGATGAGTTTATCCAACCGCTGGCGCAGAAGGTTCATAAAATATTCGGGCCAGACAGCTTCCGCGTACATGTGGAACTCGCGCCCGCGCAATTCGAGCATGGCTTCACCATGACTGTTATTTCGCAGGAACATCCCTTTTTGCCAGTGCAGGCTGTGCTTACCAACGGGATAAGCATAATCATGGGTGCGGACGATCATCCACGGGATAAGTCCCTGGGGCGCTTCATCCATCACACAAACCATGCCAAGCCTGCGCTGATTGTCTTTTGGTTCCTCTTCTGGCTGCCATGGCAAACTCGGACGGGTTTGTGGAACGTGCTGCGCTACGAGACTCGCGTCGCCTTCTGGTAAGCGATATGAAACGTCATACTTTTCCATCAAGCGCAGGAAGAAGGGATAGAGATCGGGCGTGTAACGTTGCGGTTCGTCTTTGAATGGATGATCGTGCCAGACTTGATACAAGCGATTATCTGGCAGAATGCCATCCAACTCTTGGGTCTTGCGGTCTTCGAGGACGAAGCCGATGGCTTTGGTGAGCCATTCGGGTTTGAGGATGACATCGTCGCGCAGTTTTTCGTCGTCAGAGTAGTGGACGATGTAGCCGAGGTCGTGCATGAGGTGCGCCAAAGTGCTTGTATCAATCTCCATCAAGCCATGACGCGCGCAGACTTCACGGAATACGGAATACGCAATACGTGGTTCTGGACGTTGCATTAATTCATCCCGCGCCGCTTTCCAGTCGCGGTTGAAGCCCATCCCCATTTGTTCGAGTTTTGAGGCGTGTTCGGCGATGACCTTTTTCAATTCGGCGATGCCGACCATCTCGCCTGTGGTTTCGTCGGGGACGAGGCTGTCCACTTCGTGAAAGCCGACGATCATGTCGCCGTATTGCTGTTTGAAGACGGGCTGGTCGATGCGTGCGATGCGCTCGCCCGTTTTGCAGTGCGTGGAGACAATGATGACGCGCGCGTCGTCGCCGACCCGCAGGCGGATCATGTTCAGCCAGTCTTCCACCTGACCCTGCTGGACGCCGCGGCGCGGCTCCCAGACCAGCAGGTAGAGTGAGCGGCGGCTGAAGAAGAACTGGTGCGTGACGCGGTAGACGTCCTGCCCGCCGAAATCCCAGGCGTTGAGTTGGATTTCGATTCCATTCTGCGTTGGATGAAGCAGGCGCAGACCGTGAATGTCAATTTCGACGCCGTGCGTGGTGGGTTCGTGTTCCTGCGGGGCTTCGCCTGCCTTGCCTTTCAAGGCTTTGAGCAAGGTGGTCTTGCCGACGTTGCCTTCGCCGACCAGCACGAGTTTGGCTTCGTAGAGCGGTTCGGCGTTTTCCAGACTGCTGAGGTATGCCTTGACTGCGTCCAGACCTTGTTTGTATGCGCTTTGCAGGGCGGGGTTGAGGGGGTTGTCGCCGAGTTTGAGTTCTTTCAAATGCTCAAGTTGGGCGAGAGAGGGGGGAAGGTCAGAAAGGCTATTACCGTAAAGAGTAATCTTCTCCAATTCACCCAATGTTCCTAGCCATTCAGGAATTGTTATCAACTCGCACCTTGCGATATCTAACTCCTGTAAATGTTTCATTTTTCTTATACATGTAGGAAATTGTTTAAGAGGATTGCCTCCAAGTCCTTGTTCCCCTAGTCCTAGTCTTACTAAGTTTGGAAGATCAAAAGACTCTGGCAAATTTGTAATTGAGTTCCCGTCCAAAAATAATGATGTAAGTGATTGAAGTCCTTTTTCAAAGTTTGGAATTGAAGTTAGTCTATTAGACCAAACTCCGAGTGTTTCCAAATGTTTGAGATTCCCTAAAGACTCTGGTAATGTAGTCAGTTGGTTGTTGGAGAGATTCAGTTCTGTCAACTGCGTGAGTTGTCCCAGCGAGGGTGGCAGGGTGGTCAGTTGGTTGTCGGAGAGATCCAGTACTGTCAACTGCGTGAGTTGCGCTTGCGCGAGCGAGTCTGGCAGGGTCGTCAGTTTGTGATAGGAAATTTTCAGCGACTTTAATTGCGTAAGTTTCCCGATAGACTCTGGCAACTCGGTGAGTTTCTTTTCATCGGGAGCGTTGTATTCGTTGCTGAGGTCAAGTTCCGTTGCGCCCGATTGCAGGGCTTGT
>CAKKRM010000057.1 GCA_919902735.1 Anaerolineales bacterium | reverse complement strand
AAACCAAGTGCGCGGCTCGCACATCGTCCCCGAATGGGGAACGACATCACTTTTTTTCAAAATCGCGTAAGGTGAGTTTGTAAGTGATGGCAATTTTCAAGCCTGCAACTGAAGCGCTTTTTTAACGCGAATAGCCCGAATTGGGCGAATTTCGCCAATGTTTTCTGAAAATTCGCGTCATTCGCCCATTAGCGACATCCTGCCGCAGGGTAAATTCGCGTTAAGAATTGTCACTTACTTTTTATCCACTATCAGCATTTGAACAGCAGATGGGAAAATTTTATAATCGAAATCAGTCAGCCAGGCATCGAAGACCTCGCCATCCGTATGCGCAGGGGAGGGTGTATCGAGATGGATTTTCAAGCGCGTGCAATGAAACTCATGGATGCCCTCCATTTCAACCATGTTACCTTTCCCTGGTTTCATGGCATTTGGCAAAACCTGAAACATACCCATGCGCGTGCTTCGATATCCATAAACAAAAGTAAGTTTCCCATCGAATGGATCGGCATGAGGGGTCATATAAAAGATGCCGCCCGTACGCGGCCCATTGCCCACCGAAACCAGGCTAAGCGCACCCTCATACGAACCGCCATCCCAATCCAACCTGGCGTTCCAGCTTGGCCCATCCATAATCGCCTGCACTGCGGCGACGAGGTAACGAGGCACTCCGGATATCCATTTGATCTTTTCCTGCTTTGTAGTTACGTACGGTTCCAGACCAGCCGCAGAGTTGTTCAGGAAATAGCGCTCATTGCACTTCCCCAAATCCAGACCGCGCGTCTTTCCTTTTGCGATCATTTGCGCGGCGGCAGAAAGATCGCGGGGAATTCCAATATTGTCGCAAAGATCATTCGCCGTGCCCAATGGGATAACGCCAAGCGTAATCGGGAATGGAGATTTTTCATCCCAGCCTTGCGCGGCTCCGTTAATAACTTCGCCAATTGAACCGTCACCGCCGGCCACGATCAGCGTGGTAAAACCTTGTTTTACAGAATCAGCCGCCAGCTCCACGAGATGATCGGCGTGCTCGGAAATGGACAGGTCAAAATCAACACCCGCGGCGCGCAGGGCGGTTTCCGCTTCAGTCCAGCGCTTTTGCGAATTCCAACGATTTGAATAGGGATTAAGTAAAACTTTTGTTTTCATATTCCTTCCACGAAATGCTCAAGGTCAATTTTACCTGAAATCCATTTTGTAATCAGCATCTTCACCCGCACCCGCACGCGCGCATCCGCATTGGCAGAGGCCCACAGCGAGCCAGTCTTTTTGTAAACATCCTCCTCCAACTTTTCGAAATCCTCCCATTCATCCTCCATGAACTTCTTCATCTCAGACGGCGTATCCCAATAATAAAAGGGCTCTCTGGGATTTGGTGGGGTAGTAGCAGAAAGGAGTAGAATCTGGCAAAAA
>CAKKRM010000056.1 GCA_919902735.1 Anaerolineales bacterium | reverse complement strand
GCTGATGTCGTTTGCCGCAATACCCATGTTGCGTTTTCGTGAACTACTGATAATTAATTGTGAATATTCGATTTAGTACCCCGCGAGTTCATAGCTCGCGGGGTACTTTTTTTACAGAGGAACATCCCCTGCTTATTCCTGGCTGACTTTCACCCAATCGAAGAAAACTGTCATGGGAGTTTCAATGAAGGAGGCGGCGGTGACGCCGATGCTCCCTTCGGCGAGTCCGTACTTGGTGACATCCAGCCTGCGAAGCAGGGTTTCGTTGACGTACAAAATCATGAAGTTATCCTGACAGGAAAGGCCAATCTCGGAGTTGATGTTTCCGGGATTAAGTCCGTTGCTCGCATCTGTGGCGAGGGGGATGTATTTTGCAATGCCGGGCGCAAGCCATTGACCGAACAATGCGCTGTACGTTCCGTCGCTGGCGATGTTGAACTCGTACCATCCCTGTGCTTCGTTATATCGGCAGACGAGTCCAACGGAGCCGCTGGGGCTGGCTGATATTTTTCCGCGGATAAATATATTCGAGTAGGTATGCGCGTTGTGAATTCCAAGATACCAGGTATCGGGAGATGAGATGTCGATGCGGAGGGCGCCGTTTTCAAAAGCGCTGAGGGGAGAATCTGTTCCGCCGGTTTGGAAGAATTGCCAGAAGGCTGGGGGGGCGTCAAATTCGTCGCTGAAGTAAAGTGGCGGCGGGGTTGGCAGCGGCGTATCTGTTGGGGTTGTTGTGGCAGGCACAGGCGTAGGGGGAAGCGTTGGCGTTGGCGTGGACGCTTCGCGTGGTATGGGCGTGGGAGTGGCGCTTTGGCAGGCGACTGTGAGGGTGAGGAATCCGATCAATAAAAATGGTTTTTTCATGGGTTCTCCGTTTAATGGAATTCGACCAGCAGTATAACTGCTGGTCGAATGGGTGTGGAGATGGCGGGAATTGAACCCGCGTCCGAAAGATTCGACCCTCGGAAATCTACGAGCGTAGCCTGCCGAAGTTAGTCATCACAGAGATCTCGGCGGGCAGGTAACTCTGTGACCATCTGCTGATCTTAGGCGTATTTAGCAGAGTCATACGCAGCGCTCTACCTTTGTTTCGCCCGGTCCGTCACCCGGTAGAAGACGGTGCCGGCGGACGTGACATCCGAAGATATCAGACTGTTACGCTCTCACCGACTAGGCGGCGAGGGGCATAGCAGCGTATGAAGTGCGGTTGGCACTTAAAGTTTGCACTGATTTATCGAGGTCGGTGCGCGCTCGGCTCGCATTCCGGAACCAGCCTCTCCCGTCGAAGCCTGTCATCCCCGTAACAATGGAAGATGTTCCGTTGCATTTTTATTATAGCATAGGGAGATTCGAATATGGTATTTCACGAAAACTCTGGAGTCGGGCAGCTGGCTGCCCGAAATTCCCATCAGCATATCCTATCGGGCACACGAGCTGGTGGAGTCCGGATTACAGATATTAGCTTTTCATTCTTAATACGACTCCATTTTGGGATGGATCGTGGAGGAGCAGGCCGCCCTCGGTCTTGTTCGACGGGAGGCCTGCTGCATCGACCCGGGCAATGACTTCGTCCAGGGCTTGTTGATCGGGGAAGTCTATGGTGAAGTGACGCAGGCCGGCTGCGTCGGCGGGCGGGGGCGGCGCGCCTTCACCCTGCCAGGCATTGAGTCCGAGATGGTGGTGATATCCGCCCGCAGAGATGAAGGCGGCCTGGAAAGCGCTGGACATGCCCATCACATCAAAACCGATGATGCCGTGATAAAAATCCACAGCTTCCTGCACATTTCGCACATGCAAGTGAACGTGTCCGACTCGTGTTTCGGGAGGAACGGGGGCATCCAAGCGATCATCTTCTTTTAGATTTTTGAACAATGCTTCCACATCCAAAGGCTCACGGCCACTGCTTAATGTACCGTCTGTGCGGCGTGTAACGAAATCATTTTTCTCGATGATGAATGTCCCATCTTCGGGTGACTCACAGTACAGTTCAATGCCGTTGCCTTCGGGATCGTCAAGGTAGGTGGTCTTGGTCATGATATGGTCGGTGGGATGGTTGCGGTATTTCAACTCGTACAAACGCGCGACTGCAATGGCGAGTTCACGGCGGTTGGGGAATAGCACGGCAAAATGATACAGACCTGTTACGCCGCGATATTTTTTCAGGTTGGGTTCTTCGGTAAGGATGAGCAAGTCCGCGCCGCCCGCGCCGACACCGGCTCTGTTTCCTTCGCGCCAGTGGAGTTTGAATCCGAGCGCCTGCTGGTAGAACACGAGTTGATTCTCCAGGCTGGAAACTGTCAACGAGACGTGACCAAGCGCGGTGGCGGGATGAATCGAAAATTCCTTTTGAGCGGGGGAGTTTGTTTGTGCGTTCATGCTATACCTCTAAAAACTATTTGGAGTGCAAAGTCTCCTGACTTTGCACTCATTTTACATTATCCCAGAATTTTTATAGCGCTGCCCCAATTACTACCAAGCGTGCCTTGCAAAGTGATGTGCAATAACTGCATGGATTCGATCTGGCGGGCGCGGTGCAGAGGGCCAGCATCGATGGCGCGCATACCGCCGTCTGTTACCAATTGCGAAACCTTGCTCTTGGCATCAGCGTCGTCGCCTGCGATGAAGACATCCAGTTTCTGACCAGCCGTTTCACCAGTGATGAGCGTGCCCGCAAAGGTGGTGTTGAAAGCCTTCACAACTTTTGCGCCAGCCGAAACGGCCTTCGCTAAATCTTCCGCGGAGGATGAATCGGGCGCGGTGGCGAGGCCATCGTAGGTGGAGTTCAACGGGTTGGCAATATCAACGACGACCTTGCCAGCAAGTTTCGTACCGAGTTGCTTGGCGATCTCGATGTTGGTGCCGTACCACACTGCAAGCACAACCACGTCACCGAGTTCAGCGTCGAGGCTCGCGGCAGAAACCACTGCGCCATTTTTTGCGGCGGCTTTCACATCTGCCGCAGTCTTCTCGGCCACTTCGGGGTTCGCATCTACAAAAGTGACCGAGTGACCGCCCGCTGCTGCGCGGGTTCCGATGCCGCGTCCCATGTTGCCTGCTCCGATAATTGTTACGTTCATGTTCTATCTTCCTTTTTATATGTGTTGAATTAGATGGCGAGGCTTAAAGCCCAGGGCTGGGGGATGCCAAGCAAAATGAGGGTGTATCCCAGCATGGAGATGTTCTTCGTGAACATGACCATGTCACTCATCTTTGCCATGGGGTCTTCAATGGTCCAGAAGCTGTGCATCATGAAGGTGACGGGGACGAGGAAGATCACCAACAAGGCAACAGCAATGATCGGGTAAAGGCCCGTAATGATGCTCAATGCAGCGAGCAGTAAAAGCACACCCGTTCCAGGTACAGCGAGTTCAGCCATGGGGACGTTCTTCATTTTTGCATAAGGCACCATGGATTTGGTCTGGGTAAAGTGGGTGACGGCCCCGTTGAGCCAGTACAAACCAACGATGATGCGTCCGATAAGAAAAGCAATTTCCATTTTTTATTTCTCCTTTTAGTTGACAAATTTCCACCGAGGTGGTATCTTTTATACATCCGTTGTGTAAACAACAGATGTTGTCTAATTTACCAAGCCCCCATCTGAAAGTCAACCAACAAAGACTTTCAAATGTTGACTAAGCAACAAAGGAGACGATATGTTGCCGAACCCCGATGAAAAACTAGACCCGCGCGTCAAACGCACCCGCGGCCTGATCCTGCAATCCTTTGAGGATCTCCTCGCTGAAAAAAACTTCGAGAGCATCTCGGTGCAGGATGTGACCGATAACGCGCAGGTGAACCGCGCCACCTTTTACGCGCACTTTCAGGATAAATACGCCCTGCTCGATCATTCCATCAATAAAATGTTCATGCAGGAAATTGAAAAGCGCACCTTGAACGTGTGCAGTTACAGCGCGGATAACCTGCGGAATTTGATCTTCGCCGTGTGTGAATTCCTCGCCCGCCTGCATACAAGCTGTGCCCAGCCGCACCATCAATTTGAATCGCTTGTTGAATCAACCATCAAAAAACAGATATTCGACCTGCTTTCCTACTGGCTGCGAAAATCAAAAGTCCCCACCGATATTCCCGCCACCGTCGCCACCTGGGCGATCTACGGGCTGGCCTCGCATTACAGCCACATGAAAAAACGCCCCGCCCTCGAAAAATTCGTGGATGAAGCGTTTCCGTTGGTGGCGGTCAATCTGGAACAGTTTGCGTAACGCGGCATTAATCTCGCACTACCGCAGCCCCGTTATGAAAGACTGTCACTTGATGTTCGGCGCCGATGAATGCATGAACCGATGTGCCAGGTTGAATTGATTGCGTGTGCGGCTTGAAGGCGTGGATGAGTTTGCCCGAGGCAAGCCGCAGGCGATATTGGTAATATGCGCCGCGGAAGAAACGCGCAAGCACCAATGCGTTGGGATGATTGCTCTGGTCAAAATCCACATCATCGGCGCGGAGGGAAATTTCAACCGCTGAATCAACGGGGAGGTTCAATTTTTGGGGGATCAGACCAAGCTCCGTTTGTATTCCATCATTTTGTACGGTGCCGGGCAAAAAGTCACTGTCACCCATGAATTCAGCCACAAAACGCGTGGAAGATTCGTGGAAGATTTCCTCTGGCAAGCCAACTTGTTCCAGATGTCCGTTTTGGAAAACAGCCAGGCGGTCGCCCATGTACAGCGCTTCCTCCTGGTCGTGGGTGACGAATACCGCCGTAGCAGACATGGCTTTTAGAATGCCGCGCACCTGCTCACGGACTTCGTGACGCAGGTCAGCATCAAGGCTGCTGAACGGTTCATCCATCAGCACCAGCACGGGATGCGGCGCAAGCGCGCGCGCCAATGCCACCCGCTGACGTTCTCCCCCGGAGAGTTGATGCGGGTACCGTTCGCCAAAATTTTCCAGGCCGACCAGTTTCAACATGCCAAGCGTGGTTTCGCGGGCTTTTGCGGCAGGCTGGCCTTTTAACCCGAACTTTACATTTTCAAACACGGTGAGATGCGGAAAGAGCGCGTGATCCTGAAAGACCATGCCCACGCCGCGCTTTTCAGGCGGAGTAAAATGCCCATCGTCGGCAACCAACTGTCCCTTAATGTGAAGCGAGCCGCTGTCGGGACGTTCCAGCCCGGCGATGAGTCGCAGGGTGGTTGTTTTGCCGCATCCGCTGGGGCCGACGAGTGCGAGAATCTCACCTGTGCGAAGTGTGAGCGAAATATCGTTCACGGCCGGGGTTTTGGCAGATGGAAATTTTTTTGAAACGTTGTGAAGTTCAAGAGCATTCATTTAAAGATTTGTTCCCGGCGTAAAAGGAAATAAAGCGGCCATGCGGATGCAAGCACCAATAGCAAAGCGGCGGGAGCGGCTTGTATGTAAAAGCCTTCCTCGGCCCAGATCCACACGCGCACGGCGAGTGTATCAAAACCTGCGGGACGAAGCAACAAGGTGGCGGGCAATTCTTTTAGCGATGTTAAAAATACCAGCGCCGCGCCCGCCATGAGACCAGGCAGGATGAGCGGCAATATTACTTGAAAGATGGTTTGCAGGGAAGTTCGCCCCAGCGTGCGGGAGGCTTCCTCCATGGATGGGGAAAGTTGATTCAACGCTGATTCACTGGCGCGGATGGCTTGCGGCATGTGACGTAACACGTATGCCATTACCACGATGAGCGGCGTTGCGTACAGGAATGGTAAAAATTGATTGACGAGTAAAACCAAACTGAGCGCCACCACCACGCCGGGGATGGCATAGCCGATCTGTGAAAAACGAGAAATTGCGCGTGATAACTTGCTGGGATATCTGACTGCCAGCAAAGCCACAGGCAGGGAAAGCACAACCGCGATCAAAGCCGCCAGCGCCGAACTCCACAGGCTGTTCCAGACATAATCACCAAAGCCCTGCGAGCCTGAACGCATGATCGAAGAAAGCGTTTCGGAATCAAACAGGGCGGTGACGCTCCAGTAGCCCAAAACGAAAACAGGCACAAGCAAACTTGCAGAGACAACCAGCAGGACGAGCAGCAAGGCTGGAATCTTCCAACGGTTTAAAAGCATGGGGTTGGCCGGCCGCCACTGACTGTCCATTTGGGTGTAGCGGGCCTGTCCTTGCAAACGTAATTCGCCCCATAAAATGATGATGGCAATGGTGATTAATACTCCGCTCAAAATGGATGCGGCGGAACGGTCATACCTGCCTGAGAGTTGCACAAAGATGGCGGATGAAAACGTTTCGTAGCGCAACAACGCCACGGTTCCATACTCTGCCAGAATGTCCAAAGCGACGAGCAATGCGCCTGCCATCAGGCCGGGACGCAAAGCGGGCAACGTCACTTCCCAAAGGGTATGCCAGTTGTCCCGTCCAAACGTGCGCGAGGCTTCTTCGAGTGAGGCATTCAACGAGCGGAATGCGGCGGCGCTCAACAAATAAACATAGGGATAAGTAAACAACGTGAGAATAAATGCCGCGCCCCAAAACCCCAACGGACTTGGCGTTGGCACAGGCTGCCCAAACCATGATTCAAGTAATTGTGGAATCACCCCTCCACGCGGGCGCAGCAGGGTGAGGTGAACGATCCCGCCAATGTAAGCGGGGATGGCAAGCGGCAGGGCCAGCATCCAGCGGAAGAGTTGGCGGCCCGGCAGGTCGGTGCGTTCGGTGAGGAAGGCCATGCTCACGCCCACCAATGCAGCTCCGCTTGTGACGGCAACGGTCAGCAGCAAGGTGTTGGCAAGTAGTTTCCACAGGCGGGTTTGGATGAGGCGCATCCACACTTCCGGGCCGCCTGTGAAAGCGCGAAAGAAAATATAAACCAGCGGAATTGCCACAAACAAAGCCACCAGCCCCGCGGCCAGTAAAAGCCGGGGGC
>CAKKRM010000055.1 GCA_919902735.1 Anaerolineales bacterium | reverse complement strand
CAAATCAAAAAGAGACCATCCATGCGGACGGTCTCTTTTTATCGTTCCAGAGAAATTATTCGACGACGATGACGGCGCCGGCTTCTTCGAGTTTCTTCTTGGCCTCTGCAGCGGCATCTTTGCCAACAGCGGCAAGGACTTTTCCACCAGCGGTTTCAGCGAGGGTCTTGGCTTCGCCGAGGCCGAGGCTGGTGAGCTGGCGGATGACTTTGATGACGTCGATCTTCTTGGCGCCAGCATCCTTGATGACCACATCGAATTCAGTCTTCTCTTCGACGGGTTCAGCGGCAGCGGCGGCGCCGGCAGCGGCAACAGCCACAGGAGCGGCGGCGGAAACGCCCCACTTCTCTTCGAGCATTTTTACCAAATCAGCCGCCTCGAGAACGGAAAGTGTGGACAATTCATCCACGAGTTTTGCGAGCTTATCAGACATTGTTTAGCACTCCTTGCTAAGTAATTTGAAATTTGATTATTCTGCGAGACAGTCTCGCAAAAAATTGAAAACTAGGCAGCCGCCTGCGCGCTCTCGGAGCGGGCTTTGATAACGGCAGCGAGGCCGCGTGCGGGTTCTGCGAGCGTGCGGACGAGTTTGCCGGCAGGAGCCTGCAAAACGCCCAGCAATGTTGCGCGCATAATGGGCAGCGGCGGCAGGTCCGAAAGAGCCTTCACCTGTGAAGCGTTGAGGGCTTTGCCGCCCATCAAACCGCCTTTCACTTTAACGAACTCATTGCCTTTTGTTGCGTCGGTCAATGCTTTCGCGGTGGAAGCAGGGTCTTTGAACGCGAACGAGATGGCTGTGGATTTCTCAAGGTAATCCCTGGGGACTTCCATGCCATTCTCTGCAAACACGCGGCGGACGAGCGTATTCTTGACGATATGGAATTCACCGCCCGATTCGCGGATTTTCGCGCGAATGGCATCGATGGACTTCATGGTCGCGCCACTATATTCCACGAGAATTACAGCTTCACTACGCTTGATCCAATCCGCATACTGAGCCTGCACTTCTTCCTTGCGTTG